>NZ_AP022598.1:1208839-1511049 GCF_010725485.1 Mycolicibacterium parafortuitum | reverse complement strand
CCCGTCGACGCCGACCGCCGGCGCCGGTACGGCATCTCGTACGAACCCTCTGAATTGCTCTGGGAGACCTTCGATCCCCGGTTCGACCTGGACGAGACACCCAACGAGGTCAACCGCTTCGGTTACGTGGTGGAGCTGAATCCGTGGGACCCGACGTCCACGCCGGTCAAGCACACCGCGCTGGGGCGGCTCAAACACGAGGGTGCCACCATCCACGTGACCGCCGACGGCACCGTCGTGGCCTACACCGGCGACGACGAGCGCTTCGACTACATGTACAAGTTCGTCTCCTCCCGCAGAATTCAGCCCGGCACCGATCCCGCCGCGATGGCGAACAACATGGCCATCCTCGACGAGGGCACCCTCTACGTCGCCAAGCTCTCCAGCGAGATCCCGGCCGACGAGATCGACGGCTCGGGCGCCTTGCCGGCGAATGGGTCGTTCGCCGGCTCCGGCACGTGGATTCCGCTGCTGCGGTCGGGACCGGACGGGCAGGCCCAATCCCTGGTCGGCGGGGTCACCGCCGCGGAGGCCGCCGTGTTCACCCGGATGGCCGCCGACAAGGTCGGTGCCACCAAGATGGACCGCCCGGAGGACATCGAGACCAACCCGAAGACCGGCAAGGTCTACGTCGCGCTGACCAACAACGACCGGCGTGGCGCGGACGGCAAGGCACCCGCCGATGCGCCGAATCCCCGCAACGACAACAAGAGTGGCCAGATCCTGGAGATCACCGACGACCACGCCGGCACGACGTTCACCTGGGATCTGTTGCTGGTCTGCGGAGATCCGGCCGCCGCGGACACCTACTACGGCGGATTCGACAAGACGAAGGTCAGTCCGATCTCCTGCCCGGACAACCTCGCCTTCGACAGCCACGGCAACCTGTGGATCTCCACCGACGGCAACGCGCTGGATTCCAACGACGGTCTGTTCGCCGTGGCGCTGGACGGCCCGAACCGCGGCGAGACCAAACAGTTCCTGACCGTGCCGCTCGGCGCAGAGACCTGCGGACCCGTCGTCACCGACGACCTCGTCACCGTGTGCGTGCAGCACCCCGGGGAGAACGACGAGAACACCATCGACAGTCCGCAATCCCGCTGGCCCGAAGGCGGAAACGGCACGGCACGGCCGTCGGTGGTGGCGGTGTGGAAGACAGGCGGCAACATCGGCGTGTAGGCCCCGCGTTCTCCCTCGCGAGCAGACATAAACTCCGGCGTGTCGCCGCGTGTCGTTGCGAGTTTGTGTCTGCTCGCGGGGGGCTAACCTCGGGCATGACCTCCGAGACCAGCGGACCCGTCCGCATCGGCGTCCAACTCCAACCCCAACACTCCCCCCGCTACGACCTGATCCGCGACGCGACGCGGCGCTGCGAGGACCTCGGCGTCGACGTGGCCTTCAACTGGGACCACTTCTTTCCGCTCTACGGCGACCCCGACGGCGCGCACTTCGAATGCTGGACCATGCTCGCCGCGTGGGCCGAACAGACGTCGCGCATCGAGATCGGCGCGCTGGTCACCTGCAACTCCTACCGCAACCCCGAGCTGCTGGCCGATATGGCGCGCACCGTCGACCACATCAGCGACGGGCGGCTGATCCTCGGCATCGGGTCGGGATGGAAGCAGAAGGACTACGACGAGTACGGCTATGAGTTCGGCACGGCGGGCAGCCGCCTCGACGAACTCGCGGCGGCGCTACCGCGGATCGAGAGCCGGATGGGGAAGCTCAATCCGCAACCGCTGCGCGACATCCCGGTCCTGATCGGCGGCGGCGGCGAGAAGAAGACGCTGCGGCTCGTCGCCCAGCACGCCCACATCTGGCATTCCTTCTCCGACACCGAGACCTACCCGCGCAAGTCGGAGATCCTGGCGCGCCACTGCGCCGACGTCGGCCGCGATCCCGCGACCGTCGAGCGCGCCGCCGAGGCCAAGGGCCGCACCGAGGACGCGCTGCTGGAGAACGCCGAGGCACTGGCATCGCTGGGCATCACGATGCTGACCGTCGGCGTGAACGGCCCCGACTACGACCTGTCCCAGGCCGAGGCGCTGTGCCGCTGGCGCGACCGTCGCGCCGGTACCGACTGACCCCCAAGTGAGAGACTGGCGCCGCCATGCCCAAGAAGTACGGGTTGAAAGAGAAGGACCTGGTGGTCTCCCACGTGGTCGATATGGTGCTGAGCGGTCGGCTCCGCACCGGAGATCGCCTGGACCGCAACGAAATCGCCCATACTCTGGGCCTGAGCCGGGTCCCGGTGCAGGAGGCGGTGGTCCAGCTCGAGCACGACGGCATCCTGACCACCCGTTACCACCGTGGCGCGTATGTGGAGAGATTCGACGAGTACACCCTGCGGGAGCATCACGAGCTCTACGGCGTTCTCAGCGGACTGGCCTCGGCGCGGGCCGCCGCCGCGGCGGACCCGGCGATCGTCGCCGAACTCACCGACGAGATCATCCAGATGCGCAACGGATGTGACTGCCGCCAGTTCGACACTCACACCTCGAGGTTCCGCGCCACCATCAACGCCGAGTACGCCGGACCCCGGCTCCAAGCCGCGATCGACTCTTCCCAGATGTTCATCCCCCACGCCTTCTGGCACTCCTACCTGCAGCACCGAGACGCGATGCTGCCCTTCTACGAGACCGAGCTCACGGCCATCCGCGGCCGCGACCCCGAGTCGGCGCGCAACGCGTGTGCGCAGTGGTCCGAGACGATGGCACGAATCCTGATGGCCGACCTGGTGCGGCGCGGGGTGCTGCACGGCTGACCCACTCGCCCGATCCCCCTTGGGGCCGGACCGGCGGCGCGCTACGTTGCTTTGAATGAGCAGCCTTCGGGTATCGCCCTTGTCCGTGAAGACGTTCGCCCTGGCACTGATCATCGGGATGATCGCCGCGATGGGCCTGGCCGCGCCGGCCGCCGCGCAGACGGACCAGTGCTCACCGCCCGGCCCCGACAGCGCCAGCGCGCTGCCGACCAACCTGGCCACCGCGGCCACCGGCCCTGAGACCGACAAATACACCACGCCGAACGTCCCACCGCTGGACTCCATCGACGTCAACGCGCTCGGGCTGAGCCAACCGGGAACGCTGACGGTCGGCACGCTGTCTGACGCGCCCCCCAGCATCTGCATCGACTCCGCCGGACAGTTCACCGGATTCGACAACGAGCTGCTGCGCGCAGTCGCCGACAAGCTCGGGTTGCGGATCAACTTCGTCGGCACCGAGTTCTCCGGGCTGCTGGCCCAGGTGGCGGCGCGGCGCTTCGACGTCGGCTCCTCGTCGATCACCACCACCGACGCCCGCCGCCGCACCGTCGGCTTCACCAACGGCTACGACTTCGGCTACTTCTCCCTTGTCGTGCCGCAGGGCTCGCCGATCACCGGCTTCGACAAGCTCGCCGAAGGGCAACGCATCGGTGTCGTGCAGGGCACGGTGCAAGAGGCCTACGTGATCGACACACTGAAGCTTCAACCGGTGAAGTACCCCGACTACAACACCGTGTACGCGAGCCTGAAGTCCGGTCAGCTCGACGCGTGGGTGGCCCCGTCGCAGCAGGCGCAGGGCACCGTACAACCCGGCGATCCCGCGGAGATCATCGAAAACACCTTCAGTCTCGACAATTTCATCGCGTGGGCGGTGGCGCTGGACAACCAGCCGTTGATCGACGCGCTGAACTCCGGGCTCGACGCGATCATCGCCGACGGCACCTGGGCGCGGCTGTACACCGACTGGGTGCCGCGCGCATTGCCGCCGGGCTGGAAACCGGGGTCCAAGGCCGCACCCGAACCGCAACTGCCCGACTTCACCGCACTGGCCGAACGCAACCAGGACAGCGCCGCCCCGGCCGGTCCCGTCGAAACGAAATCGACACTGTCCCAGCTGGGCGCCGCGTTCCTGGACTGGGATCTGTACAAGCAGGCCATCCCGGACCTGTTCAAGACCGGGCTGCCGAACACCCTGATCCTGACGGTGTCGGCGAGCATCATCGGCTTGGTGCTCGGCATGGCGCTCGCGGTGGCCGGCATCTCGCGGTCGCGCTGGCTGCGCTGGCCGGCGCGTGTCTACACCGACATCTTCCGCGGTCTGCCCGAAGTGGTGATCATCCTGCTGATCGGCCTCGGCGTCGGGCCGGTCGTGGGGCACCTCACCGGCAACAACCCGTACCCGCTCGGTATCGCCGCGCTCGGCTTGATGGCCGCGGCCTACATCGGGGAGATCTTCCGGTCCGGCATCCAGAGCGTCGATCCGGGCCAGTTGGAAGCGTCGCGGGCACTGGGCTTCAGCTATTCGACGTCGATGCGGCTGGTCGTGATCCCGCAGGGCGTCCGACGGGTATTGCCCGCGTTGATGAACCAGTTCATCTCGCTGCTGAAGGCGTCGTCGCTGGTGTACTTCCTCGGCCTGATCGCCAATCAGCGCGAGCTTTTCCAGGTCGGCCGCGACCTCAACGCGCAGACCGGAAATCTGTCCCCGTTGGTCGCCGCGGGCCTGTTCTACCTGGCGTTGACGATTCCGCTGACACATCTGGTGAACTTCATCGACGCCCGGCTGCGGCGTGGCCGACGGCCTGACGAGGAGGATCCGCTGGTGCTCTCGACCTCTCAGGAGATGAACTGATGACCGCCGCAGTGTCGTTGGCCGCCAAGGACATCCATCTTTCGTTCGGCAAGACCAAGGTACTGCGCGGCGTCGGCCTCGACGTTGCGGCGGGCACCAGCACAGCCGTGATCGGCCCGTCCGGGTCCGGGAAGTCGACGCTGCTGCGCACGTTGAACCGGCTCTACGAACCGGACCGCGGCGACATCCTGCTCGACGGCCGCTCGGTGCTCAAGGACGACCCGAACGCGCTGCGGCAGCGAATCGGCATGGTGTTCCAACAGTTCCAGCTGTTTCCGCACAAGACGGTGCTCGACAACGTCACGCTCGGCCCGCGCAAACTCAAGCGGATGGACGCCGCGCAGGCCCGCGAGCTCGGCCTGGCGCAACTGGAGCGGGTCGGGCTGCGGCACAAGGCCGAAGTGCGCCCGTCGACGCTGTCCGGCGGCCAGCAGCAGCGCGTCGCGATCGCGCGCGCGCTGGCGATGGCGCCCCAGGTGATGTTCTTCGACGAGGCCACCTCGGCGCTCGACCCCGAGTTGGTCAAGGGCGTGCTGGCGTTGATCGCCGACCTCGCCGCCGACGGGATGACGATGGTCATGGTCACCCACGAGATGGGCTTCGCCCGGTCGACCGCGGATTCGGTGGTGTTCATGGATCACGGCCAGGTCGTCGAGGCCGGACCGCCGGACCAGCTCTTCGAGGCCGCCGAGACGGACCGGCTGCGGCGATTCCTGTCCCAGGTGCTCTAGCACGGCCGCCGCAGGTTCAGCGGGATTACCCCGACAAATCACCCCGACACCGGGGCCACAGGTTAGACTGGCTGAATTATGGTTGCGACGGAAGCGCAGGTCAGCGAGCTGGCAGGGGAACTGCAGCGCGTGCTGTCCAAGGTGTTGTCGGTCATGCGGCACACCGGTCGCACACCGACCTCCGGTGATCTGACGCTGGCGCAGCTGTCCATCCTGCTCACACTGATCGACCAGGGTCCGATGCGGATGACCGAGCTCGCGGCCCACGAGAAGGTCCGCACCCCGACCACCACGGTGGCGATCCGCCGGCTGGAGAAGCTGGGCCTGGTCAAACGGGACCGCGACCCGTCCGACCTGCGCGCCGTCCTGGTCGACATCACGCCGGAGGGGTTGGCCCAGCATCAGGAGGCGCTGGCCACCCGCCAGGCCCACCTGGCGTCTCTGCTCAGCAAGCTCAGCTGCGACGAACTCGATGCGCTGACCAAGGCGCTGGCCCCGCTGGAGCGGATCGCCGAATAGGGCTCAGCCCAGCCAGTCCAGCACCGCCGCGGCGGTCCACGACTGTTGCATGCTGCCCAGCGGCTCTCCGGTGAACGGCTCGTAGTACTCGGCGAACGTACCGTCGCTGGCCTGCCGAAGTCCTTCCCTGCGCAACGTCGCCGACCGTTCGGCCCAGCCGCGCCGCGCGAAGCACCACGAGAACAGCCACGTCATCACCGGCCACACCGGCCCGCGCCAGTACTCACGCGGCCGGAAGTCCCGCGACACCGGCGACGTCGACGGGATCAGCGCGTAGGCGAGGTCGGGATGCCCGCAGAACCGCGGCCCCTCCAGCAGGCGCAGCAGCGCGCGTTCGCGCTCGTGCGGCAACCCGCCGCACAGCAGCGGCGCGAACTGCGCCACCGTCTCGGTGACGATCCACTTCTCCGCGCGCAGATCGTAATCCTTGGCCGCACCGGTTCTTTCGTCCGTTGTCTCGATCACCCCGGCGCGGAAGCGGTCTGCCCACGCATACAGGTCCCGAACGTCGGAGCGGGGGCGCTTGTGATCCTCCCCGATCTCGGCGAGCACCTGGCAGGCCACCGACAGGATCGCCGAGACGAAGACGTCCTCGACCGCGAAACTGACTGTCTTGGAGAGCAATTCGTCGTCGTAGCGGGCGGCTTTCATCTCCTCGACCAGCCACAGGTAGCGGTCGTACTCCAGGTCCGACGGCCGCTGGGTCGCGTCCGTGTTGATCTTGTTGTCCTCACGCTGATACTCGGGGACGTCGCCGGGAATCACGTTGGCGTAGGCGCCGTCCCAGCGCGGCGAGTTGTCCATGCCCGATTCCCAGCCGTGGTACATCGTGACCCGGCCGCGTGCGTCCGGGTCCCGGCACTCGGCCAGCCATCGGTGCCACCGCACCAGGTCGTTCCAGCGCCGGTCCAGGAAGGCCTCCGCCACGGCGCGCGTCGAGCGGCCGCGGGTCCTGGCGTGGTCGAGGATGCGCTGGACCGCGATCGCGTGCACGGGTGGCTGGGTGATGCCCGAGGTATGCCGGTTGCGCGGCGCATCCGCCGACAGCGCCGAACACGCCCAGCGGGCCGGTCCCGGAAAGTAGCCGTCGACGCCGTTGGCGAACACGATGTGCGGGATCATGCCGTTGCCCCACTGCGCCGACAACAGCGTGTCCAGTTCCACCACCGCCCGTTCCACCGACAGCGGCGCCAGTCCGATCGCGACGAACGCGGCGTCCCAGCTCCACATGTGCGGGTACAGCAACGGGGCCGCCGTCGTCATGGTGCCGAGGTCGTTACCGCGCAACAGATAGGCGGCGCGGGCCGCCAGCTGGGTGGGGGTGAAGCTCGGATCGTGGGGCATTGTTCCCTTATGATGCGACGACTTTGCGCTCAGTGCAGGTCGGTAGGGTTTCAGGTGTGCCGACCGCGATGATCACCGGGGCCTCCGGAGGGCTGGGTTCGGCCCTGGCCGACGCGCTGGCCCCCACCCACACGCTGTTTCTGGCAGGCCGGCCGTCGCGGCGCCTCGACGAGGTCACCGAGCGGCTCGGGGCGACCACCTGGCCGCTCGACCTGGCCGATCCCGATTCGATCCCCGCCGTCGTCGAACCGATCGTCGAGCTCGACGTGCTGATCCACAACGCCGGTGTGGCATACCCCGGCCGCGTCGCGGAGTCCAGCGTCGACGAATGGCGCGCGACGATGTCGGTGAATCTGATCGGGGTGGTGGCGCTGACCCTGGAGCTGCTGCCCGCGCTGCGCGCCGCGGGCGGGCACGTGGTGTTCATCAACTCCGGCGCCGGGATCAACGCCTCCCCCGGCCTCGCGTCGTACACGGCGAGCAAGTTCGCGCTGCGCGGCTTCGCCGACTCCCTGCGCGCCGACGAGCCGTCCCTGCGGGTCACCTCCGTACACCCGGGCCGCATCGCGACCGCGATGCAGGAGGACCTCATCGCCTACGAGGGCCGCCCGTACGACCCGGACCAGTTCCTGAGCCCCCAGACCGTCGCTCAGCTGACCGTCGACGCGATCAACGCCCCGCGCGACGCGCACGTCCACGAAGTGATCATCCGGCCGCGCTAGGAGCGGTCGGGCTCGGTCCGCGGCCCGAAACCCTCCGGGGACTCCCCGGCCGTCGCGTGCTTGCCGACGTGCGCCTCGGAACGCATCCGCTCCACCATGTGCGGGTAGTGCAGCTCGAAGGCCGGTCGCTCGGAACGGATCCGGGGCAGCTCGGTGAAATTGTGGCGCGGCGGCGGGCAGCTGGTGGCCCACTCCAGGGAGTTGCCGTAGCCCCACGGGTCATCGACGGTGACGACCTCGCCGTAGCGCCAGCTCTTGAACACGTTCCACAGGAACGGCAGCGTCGACAGGCCCAGGATGAACGCGCCGATCGTGGACACGACGTTCAGCGTCGTGAAACCGTCGGAGGGCAGATAGTCGGCGTAGCGACGCGGCATGCCCTCGTCACCCAGCCAGTGCTGCACCAGGAACGTGACGTGAAAACCGATGAACGTCAGCCAGAAGTGCAGCTTGCCGAGACGCTCGTCGAGCAGCCGTCCGGTCATCTTCGGGAACCAGAAGTAGATGCCGGCGTAGGTCGCGAACACGATGGTGCCGAACAGCACGTAGTGGAAGTGCGCGATCACGAAATAGCTGTCGGTGACATGGAAGTCCAGCGGCGGACTGGCCAGGATCACCCCCGACAGACCACCGAGCAGGAACGTCGCGATGAAGCCGACCGAGAACAACATCGGCGTCTCGAACGTCAACCGGCCCTTCCACATCGTGCCGATCCAGTTGAAGAACTTGATACCGGTCGGCACCGCGATCAGGTAGGTGCTGAACGCGAAGAACGGCAGCAGCACTGCACCGGTGGCGAACATGTGGTGCGCCCACACCACCACCGACAGTGCCGCGATACCCAGCGTCGCGTAGATCAGCGTGGTGTAGCCGAAGATCGGCTTGCGGCTGAACACCGGGAAGATCTCGGTCACGATGCCGAAGAACGGCAGCGCCACGATGTACACCTCGGGGTGGCCGAAGAACCAGAACAGGTGCTGCCACAAGATCGCGCCGCCGTTGGCGGGGTCGTACACGTGGGCGCCGAGATGCCGGTCGGCGGCCAACGCGAACAGCGCCGCGGTCAGGATCGGGAAGGCCATCAGCACCAGGATCGAGGTCACCAGGATGTTCCAGGTGAAGATCGGCATCCGGAACATGGTCATGCCGGGGGCGCGCATACACACCACGGTGGTGATCATGTTGACGCCGCCGAGGATGGTGCCCAGACCACCGACGGCCAGACCCATGATCAACAGGTCCCCGCCGGGGCCCGGGGAGTGGATCGCATCGGTCAGCGGCGAGTACGCCGTCCACCCGAAGTCCGCGGCGCCGCCGGGCACGATGAACCCGGCCATCGCGATCAGACCGCCGAACAGGAACAGCCAGAACGAGAACGAGTTCAGCCGCGGGAAGGCGACGTCGGGCGCGCCGATCTGCAGCGGCAGAACGAGATTGGCGAACCCGAACACGATCGGGGTGGCGTAGAACAGCAGCATCACCGTGCCGTGCATGGTGAACAGCTGGTTGTACTGCTCGTTGGACAGGAACTGCAGTCCGGGCGAGGCGAGTTCGGTGCGGATCAACAGTGCCATCAATCCGCCCACCAGGAAGAAGGCGAAGCAGGTGACGATGTACATGATCCCGATCAGCTTGTGATCGGTGGTGGTGATCAGTTTGTAGAGAAGGTTGCCCTTCGGGCCGAGGCGCGCGGGAAACGGTCGTCTCGGCTCGAGAGCCAGCAGGTTCGGTGCCTCGACAGCCATGCGTGCTCCTAAGCCTCCGGCAGCGGTCACGACCGCGGCCGGGTACCCGTAAAGCTACGCCCTACTCTTGCCGCCCGAAAGGGTTCAGACCACCACGTTGACCAGCCGGCCGGGCACCACGATGACCTTCTTCGGGGCCTTGCCGTCGAGGAACGCGACGACCTTCTCGTCGGCCAGCGCGACCGCCTCGACCGCGTCGGCGGCCGCGTCCGCGGGCACCGTGACCCGGCCGCGGACCTTGCCGTTGACCTGGACCGGGTACTCGACGGTGTCTTCGACGAGGTAGCGCTCGTCGGCCACCGGGAACGGTCCGTGCGCCAGCGACGAGTCGTGGCCCAGCCGCTTCCACAGTTCCTCAGCCAGGTGCGGGGCCAGCGGAGCCAGCATCAGCACCAGGGGTTCCAGCGCGGCCCGCGCCGTCACCGACTGCTTGGTCAGGTGATTGGTGTACTCGATGAGCTTGGCCGCGGCGGTGTTGTTGCGCAGCGCCGCGTAATCCTCCGCCGTCCCGGCGATGGTGCGGTGCAGCAACCGCAACGTGTCGTCGTCGAGCGCATCGTCCGTCGCGATCGTCTCCCCCGAGTCCTCGTTGACCACCAACCGCCACACCCGCTGCAGGAACCGGTACGCGCCGACGACGTCCTTGGTGGCCCACGGCCGGGACGCCTCCAGCGGGCCCATCGACATCTCGTAGACGCGCAGCGTGTCCGCGCCGTAGTTGTCGCAGATCTCGTCCGGCGACACCGAGTTCTTCAGGCTCTTGCCGATCTTGCCGAACTCCTGGTTGACCTCGATCTCCCCGTCGGGGCCGGTCCAGTAGAACTTTCGGTCACGCTCGGTCACCTCTGCGGCGGGCACGTAGGCACCGCGGGAGTCCGTGTACGCGAAAGCCTGGATGTAGCCCTGGTTCACCAGCCGGCGATACGGCTCGCGCGAGCTGACATGGCCCAGGTCGTAGAGCACCTTGTGCCAGAACCGCGAGTACAGCAGGTGAAGCACCGCGTGCTCGACACCGCCCACGTACAGGTCGACGCCGCCCGGATCGTCGGGCCCGTGCTCGGCGGGCCGGGGACCCATCCAGTACGCCTCGTTCTCCTTGGCGCACATCGCCTCTGTGTTGGTCGGGTCGGTGTAGCGCAGCTCGTACCAGGAGCTACCCGCCCATTGCGGCATCACGTTGGTGTCGCGCGTGTACTGCTTGGGACCATCGCCGAGATCGAGCTCGACGGTGACCCAGTCGGTCACCTTCGCCAGCGGCGGTGACGGCTCGCTGTCGGCGTCGTTCGGGTCGAACGACACCGGCGAGTAGTCCGGCACGTCGGGCAGTTCGACCGGCAGCATGTGCTCAGGCAGGCCGTGGGCGCGGCCGTCGCTGTCGTAGACGACGGGGAACGGCTCACCCCAGTATCTCTGCCGCGCGAAAAGCCAGTCCCGCAGCTTGTATTCGACGCGCTCGCGGCCCCGCCCGTCGGCGGTCAGCCGCTCGGTCATCGCCTGCTTCGCCGACGTGACGTCCATCCCGTCCAGGAAGCCGGAGTTCACCATCACACCGTCACCGGTGTACGCCTCCACCGACACGTCCCCGCCGCTGACCACCTCGACGATCGGCAACCCGAACGCGGTGGCGAAATCCCAGTCGCGCTGATCACCGCCGGGCACCGCCATGATCGCGCCGGTGCCGTAACCGGCCAGCACGTAGTCGGCGATGAACACCGGAACCTGTTGCCCGTTGGCGGGATTCGTCGCATAGGAGCCCAGGAACACACCGGTCTTGGACTTGTTCTCCTGCCGCTCCAGATCGGACTTGGCCGCGATCGACGCCCGGTAGGCCGCGACCGCCTCGACCGGGGTGGCCGCCCCGAACGTCCACCGCTCGTCGGTGCCCTCGGGCCAGGCCTGCGCGACCAACCGGTCCACCAGGTCGTGCTCGGGTGCCAGCACCATGTACGTCGCTCCGAACAACGTGTCGGGGCGGGTGGTGAACACCTCGATATCGCCTGCGTCGGTGCCGAATTGGACGGAGGCGCCCGTCGAACGCCCGATCCAGTTGCGCTGCATCGTCTTGACCTTGTCCGGCCAGTCCAGCAGCTCCAGGTCGTCCAGCAACCGGTCGGAGTACGCGGTGATCCGCATCATCCACTGCCGCAAGCGCTTTCTGAACACCGGGAAGTTGCCGCGCTCGCTGCGGCCGTCGGCGGTGACCTCCTCGTTGGCCAGCACCGTGCCCAGCCCGGGGCACCAGTTGACCACCGAATCGGCAAGGTAGACCAGCCGGTGCGAGTCGACGACGTCGGCGCGCGCGCCCGCGTCGAGGTCCGCCCATTTGCGCCCGTCGCCGACCTCACGCGTACCGGCCTCGAACTCGGCGATCAGCTCCGAGATCGGGCGGGCCTTGTTCTGCTCCGGGTCGAACCACGCGTTGAAGATCTGCAGGAAGATCCATTGCGTCCACTTGTAGAAGTCGACGTCGGTGGTGGAGAAGCTGCGCCGTGAGTCGTGGCCGAGCCCCAGCCGGCCGAGCTGGCGGCGGAAGTTGACGATGTTGGCCTCGGTGCGCGTGCGCGGATGCGTGCCGGTCTGGATCGCGTACTGCTCGGCGGGCAGGCCGAACGCGTCGAACCCCAACGCGTGCAACACATTACGACCGGCCATCCGGTAGTAGCGGGCGTATACATCAGTCGCGATGTAGCCGAGCGGGTGCCCGACGTGCAGACCCTCGCCCGACGGGTACGGGAACATGTCCTGGACGAACATCTTGTCCGCGGGCACCTGGCCGCCGTCGGCCGGCGCGAGCGCCCCCACCGGGTTGTCGACATGGAAGGTGCCGTCCTGCGCCCACTGCTGCTGCCACGCGCGCTCGATCTCACCGGCGAGCTCCGCGGTGTAGCGGAACCGGGGAGTGTCGTCGGCCACAGCGGATCGATTCGGCGTTTCAGTCACCCCACCAGGGTATAAGCACCTACTTCTCCGATTTCCCGGCCACGGGTTGGTCTCGGTTCCGTTGCGGATGCATCAGGGGTTGATTCCAGGTCGATACCGGCGCTGGTGGGTCCGTGCGGGGCGTGGATACATTCGTCGCCTGACAGCCCCTCGGACCGGGAAGGACAGCACCGACAATGAGCGAAAACGCCCGTCGCTGGCGGACTCTGGCAGGGGGGATCGGCGCATTGGCCGCCGGTGTCACCGGTGTGCTGGGTGTCACGTCGACGGCTTCCGCTCAGCCCGTGTCACCCCAGCCCGCGCTACCCGCACCGGCCACGGTGACCCAGACAGTCACCGTCACCCCGAACGCCGCGGCCCCCGCGTTGCAGGCCCCGGTAGCCGCCCCCACAGGCGCACCCGCCGCCGCGGTCGCGGTACCCGCGGCGGCCAGCGCCGCCCCCGTGGTGCCGCCGCGCCCGGTGACCACCATCGTGCCCGCGACCTCGGGCACCCTCGCCGAGTTCTTCGCGGCCAAGGGCGTCGCGATGGAACCGCAAAGCGCCACCGACTTCAGGGCGCTGAACATCGTGTTGCCGAAGCCGCGGGGCTGGGAACACATCCCCGACCCGAACGTGCCCGACGCGTTCGCCGTGCTGGCCGACCGTGTCGGCGGCAACGGGCTGTACTCGTCGAACGCGCAGGTGAAGGTCTACAAGCTGGTCGGCGAGTTCGACCCGAAGGAAGCCATCAGCCACGGCTTCGTCGACAGCCAGAAGCTGCCCGCGTGGCGCTCCACCGACGCGTCGATGGCCGACTTCGGCGGGATGCCGTCGGCGCTGATCGAGGGCACCTACCGCGAGAACACCCTGACGCTGAACACCTCGCGGCGCCACGTCATCGCGACCGCCGGAGCCGACCGGTACCTGGTGTCGCTGGCGGTGACCACCAGTGTCGACCAGGTGGTCGCGGCCGCCGACGCCACAGATGCGATCGTCAACGGCTTCAAGGTCGGCATCCCCGGCCCAGCACCGGTGATGCCGCTTCCCGGCACCCCCGCGCTGCCGCTACCCGCGGCCGCACCCCAAGCTCCCAGCGTTCCGGCAGCGGCTCCCCCGCCACAGCTGCTGGGATTGCAGGGATAACAACGTCGTCCCCCGGGCGAAGCCTGGCGCCCGGGGGACGGCGGCCCTGCCCGGACCCCGTAAACTCGCCTCATGCTGGTCGCCGCGATTCTCTGTCTGTGCGCGGCCGTCGCGACCGCTGCTTCCGGAATCTGGTCGCTGCGCCGCCGCCCCTCCACCGATTTCGTTCAGCAGGTGCTGCGCGCGCTCGCGCCCACCCAGCTCGCCGCCGCTGCGATGCTCGCGGTCGGTGGGGCCGTCGCACTGGCGGCGCGGCAATCGACCCAGAGCCAGCTCGCCGCCGTCATCCTCGGCGTGTGCGTCCTCGGCGCGATCGGCACCGTGGCCGCCGGCTGCTGGCAGAACGCCAAGGTGGTCACGCTGCAGAACGCGCGCCAAGCCGCCGCGAAGAGCACCGGCGGATGCGGGAGTACGTGCGGGTCGTGCACGCTGACGTGCGGTAGCTAGTCGTACTGGTCGGGGTCTAGTTCCGGCTCAGGTCGATCGGATGGGTCGCCAGCAGCGACAGCGGCATCGGCTGGCGGCGCAGGATCCGGCCCCACAGATCGACCCGCGGCTCTACCAGAACGTCAGAAGGTAACGCGGACAACACGATCCAGTCGTCACGCTCGATCTCACCTTCGAGCTGTCCGATGGTCCAGCCCGAATAGCCCGCGAAGATCCGGACTCCCTGAAGCATCGGGGCCAACGAATCCGGGTCGGCGTCCAGATCGACCATCACCACCCGGCCCTGCACGTGGCGCAGGCCTGCCGCCCCGGACGGATCGGCGCCCTCGCGCAGGGTTCCCAGGCACAGCGCCGAATCGCGTTTCACCGGCCCGCCGATGAACATCGTCTTCGGTTTGGCCGCCAGCTTCGCCCACTGCGGCAGCACGTTATAGACCGGCGTCTCGCTCGGCCGGTTCAGCACCACCCCGAGGGTGCCGCCGTCGTTGTGCTCGACGACGTAGATGACGCTGCGCCGGAAGGTCGGCTCCAGCAGGTCGGTGTCGGCCAGCAGCAACGTCCCCGCGCGGACCCGGGGCGCGATCGGTGCGGCCCTGTCCTGGTACTCCTCCGGATCGTCGGGCTGGCCCATTCATCCATCATGTCACCACCCTTGGCAGATCGTGGCGAACGAGCACAGCCCGGCCCGATATTTGTACTGTGGGTCGGGTTCTCCCCCGAAACATCCGACCCCGACCCGGCTCCCCGCCCCAGGACGTGACCTTCGTGCCAGACGACGCAACCCGGACGTCATGGCGTGCGGTGCGGGCGCTGCCCGACTTCCGCAGACTGCTGGAACTGCGGGCAGTCAGCCAGTTCGCCGAGGGACTGTTCCAGGCGGGCATTGCCGGCGCGCTGCTGTTCAACCCGGAACGCGAGGCCGATCCGTGGGCCATCGCCGGTGCGTTCGCCGCGCTGTTCCTGCCCTACTCGCTGCTCGGCCCGTTCGCCGGTGCGCTGCTGGACCGCTGGGACCGCCGACTGGTGCTCATCGGCGCCAACACCGGGCGGGTGGCGGTGATCCTGGTGGTCGGGGCGCTGCTGGCAGCCGGGGCCGGCGACATCCCGATCCTGTTGAGCGCGTTGGTCGCCAACGGTTTCACCCGGTTCGTGTCCGCCGGCCTGTCGGCGGCGCTGCCGCACGTCGTGCCGCGCGATCAGGTGATCGCGATGAACTCGGTGGCAACGCTGACCAGCTCGATCGGCGCGTTCACGGGCGCGATCTTCATGCTGCTGCCGCGCTGGCTGTTCGGCGCAGGCGATTCGGGATCATCGATCACGATTCTGATGGTCGCGGTTCCGGTCGCGGGCGCACTGTGGCTGTCGATGCGGTTCCCGCCCCGGCTCCTCGGCCCCGACCCCTCCGCGGCCGCGGTGCACGGGTCGGTCGTCTACGCCGTCGCGACAGGATGGCTGCACGGAGCGCGCACCGTGATCGCCGTCCCGACGGTGGCCTCGACACTGGCCGGGCTCGCATCGCACCGGATGGTGTTCGGGATCAACACACTGCTGATGCTGGTGATGGTCCGCCACGTCGAGGATGCCACGGTCGCCGGGTTCGGCATCACGGTGCTGTTCGTGATGGCCGGCGGCACCGGACAGTTCCTCGCGACCATCGCCACGCCCGCGCTGATCAGGAAGTGGGGCCGATACGCGACGCCGAACGGCGCGCTGCTGCTGGCGGCCTGCGTGCAATTGTGCGGCGCCACACTGCAACTGCCGGTGATGATCGTCTGCGGCCTGGTGCTCGGCGCGGCCGGTCAGGTGGTCAAGCTGTGCGTCGACTCGGCGATGCAGATCGATGTCGCCGACGCGCTGCGCGGCCACCTGTTCGCGGTGCAGGACGCGCTGTTCTGGATGGCGTTCATCGCTGCGATCTCCTGCGCAGCCGCGGTGATCCCCGCCGACGGCCGTTCCCCCGGCCTGGCGGTGGCCGGCTCGGTGCTTTATCTGGTGGGCCTGGCGATCCACGCGACGGTAGGACGGCGCGCGCGACGCGGCTAGGGTGAGCCGCATGGCCACAGCCGCCTCATTGGTCGCCGAACTGCGGGCCGAAAGCGACGAGCTCGACACGCTGGTCGCGGGCCTGGAACCCGGCCGGTGGGCGGCCGACACCCCGGCGGCGGGCTGGAGCATCGCCCATCAGATCGCCCACCTGCTGTGGACCGATCGCGTCGCGCTGCTGGCCGTGACCGATGAGGCGGCCTTCGCCGCCGTCGTCGCGGACTCGGCGCACAACCCGCACTTCGTCGACGACGGCGCCGCGCAACTGGCAGCCACACCGCCTGCGGTGTTGCTGGCCGACTGGCGCGAAGCACGTACCGCGCTGCACGACGAACTCGTCGCCGTCGCCGACGGCCGCAAACTGCCCTGGTTCGGTCCGCCGATGAGCGCCGCGTCGATGGCGACCGCGCGGCTGATGGAGACCTGGGCGCACGGGCTCGACGTCGCCGACGCCCTCGGGGTGACCCGGGCGCCGACGTCACGGCTGCGCTCGGTCGCGCACATCGGGGTCCGCACCCGTGAATTCGCATTCTCGGTGCACGGGCTGACCCCGCCCGCGGAACCGTTCCACGTGAAACTGAGTGCACCGGACGGCGCCACCTGGGAGTGGGGTCCGCCGGATGCGGCGCAGCGGGTGACCGGATCGGCCGAGCACTTCTGCATGCTCGTCACCCAGCGGCGGCCACGTGGCGCGCTGGACGTCGTCGCGACCGGAGCCGATGCCGAGCGGTGGCTGACGATCGCGCAGGCGTTCGCCGGACCGCCGGGCGCCGGCCGCGATTAGGTTCACGCGCGCTCGCCGCTGACGAATGCGCGCTGTCGTCCGGAATCGGCGGCGCGTCGGCGTGCAGACATGCGCGCTCGCGGGGCGACGGGACCGCCGGTCACCGCAGGGTTTCGGCGCTGTCGGCGGCGCCGTCACCGTCGGAGTCGACGAGCCGGACGTCCCAGCTGCCGTCGCCGTCGGTGTCCGCCCAGGCCTGGCCGGTGCCGAAAGCCCGGTCGGCCAGACCGTCACCGTCGGCGTCGGCCAACCGCTCCGGGGCGCCGTCGCCGTCGATGTCCACGGGTTGCGCCGACGCGGGCTGCTCGACACCGTCGAGACCGAACCAGCGCAGCGCGCCGCCGATCCGATCCGCCCCGACCGACCAGGTGCCGGTGCCGTCGTCGGTGAAATAGGCCTCCCGCGCCCCGTCGCCGTCAAGGTCCAGCGCCGCATGATCGGCCGTCCCGTCGCCGTCCAGATCGGTCAGCGCGTCGTCGGCCAACCCGTCGTCGTCGAGGTCGATGCCGAGCGCGTCGAACACCCCGTCCCCGTCCAGATCGGTGTCGAGGCCGGCGCTCCACATCGTGGCCGAACCGTCCGGATCACCCAGGCAATACTCCACACCTGTTCAGACGCGCGGCTCGCCCTGCTGGTTCCACCACGTCAACAGTTCCTGCACCGCCTCGTCGTGATCGAGCGGTCCGCGCTCCATCCGCAGCTCCTTGAGATAGCTCCACGCCTTGCCGACCTGCGGTCCCGGCGGGATCCCGAGGATCGACATGATCTCGTTGCCGTCGATGTCGGGGCGCACCCGCGCGAGGTCTTCCTTCTCGGCCAACTCCGCGATGCGCCGCTCGAGATCGTCGTAGTTGGCCTGCAGTCGCGCCGCGCGGCGCTTGTTGCGGGTCGTGCAGTCCGCGCGCACCAGCTTGTGCAGCCGGCTCAGCAGTGGCCCCGCGTCGGTGACGTAGCGCCGCACCGCCGAGTCCGTCCACCGGCCGTCGCCGTAGCCGTGGAACCTCAGGTGCAGATACACCAGCTGAGAGACGTCGGTGATCATCTGCTTCGAGTACTTCAGCTCACGCATCCGCTTGCGCGCCATCTTCGCCCCGACCACCTCGTGGTGATGGAAGCTCACCCCGCCGTCCGGTTCGTGCCTGCGGGTCGCGGGCTTGCCGATGTCGTGCAGCAGTGCCGCCCAGCGCAACACCAGGTCGGGGCCGTCCTCTTCGAGGTCGATCGCCTGCCGCAGCACCGTCAGCGAGTGCTGATAGACGTCCTTGTGCTGGTGGTGCTCGTCGATCGCCATCCGCATCGCACCGATCTCGGGCAGCACCACGTCCCCGAGGCCGGTCTCGACCATCAGATCCAGCCCCGCCACCGGGTCTTGCCCGAGCAGCAGTTTGTCCAGCTCCGCGGCGACCCGTTCGGCGGTGATGCGCGCCAGCTGCGGGGCCATCTCCTGCAACGCGGTACGCACCCGCGGCGCGACGGTGAACCCGAGCTGCGAGACGAACCGCGCCGCGCGCAGCATCCGCAGCGGGTCGTCACCGAACGACACCTCCGGCGCGGCGGGGGTGTCGAGCACCCGGTCGCGCAGCGCGGACAGCCCGTCGAGCGGGTCCAGGAATTCGGTCGGCCCGTCGGCGGTGACCCGCACGGCCATCGCGTTCACGGTGAAGTCGCGGCGCACCAGATCGTCGGCCAGATTGTCGCCGAACCGGACCTCCGGATTGCGTGACACCTGGTCGTAGGAGTCGGCCCGGAAAGTGGTGATCTCCAGCCGGTCGTCGCCCTTGGCCACGCCGAGCGTGCCGAACTCGATGCCGGTGTCCCACAGCCCGTCACCCCAGCCGCGCAGGAATCGCTGCATCTGGTCGGGGCGGGCGTCGGTGGTGAAGTCCAGGTCGTTGGCGTCCGGATTGAAGCGGCCCAGCAGCGCGTCGCGGACCGGACCGCCCACCAGGTACAGCTCGTGGCCGTGGTCGGCGAACACCCGGCCGAGATCACGCAGCACTTCGCCGCGGCGGTTCAGCGCGACTTGCGCTGTCGCCAGGCGTTCGGCGTCGGAGATGGGGTCGGGCACGTCCGGTGAGCCTACTGGTCCGAGCGAGCCCACTGGTCACAGCCATGTCACTGACCGGCGAGTGCGGCAATTGGTGGTACCGGTGCCAGCTACTATCGCTTGGGTGTCGGACGGCGAGCAGGCCAAACCACGACGGCGTCGAGGGCGCCGCCGCGGCCGACGCGCTGCAGGTCCGCCCGAGGCCGGGGCCGAGCAGGCCGCCAACCGTAAGCAGCAGAACTCGGGTAGCTCGTCCTCCCACAAACCGGCGGCAGCCAACAAACCGGCGGCAGCCGACAAGTCGGCCCAGACCCCCAAGCCCCAGAAGAGCAGGGCCCGGCGCCCGCAGGAACGCCTGCGCACCGTGCACGAGACGTCCGCGGGCGGCCTGGTCATCGACGGGCTCGACGGGCCGAAGGACAACCAGGTCGCGGCGCTGATCGGGCGCATCGACCGGCGCGGCCGGATGCTGTGGTCGCTGCCGAAGGGTCACATCGAGATGGGTGAGACGGCCGAGCAGACCGCGATCCGCGAGGTCGCCGAGGAGACCGGGATCGAGGGCACCGTGCTGGCCGCGCTCGGCAGCATCGACTACTGGTTCGTGACCGAGGGCAGGCGCGTGCACAAGACCGTGCACCATTACCTGATGCGATTCCGTGGCGGCGAGCTCTCCGACGAGGACGTCGAAGTCAGCGAGGTCGCGTGGGTGCCGCTCAAGGAGCTGCCGTCGCGGCTGGCCTACGCCGACGAACGCAAGCTCGCCGAGGTCGCCGACGAACTCATCGACAAACTGCACACCGACGGCCCCGGCGCCCTTCCTCCGCTGCCCCACTCGACGCCGCGCCGGCGCGGCCAGACCCACTCCCACACACGCAGGAACAGACCGGATCCGACCACCCAACAACAGCCCGGCCGGAGGACGAACGGCTGCGGTCAAGGGCCGTGAGCCGCGCTGCGCGGCTGCTCGCCGCGGTCGTCGCGCTGCTGTTCGCCGTCGCCCCCGCTGTCGCACCTCCGACCGCGTACGCCCAGCCGGGATCGATGCCGTTCCTGAAGGTGCAGATCGACAACGTCACCCCGGACATCGTCACCACGACCAGCAACCCGACGGTGATCGTCACCGGAACCATCAGCAACGTCGGCGATCGACCGGTGCGCGACATCGTGGTGCGACTCGAGCGCGCCGGCGCCGTGACGTCGTCCAGCCAGTTGCGCACCGACCTCGCGGGCAACGTCGACCAGTACTCCCCCGTCGCCGACTTCATCACCGCCGCACCGGAACTCGCCCGCGGGCAGAAGGTCCCGTTCCGGCTCGCCTATCCGCTGCGCGCCGACGAGGGTTCGTCGATGCGGATCGACGAACCCGGTGTGTACCCCCTGATGGTCAACGTCAACGGCACCCCCGACTACGGGTCAGCGGCCCGGCTCGACGATTCCCGGTTCCTGCTGCCGGTGCTCGGCGTGCCCCCGCAACAGGGATCGGACTCCGCCGGTGACGCCCTGGACTCCACGGTCGCGCCGGACACCACCCGCCCCGTCGGGCTGACCATGTTCTGGCCGCTTGCCGACAAGCCGCGGCTGGCCGCGGGCGCTCCCGGCGGCACCACCCCGGTGCGGTTGATCGACGACGACCTCGCGACGTCGCTGGCCCCGGGTGGCCGGCTGGACACCATGCTCAGCGCGGTGGACTTCGCGACGAGCCCGGACGTGGATCCCGACGGCACGGTCGGGCAGGCACTGTGTCTGGCCGTCGACCCCGACCTGCTCGTCACCGTCAACGCGATGACCAACGGCTACGTCGTCAACGACGCCGCCGACGCGGGCCCCGGCACCCCGATCCATCCGGGGGCGGGTCAGCAGGCCGCCGTCGACTGGCTGAACCGGCTCAGGACGCTGTCGCGGCGACTGTGCGTCGCGCCGACCACCTACGCCCAAGCCGACCTCGACGCGCTCAACCGGGTCGCCGACCCGGGGCTGTCCGCGATCGCCACCGGTGGGGCCGCGGGCATCGTCGACCAGATCCTCGGGATCGCCTCGACCCGCGGGCTCACCCTGGTCGGTGACGGACCCCTGACCGCGCCGGCCGTGCAATTGCTGTCCGGTCAGGCGCCGACGGTCGCGGTCGGGGCCGCCAACCTGGTCGGTCCGCAGGACGGCGAGTACACCGTCGCCGAGACCGCCGACACCGCGCCGGTGCGCTACACCGCGAACGTGGTGGCCGCGCCGTTCGACCCGGCTGTCGGTGCGGCGCTGGCCGGGGTGGGTCCGACCCCGGAGACGCCGTCCTACGTGGACCCGTCGCTCGACATCGCCGTCAAACAGGACTCACCCGCGGCGCGCCTGCAGTCGGCGCTCGGCTCGCTGCTGTGGCACGGCCTGCGACCCGACGTCGCGCCGCGCACCCAGATCCTGATGCCTCCGCTGATGTGGAACCTGACCCCGCCGGACGCGCAGGCGATCCTGTCGGCTGTCGCGACCGCGATCCGGGCCCGCCTCGCCGTACCCCGGCCGCTGCCGGTCGTGATCGCCGAAACCCAGACCACCGCGCGCGAGTCGGCACCGCCGAACGGGCCGCTGGGCAGCCCGAGAGGAAGGTTCGACGACGGTGTGGTCACCGGGATCGCCGCGGCGACGAACCGGCTGTGGGGGCTCACCGCCGCCCTGACCACCGACGAGCGCACCGGGCTGACCGGCAACCAGTACACCGCCCCGCTGCGCGAGGACCTGCTGCGCGCGCTGAGTCTGTCGGTTCCGCCCGACGCCCGCAACGGACTGGCCCAGCAGCGGCTGACCACGGTGCGCAGAACCGTCGAGGATCTGTTCGACGCGGTGACGATCGTGAACCCCGGCGGCTCGTACACGCTGGCCACCGAGCGCAGCCCGCTGCCGCTGGCGCTGCGCAACGACCTGCCGGTGCCGATCCGGGTGCGGCTGGACATCGACGCGCCGCCCGGGATGACCGTCACCGACATGGGTGAGATCGTGCTGCCCCCCGGCTTCCTGCCGCTGAAGGTGCCCATCGAGGTGCACTTCACCCAACGCGTCGCCGTCGACGTGGCGCTGCGCACCGCCGACGGCCTGCCGCTCGGCGAGCCGGTGCGGTTGTCGGTGCACTCCAACGCGTACGGCAAGGTGCTGTTCATCATCACGCTGACCGGCGCAGTGGTGCTGGCGCTGCTGGTCGGGCGGCGGCTGTGGCACCGGTTCCGCGGCCAGCCCGACCGTGCCGATCTCGAGGCCGACCCGACCCGGCCGGACCCGGTCGACGTCGCGCTGGCCTACGACGACGAGACCGGCGCCCACCGGTCCGCCAAGCGCCGCGCACCCACCGCACCGGGCGGCGACGATGGCTGAGACCCAGCGCGACACGGCTCCCGCCCAACCTCCGCAGCCGCGTCCGGAGATGTCCGACCGGGCCGTGGTGTCGCGATCCTGGGGGATGGCGGTAGCCACGCTGGTCAGCCGGCTGACCGGATTCGCCCGCATCGTGCTGCTCGCCGCGATCCTCGGCGCCGCGCTGTCGAGTGCGTTCACCGTGGCCAACCAGCTGCCGAACATGATCGCGGCGCTGGTCCTCGAGGCGACCTTCACCGCGATCTTCGTGCCCGTGCTGGCACGCGCCGAACGCGACGACCCCGACGGCGGATCCGCGTTCATCCGAAGGCTTTTGACGCTCGCCACCGCGCTGCTGCTGGCGGTCACCATCGTCTCGACGGTCGGCGCTCCGCTGCTGGTCGACCTGATGCTCGGCTCCGACCCGATGGTGGACCGCTCGCTGACCACCGCGTTCGCATACCTGCTGTTACCGCAGATCATCTTCTACGGTCTGTCCTCGGTGTTCATGGCAATCCTGAACACCCGCAACATCTTCGGGCCACCCGCCTGGGCCCCGGTGGTCAACAACGTGGTCGCCATCGCCACGCTGGTGGTCTATGTCCTTGTGCCGGGCGAACTCTCGCTCGATCCGGTCCGGATGGGCGACACCAAGCTGCTGGTGCTCGGAGTCGGTACCACGCTGGGCGTGGTGGCCCAAGCGGCGGTGCTGTTCGTCGCGATCCGCCGCGAACGGGTCAGCCTGCGCCCGCTGTGGGGTATCGACGCCCGGCTGAAGAAGTTCGGGATGATGGCGCTGGCGATGGTGCTGTACGTGCTCATCAGCCAGGTCGGTTTCATCGTCGGCAACCAGGTCGCCAGCGGCGCTGCCGCGTCCGGGCCGGCGATCTACAACTACACCTGGCTGATCCTGCAGCTGCCGTTCGGCATCGTCGGGGTCACCGTGCTGACCGTGGTGATGCCGCGGCTGTCCCGCAATGCTGCCGCGAACGACGGCCCCGCCGTGCTGGCGGACCTGTCGCTGGCGACCCGGCTGACGATGCTGGTGCTGATTCCGGTGGTGGCGCTGATGACCGTCGGCGGTCCGGCGATCGGCAGCGCGCTGTTCTCCTACGGCAACTTCGGTTCCGTGGACGCCGGCTACCTGGGCATGGCGATCACCCTGTCGGCGTTCACGCTGATCCCGTACACGATGGTGCTGCTGCAGCTGCGGGTGTTCTACGCGCGGGAGGAACCGTGGACGCCGATCGCGCTGATCGTCGTCATCACGATCGTCAAGGTCGCCGCATCGCTGGCCGCGCCGCACGTCACCGACGACCCGCACCTCGTCGCCGGGTATCTGGGCCTGGCCAACGGTCTCGGCTTCCTGGCCGGGGCCACCCTCGGCCACCTGCTGCTACGCAACCGCCTGGATCCGCCGGGCGGCCATCTGCTCAGCCGTGACGTGCTGCGCACGATCCTGGTGACCATCACCGCATCGTTGGCCGCGGGGCTGACGGCCCACGTCGTCGACCAGTTGCTGGGGCTGGAGCAGCTGACCGAGCACTGGGGCGGCGGCGGCTCGCTGATCCGGCTGACGGTCATCGGGCTGGTGATGGTCCCGATCATCGGGGCGGTGCTGATCGGCGCCAAGGTCCCCGACGCACTGGCCGCGCTGGCCGCGGTTCGCCGCCGCCTGCCGGGGCGCCGCGGTGGGGCTGCGGTCCCACCGCTGGCCCCTCGCGCGCTGACGTACGCTGATGCCAGAAATCAGTCCTCGGCCCGGGTTGCCGACGACGGGAGGCGGAAGGGATCAGCGGTGAGCGACAAACCCACCAGCGATTCTTCACCCGACGTCGACGCTGCGCCGACGACCCGGTTCTCGGTGCCGTCCGAGTCGGCCCAAGACTCGACCGCTCGGCCGTCCGGCCCGTCCCCCGACGACTTCCAGCCCGACGTCCCCGAGACCCCCGACGTCGCTGAGGGCGTCGGCGAGGAACCCGCGGACCGGGAGCCCGATTCCGGGCTCGACTCGGCGACGACGGTGTTGCCCGCCTCACCGTCCCAGCCCACCGAGGTCGTATCGCGCCCTCGTGCCGATTACTCCAACGACCCCACCCGCGAGGCGCTCGCATTCGACCCGCCCCGCGAACCGGCGATCGAGACCGCCACCGCCGCCGAGGACACCCATCTGATCCCCGGCGCGACCATCGCGGGTGGCCGCTACCGGCTGCTCGTCTCGCACGGCGGGCCCACCCACCTGAAGTTCTGGCAGGCCACCGACACCGCACTGGACCGGCAGGTGGCACTGACGTTCGTCGACCCCGACGGGTCGATGCCCGAGCATCAGGTGCAGGCCATCCTGGATCGCACGCAGCGGCTCAGCCAGATCGACATGCCCGGCGTCGCACGCGTGCTCGACGTGCTCAGGACCGGCACCGGCGGCCTCGTGGTCTCCGAGTGGATCCGGGGCGGGTCGCTGGCCGAGGTCGCCGACACCCACCCGTCCCCGATCGGCGGCGCCCGCGCGATCCAGTCGCTGGCCGCGGCCGCCGAGGTGGCCCACCGCAACGGGGTCGCCCTGTCGATCGACCATCCCAGCAGAATCCGGGTCAGCATCGACGGCGACGTCGCGCTGGCGTTCCCGGCCACCCTGCCCGACGCGACCCCCGACGACGACATCCGCGGGATCGGCGCGGCGCTGTATGCGCTGCTGGTCGACAAGTGGCCACTGCCGGAGACCGGTGAGCCCAGCGGGTTGGCTCCGGCCGAGCTCGACGCCGCCGGCCAGCCGACCGAGCCGCGCACCCTCGATCGCGACATCCCGTTCCAGATCTCGGCAGCCGCGGCACGTGCGGTGCAGGAGGGCGGCGGCATCCGCAGCGCCCCGACGCTGCTGAACCTGCTGCAGCAGGCGACCGCGGTCGCCGACCGCACCGATCACATCGCGCCGGTCGACGACCCCTCCCCCGCCCCCGCCGCAGCACCTTGGAACGACGAGCCCGACCCCGAGGCCGCCGCCCGGCGCCGCAAAGGCCTGATCGTCGGTCTGTCGGTGGCCGGCGCCATCGCGGTCATCGCGATCGTGCTGCTGGCGACCGTTCTCAGCCGGATCTTCGGCGACGTCGGCAGCGGCCTCGGCGGCGACGAACTCGGTCTCAGCGGTCCGAGCTCATCGCGGTCCTCGTCCAGCCCGTCCGTGCCCGGCACCGAGATCAAACCCGTTCGCGCAACGGTGTTCTCGCCCGAAGGCGAGGCCGACGCCCCGGAGTCCGCCGGGCTGGCCATCGACGGTGACTCCTCGACGGTGTGGCCGATCGACACCTACAGCGACCCGGTGCCGTTCCCGAACTTCAAGAACGGTGTCGGGTTGATGCTCCAGCTGTCGGAGCCGACGAAGATCGGCTCGGTCACCATCAACCTGAACAGCACCGGCACCGAGGTGCAGATCCGGTCCTCGTCGTCGCCGAGCCCGTCCTCGCTGGACGCGACCACCGCGCTGACGGAGCCGACCCCGGTCAAGCCCGGCTCCAACACCATCGAGGTCGAGGACGCCGAACCCACCTCCAATGTGCTCGTGTGGGTGTCCACCCTCGGCCAGGTGAACGGCCAGAGTCGTTCGGACATCGCCGAGATCACGCTCAACGCCGCCTCCTGAGGCTCCGAAAAACTGGTGCCCGACCCCTCCCCGGACGCCGATTAGTGTTCGGCTGTGGGGATATTCGCAGACGGTCCACAGCCACCGCGGCGGGTGCGCACGGATGCCGAGCTGCTGGCCGCCCACGTCGCCGGCGACCGATACGCGTTCGAGGAGCTGTTCTACCGCCACCAGCGCAGGCTCTACCGGCTGGCGTACCTGACCAGTCGTGATCCCGACGATGCCGCCGACGCCCTCCAGGATGCGATGCTGGCCGCCCACCGCACCGCACCGCGGTTCCGGCATGACAGCGCGGTGAGCAGCTGGCTGTACCGGATCGTCGTCAATGCCTGCCTTGATCGATTGCGGCGCAACAAGAACCGGGCCTGCGACGTGCTCGATGACGACACCGGTGGCGCGTTCGATCCGACCGGCAGGGTCGACACCGCGATCGTGATCGAACGGGCGCTGATGCGCCTGCCCGTCGACCAACGCGCCGCCGTGGTGGCCGTAGACATGCAGGGCTTCTCGGTGGCCGAGACCGCCCACATCCTCGGGGTCGCCGAAGGCACGGTGAAATCACGGTGCTCCCGCGCCCGCGCCAAACTCGCCGAAGCACTGGGCTGCTTCGCCTCCGTCGTCGACTGACCCGTCGGTTAGCCTCGAGCGATCTGTCAGGGGTTCGACCGGCGGGGGCACCACATGAGCAGCGGCACCGGTGAGGCGCCGGAGTTCGACTCCGCCACCGACGCCCGTGTGCGGCGCGAGCTCGCCGAGTTGGGGAACGACACCGGCGATCCCGGCGCGGGACCCGACATTCCCCCCGAGGTGTCCGCCCGCATCGGTGCGGCGCTGCGCGCCGCCGGTGGTACACACACCGTGACCCGGCCGGCGCTGACCCGGACCCAGCGCATCGCGCTGGCGCTGGGGATCATCGCCGCCGCCGTGGCCACCGTGATCGGTGCGCGGATGCTCACCCACGACCCCGCCCCGGTGTTCCCGCCGGGACCGACCGCATCGCAGATCACCGTCGGCACCGGACACCGGCCGACGTTCCCGCTGTCCGAGGCCGAGCTGCGCACCAGGCTGGAGGTACCCGCCGATCTCGGCCCGCTGGCCGACGCACGCCGACGCACCGCGTGCCTCGGGGCTCTCGGCTACCCCGCCGGCACCGACGTGCTGGGCGGCACCCAGCTGGAAGTCCTGGGCCGGCCGGCGGTGGTGATCCTGATCGCGGGTGCCAGGCCGGGTGAGGTGACCGCGGTGGCGGTGGAACGGGGATGCTCCGCGGTGGACAGCGGAATGCTCGCGCAGACCACCTTCGGGCGGTGAACCCGCCACCGGCCGCGCCCGCTGCGAACGCGGGAACACCCCGGCATACCCTGTTGTTTATAGAACGCGGTGTTCAGAGCGACTGGGGTGAGCAGACAGCCTGCGGCTGTTTACCCCTCAGCGATCTGGAGAACTCTTGCCTCAGGCAGAAAGGTTCGCATGACCTCCTCAGAGACCATTCACGACGTCATCATCGTCGGATCGGGACCCGCCGGCTATACCGCCGCGGTCTACGCTGCCCGCGCCCAGCTCAAGCCGCTGGTGTTCGAGGGCAGCCAGTTCGGCGGTGCGCTGATGACCACCACCGAGGTCGAGAACTACCCCGGCTTCCGCAACGGGATCCAGGGTCCGGAATTGATGGACGAGATGCGGGAGCAGGCGCTGCGCTTCGGCGCGGACCTGCGCATGGAGGACGTCGACTCGGTGGATCTGGCCGGCGCGGTCAAGACCGTCACCGTCGGTGACGAGACCCACCGCGCCCGCGCGGTGATCCTGGCGATGGGCGCCGCGGCCCGTCAGCTCGGCGTCCCCGGCGAGAAGGAACTGACCGGGATGGGCGTCAGCACGTGTGCGACCTGTGACGGCTTCTTCTTCCGCGACCAGGACATCGTTGTGGTCGGCGGCGGCGACTCCGCGATGGAGGAGGCGACGTTCCTGACCCGCTTCGCCCGCAGCGTCACCCTGATCCATCGTCGCGAAGAGTTCCGCGCCTCCAAGATCATGCTGGAGCGCGCCGAGCAGAACGAGAAGATCACATTCCTGACCAACACCCAGGTCACCGGAATCGTCGGCGACCCGAAGGTGACGGGAATCAAGTTGCGCAACACCGTAACCGGTGAGGACTCCGAGCTCGCCGTCACCGGTGTGTTCGTCGCGATCGGTCACGACCCCCGCTCGGCACTGGTGCGCGACCAGGTCGACGTCGACGACGAGGGTTACGTGCAGGTCAAGGGCCGCACCACCTACACCTCGCTCGACGGTGTCTTCGCCGCGGGCGATCTGGTCGACCACACCTACCGCCAGGCCATCACCGCGGCCGGAAGTGGTTGTGCCGCAGCCATTGACGCCGAGCGGTGGCTGGCCGAGCACGCCGAGCCCGGCGAACGTACCTCCACCACAACGGACGACACCGACCTGATAGGAGCACAACAATGAGCGATTCCAGCACGGTCACCGTGACCGACGACTCGTTCTCCGACGACGTCCTGTCAAGCGGAACCCCCGTCCTGGTGGACTTCTGGGCCACCTGGTGCGGACCGTGCAAGATGGTCGCCCCGGTTCTCGAGGAGATCGCGTCCGAGAAGGCCGGCTCCCTGACCGTCGCAAAGCTCGACGTCGACGAGAACCCGGCCACCGCCCGCGACTTCCAGGTGGTCTCGATCCCGACGATGATCCTGTTCAAGGACGGGCAGCCGGTCAAGCGCATCGTCGGTGCGAAGGGCAAGGCAGCGCTGCTGCGCGAGATCGCCGACGTCGTCTGATCCCTGTCTGATCACCCCGAAGATGTGCGAATCGCGGGTGCGGTTCGCTCCTGGGGTTTTCTCGAATCGGGAATCCGTCTGAGAGAATCGGCCTATGTCGAGTCTGCGTCGCGGTGACCGCGGGGGTGCGGTCACCGAGATCAGAGCCGCTCTCGCGGCGCTCGGCATGCTCGAGAACCCCGACGACGACCTGACCACCGGCAAGCACGTCGCCCTGGATCTGTTCGACGAGGAACTCGACCGCGCTGTGCGCGCCTTCCAGCAGCACCGCGGGCTGCTCGTCGACGGCGTCGTCGGCGAGGCCACCTACCGGGCGCTCAAAGAAGCCTCCTACCGGCTCGGCGCCCGCACCCTGAACCACCAATTCGGTGCACCGATGTACGGCGACGACGTCGCGACACTGCAGGCGCGCCTGCAGGATCTCGGTTTCTACACCGGTCTGGTCGACGGTCACTTCGGATTGCAGACCCACAACGCGTTGTCGTCGTACCAGCGCGAGTACGGCCTCTACCCCGACGGCATCTGTGGTCCGGAAACGTTGCGCTCGTTGTATTTTCTCGGCGCCCGCGTCACCGGCGGCTCACCGCACGCGATCCGCGAGGAGGAACTGGTCCGCAGCTCCGGCCCGCGGCTGTCCGGCAAGCGGATCATCCTCGACCCGGGCCGCGGCGGCACCGACCACGGTGTGATCGTCAACGGTCCGTCGGGACCGATCAGCGAAGCAGACATCCTGTGGGACTTGGCCAGTCGCCTCGAGGGCCGGATGACCGCGATCGGCATCGAGACGTTCCTGTCGCGGTCGGCGACCAACTCCCCCACCGACGCCGAGCGCGCGGCGACGGCGAATACCGTCGGCGCGGACATGATGATCAGTCTCCGGTGCGCCACCCAGGCCTCGTCGGCGCCGAATGGCGTCGCGTCGTTCCACTTCGGTAACTCGCATGGTTCGGTGTCCACCATCGGACGCAATCTCGCCGACTTCATCCAGCGAGAAGTGGTGGCGCGAACCGGATTACGGGACTGCCGCGTACACGGACGCACCTGGGACCTGCTGCGCCTGACCCGGATGCCGACCGTGCAGGTGGACGTCGGCTACATCACCAACCCGAACGACCGCGCGACGCTGGTGTCCCCCACTGCCCGCGATGCGATCGCCGAGGGGATCCTCGCCGCCGTGAAGCGGCTGTACCTGCTCGGCAAGAACGACCGTCCGACCGGCACGTTCACCTTCGCCGAACTGCTCGCCCACGAACTCGCCGTGGAGCAGGCCCGCCGCGGCTGAGTCGCGGCCCTTCAGCTCAGACGCAGCTCGCGCCCGCACCCACGGGTTGCTGCAACTGCGCACTTTCCAGCAGACGCTCCAGGGCGGCTTCGACCCCGGCCTTCCAGCCGAGTCCCTGCTCGAGCTCGAGCCGTAGCCGTGGGAAATACGTGTGATGCGATACCACGACGAACCCGGCATCGAGCAGCAGGTCCGCGTCGAGTACACACTGTTCCACCGAACAGTCCCCGAGCGCGTCGGTCACCGGCCGGCAGTCCGGCGGAACGGTATCGCGTTGCGCCAATTCGCCGACGCGGTCGGTGCGGCCGTAGGCCTCCAGCGCCCGCACACCGCGGCGGACCAGATCCGCGACCACGGCGCCGATCAACGCGTGGGACAGCTCGTCGCTGTTCTGCCCAGCCTCGATCCCGAGGGTGGTCAGCAGTACCGCGTCCGCGCTGACCGGTCCCGTCGGGAACCGGATCGCGCGGGGTACCGACCGCGGGGGTGCGTAGAACACGTATCCGAGGCAGGGGTCGTCATCCGAGAGAGCCGGGGGTTCGTCATCGGAGGTGTCGCGGCATTCGACGACGAGCTGCCCGCACGATCCCCACTCGAGCATGACCATGGACAGCCAGGCTTCCTTCTCGAATTCGGGATCGGAGAGGCTGTCACCGCCGCCGACGATGTCCGGGTCGACCTCCCAGTACACGCATCGCCGCGCATGCTTGGGTAGCTGCTCGAAAGCCTCGAGCCGCAGGGGCGTTATCCGTGTAGCCACTGAAAATCCCGGTCTCTTCGTCGCGCCGAAACGTACGACTGCCCATCCAGGATAGAAGCCCGGCGCCGAACCGGGCCAGCGTGGGCACCAAAACCGGCATTGCCGGTGCAGCGAATCCAATTCACCTGCGCCACATCACGTTTCCAACACCGTTCCCCGCCCCCACCGAAGCGGTCCGAGGGTGTGTCACAGTGACGTAATTCGCCGGTGCGATGGGTCATTGCTGTGACGCGTTCATCAACTCCACAATGCGCTGCAAATCGTCCACCGAACCGAATTCGACGACGATCTTGCCCTTCCGCTTCCCGAGGCTGACCGTGACACGGGTGTCGAACGCCGTCGACAGCTGCTCGGCCACATCCTGCAGACCGGGCATCTGAATCGGCTTGCGGCGCGGTGCCGCCGGCGGTGTCGGGCCGTTGCGGTTGGCCAGTGTCACCGCCTCTTCGGTCGCGCGCACCGACAGACCCTCGGCGACGATGCGCGCTGCGAGCTCCTCCTGGACCTCGGGGCCGCCCTCGAGCGAGAGCAGCGCACGGGCGTGTCCGGCCGAGAGCACGCCGGCCGCGACTCGCCGCTGGACCGCGATCGGCAGGCGCAGCAGCCGGATCATGTTGGTGATCAACGGCCTGGACCGACCGATCCGCGACGCCAGTTCCTCGTGGGTGACCCCGAACTCCTCGAGCAGCTGCTGGTACGCCGCGGCCTCTTCCAACGGATTCAGCTGCACGCGGTGGATGTTCTCCAGCAGAGCGTCCCGCAGCAGGTTGTCGTCGGTGGTCTCGCGGACGATCGCCGGGATGGTCGCGACGCCGGCCTGTTGAGCGGCCCGCCACCGACGCTCCCCCATGACCAGCTGGTAGCGAGGCGCCGTACCCGGCTCCACCGGGGTCGCGCGCACCACGATCGGCTGCATCAGGCCGAACTCGCGGATCGAATGCACCAGTTCGTTGAGGGCTTCCTCGTCGAACACCTGGCGCGGCTGCTTGGGGTTCGGATCGATCTGCGACGGTGCGATCTCGCGGTACACCGCACCGACCGGGTTGGTCTCCGCCGTGCCCGTCGCTGCGGGTGCCGGTGCTCCACCGAGCAGGACGTCGGCCGCGGCACCACCCATCTTCGGGCCGAGCGTCGCCGGCTCCGACCCTTCCACGGGTCCCGTCGGGATCAGGGAGGCGAGTCCTCGACCCAGCCCGCTGCGCTTGCCGGCCTGCTTGCTCATCAACCCTGTCCTCCTTCGTCCTGCCTGGTCCCCCCACGAAGCGCCAACTCGCGGCTGGCGTCGAGATAGCTCATCGCTCCACGTGAACCCGGGTCGTAGTTGATGATCGTCATCCCGTAGCCCGGCGCCTCGGACACCTTGACGCTGCGGGGGATCACCGTCCGCAATACCTTGTCACCGAAGTGCTCCCGGACGTCCATCGCGACCTGGTCGGCCAGCTTGGTGCGGCCGTCGTGCATCGTCAGGACCACCGTGCTGACATCGAGCTCCGGGTTCAGATGTGCCTTCACCATTTCGATGTTGCGCAGCAGCTGCCCCACCCCTTCGAGGGCGTAGTACTCGCACTGGATCGGGATCAGCACCTCGGGGGCGGCGACGAGTGCGTTGATGGTCAGCAGGCCGAGGGACGGCGGGCAGTCGATGAATACGTAATCGAAGTCGTAGTCCTTGAGCTCAGCCAGCGCGGTCCGGAGCCGGCCTTCCCGCGCGACCATGCTGACCAACTCGATCTCGGCACCGGCCAGATCGATGGTGGCCGGAATGCAGTACAGCCGCTCGTTGTGGGGGCTGCGCTGCAGGGCGTCCTCGACACGGATCTCACCGATGAGTACCTCATAGGAGGACGGGGTACCGGGACGGTGCTCGATGCCGAGCGCGGTGCTCGCATTGCCCTGCGGATCGAGGTCGATGACGAGCACCTTCAACCCCTGCAGCGCCAGCGCTGCGGCGAGGTTGACGGCGGTCGTCGTCTTGCCGACGCCGCCCTTCTGGTTTGCGATGGTGAACACCCGCTGGCGACTGGGCCGGGGCAGCTGCCCCTGGACGGCGGCCTGCATCAGGCGGACGGCACGAGCGGCCTCGGCACCGATCGGCGTGTCGACATCCGGGGTCGTCCACGTTTCACGTGAAACATCACCGGGAACATCCCCGTTCGGGATGGATTCCTTCGCGGCTCCAGAACTGTCGGCGCCCGTCATCAGCGATGTCTCCTTCCGGACCGTGGCTGCTTCCCCGGCGCCGTTGCCCGAAACCCTACGACGACTGTCGCGGGCGGAGCCACGTATTGGCCGCCACATCTTTCCACCTTCACCTCGGTCACTCCCAACGCGGACATCGCGCGGCGGTGCTGCTCGACTTCGTCTTCCGCACGCTCGCCCTTGATCGCCAACATCCGGCCGCCGGGTCGCAGCAGCGGGCTGCTCCACTTGGTCAGTTTGTCGAGGGAAGCGACGGCCCGCGAGACCACGACGTCCGTCTCCCCCACTTCCTCGCGCACCTGTCGATCTTCCGCTCGCCCTCGGACAACCGCACACGTGATACCGAGCTGCTCGATCGTCTCGCGAAGGAAATCGCTGCGACGGAGCAGGGGTTCGATCAGGACCACCTTCACGTCCGGCCGGGCCAATGCCAACGGTATCCCGGGTAGTCCGGCACCACTACCGATGTCTGCGACGGTCTCGTCGGGGTTCAACAGTTCGCCGACGACCGCGCAGTTGAGTATGTGTCGATCCCACAGACGGTCGACTTCCCGGGGGCCGAGCAGTCCCCGCTCGACGCCGGCTCCAGCCAAGATTGCCGCGTACCGCTGCGCCGCCTCTGCGGCATCCCCGAACACTTCGTGTACCGAGGGGGGCGGCGGTGGCACCTCCGCGTGTTTCACGTGAAACATCCTCCGACCTTGCGCGGCCCTACCACCTACCGACACCCCTCTGATCGACGTAGAACTACATCGATGTAACTCTTAGTCGGCGAGGATGACTACTCGCCGCGACGGCTCGACGCCCTCGCTCTCGCTGTGCACCCCGTCGATCCCGGCGACCGCGTCATGGACGATCTTGCGCTCGAACGGAGTCATCGGCGACAGCTCTTCGCGCTCGCCGGTCTCCAGCACGCGGCGAGCCACCTTCTCCCCCAGCGCGGCCAGCTCGTCCCGACGACGCTGCCGCCACTGCGCGATGTCGAGCATCAGCCGGCTGCGCTCGCCGGTCTTCTGATGCACCGCCAACCGGGTCAGCTCCTGCAGCGCGTCGAGCACCTCGCCCTTACGGCCCACCAACTTGTTCAGATCCGTTCCGCCGTCGATGCTCACGACCGCGCGATCGCCCTCGACGTCCAGATCGATGTCGCCATCAAAGTCGAGCAGGTCGAGCAGTTCCTCGAGATAATCGCCGGCGATCTCGCCCTCGGCGACCAGCTTGTCCTCCAGGTCGTCCGGCTCGTCGGCAGGGATCGTCGTATCCGCGTCGTCTGCTGTCGGCAGCACGTCGGTCACGCCCGCGCCGTCGGCGCCGTTCTCGATGTCAGTCATGGGATGAACCACCTCTCCTTGTTCGCGGTCGCCCGCGCGTCAACGTTTCTTCTTCTTGGGCCGCGCGCCAGGTTTCGGGGTACGACTGGGCGCCCCGTTCTGCGCAGCGGATTGGTTGGTGCTCTGGGTTGTCGGTTTTACGGTGGCGCTGTCGTCGCCCTGCCCGTCGGCATCCTTGGCCACCGACTGGCCGTCGTCGGATCCGGATGCATCGCGGTCAACCGCCGACTTCTTCTTGCGGGTCGGCTTTGCGCCGGGAGCCGGAGCATTGGCCGAGCGCCGCTCGAGCGCCTCCAGCCGCTTCTGCTCCTCTTCCTTCTCGATCTTGCCGAACACGTAGTGCTGCTGACCGAAGGTCCAGATGTTGTTCGCAAGCCAGTACATGATGATCGCCAGCGGCAGGAACGGGCCACCGACGACGACGCCGAGCGGGAACACGTACAGCGCCAGCTTGTTCATCATCGCGGTCTGCGGGTTCGCCGCCGCATCGGGGCTCTGCCGGGAGATCGAGGCGCGGCTGTTGAAGTAGGTCGCGATGCCGGCCAGGATCATGATCGGGACACCGACACCGATCACCGCCATCCGGTTGAATTCGGTGAACGCGTCCAGACCGGTCGTCTGGATCATGGTCGCGCCCAGCGGCGCACCGAACAGGTTGGCGTCCAGGAAGTGCGCGACGTCTGCCGGGCTGAAGACGTAGTTACCGGTCGCCCGGTTCTGCTCGACGGTCAGATGCACCTGACCGAAGCCACCCTGGGTCCGGTTGAACGAGCGCAACACGTGGAACAGGCCGAGGAAGACCGGGATCTGCGCGAGCATCGGCAGGCAGCCCAGTATCGGATTGAAACCGTGCTCTCGTTGCAGCTTCTGCATCTCCAGCGCCATCCGCTGGCGGTCCTTGCCGTACTTCTTCTGCAGCGCCTTGATCTGGGGCTGCAGCTCCTGCATCTGCCGGGTGGTCCGGATCTGCTTGACGAACGGCTTGTAGAGGATGACTCGCAGCGTGAACACCAGGAACATCACCGACAGGGCCCAGGCGAAGAAGTTCGACGGACCCAGCAGGAAGGCGAATGCCTTGTACCAGATCCACATGATGGCCGACACCGGGTAATAGATGATGTCGAGGCTGAACCAGTTAAACGACACTCGTTTGACTCTTCCCTTGGTTTACCGGGGCATCCCGGTGTTCGGCTCTGTCACAGAAATCCACGGGGACATCGACGTGACCATCGCGGTCCGGGATCGGGTCCCATCCGCCCGGGTGCCACGGACCGCATTTGAGCAGCCGCACCGCGGCCAGCCAGCTGCCTTTGACGAAGCCGTACTCGGTGAGCGCATCGACGGCGTACTGGCTGCAGGTCGGAGTGAACCGGCACGTCGGCAGCCGCAGCGGCGAGATGGTGTGGCGGTAGAGCTGAATGAGGAACACCGCGGCCCGCACGACGGCCGAGCGCCCGGTCATGAGGGTGCTCCACTGCGGACCCGAATCCGGTGCAGCGCAGCGTGGAGTTCCTGCTCGAGGCGAGCCGAGATCGCGTCGCGGCTACGCGGCAACGCGCGGATCACCACACGCTCGGCGGGATCGAGATCCGGAAGAATCGTCCGAGCGGCATGCCGCAGCCGACGGGACACCCGATGCCGTACGACAGCATTGCCGACGGCCTTCGAGACGATCAGGCCGATTCTCGGTCCGGGGTCACCCGTCTCATCGGAATGAAGTGCATACAGAACAAGGTCAGGCTGTGAAGCCTTGGTCCCTCGGCTGACTGTGGCACCGAACTCGGCCGACCGCGTCATCCGGTACTGGGCCGGAAGCACCGCGTCAGACCTGACCGCGTCACGCAGTCAGTGAACGACGGCCCTTAGCGCGCCGAGCCGTGACGATCGCACGCCCCGCGCGGGTGCGCATCCGCAGCCGGAAGCCGTGCACCTTGGCGCGGCGACGGTTGTTCGGCTGAAAGGTCCGCTTGCCCTTGGCCACGGCAGTCACTCCTTGTTGAATCTGGCCCCCGACTCGACACCCTCATGACTTCTCATGCAGGCGCAAAGCTGTCGGCCGTTGTTAAGCTCGATCGGTCTTGCATTCCTAGCCGGCGCGGTCCCCGGCCGGGGCCGGTCGCAGCCGTATCGCCACGTGCGGGCGACTGTTCGAGGGTACTGACGAGAATTCCCTGGGTCAAACCTGCTCCCACCGGCGCAAAAACCCCGGCTCACACCACTGCGCCGCACGTCAGGAACATCACAAAAGTCTCAACCGTCACGTCCGTCTGGTTCTATTGGGCCGCCCCGGATTTCGCATCCCGGGAATGTTGCAGAACTGTTGGCACTCGGAGAGAAAACTGTTAGCTTCTGGCAATGCCGATTCCACGCCGGATCGGCGCAAGACAACGAAGCGGGGGCGCCCAGACTCCGTCGCGAGCCCACTGATCCCATCGTGATGAGCTCCGGCACCGAGGTGTTCACGCCGGTAGACAACCGCACGGCGGCGAGTGTCCTTTTTCCACAGCTTGTGGATAACCTTGTGGACAGTTCGTCACCGTATTTTTTGGCCGTCTCGGACGGGACCGCGAGGGGGTAAGTGTCGTTGACCGCTGACCCCGATCCTCCCTTCGTATCCATCTGGAACAACGTCGTCACCGAACTCAACGGCGCCGGCGGCACCGGGAACGGGTCGTCACTGACCCCGCAGCAGCGCGCCTGGCTCAAACTCGTCCGGCCGCTCGTCATCACCGAGGGTTTCGCGCTGCTGTCGGTGCCGACCCCGTTCGTCCAGAACGAGATCGAACGTCATCTCCGTGAGCCGATCGTGTCCGCGCTCAGCCGCCAGCTCGGTCAGCGTGTCGAGCTCGGCGTGCGGATCGCCGATCCGGCGACCGAGGACATCGGTGAGCCGAGTCCGGACCCGACCCCTGTTGCGCCGGTGGAATCCGACGACGACGACGTCGACGACGACCTCGCCGCGCGGGCCAGCGCCGAGGAGAGCTGGCCGACGTACTACAACCGTGCCAGGAACCTGACCGAGGACGACTCCGTCTCGATCAACCTGAACCGGCGCTACACCTTCGAGACGTTCGTGATCGGTGCGTCGAACCGGTTCGCCCACGCGGCGTCCCTGGCGATCGCCGAGGCCCCGGCGCGGGCATACAACCCGCTGTTCATCTGGGGTGAGTCCGGGCTGGGCAAGACCCATCTGTTGCACGCCGCCGGAAACTACGCCCAGCGCCTGTTCCCCGGCATGCGGGTCAAGTACGTCTCCACCGAGGAATTCACCAACGACTTCATCAACTCCCTGCGCGACGACCGCCGAGCATCCTTCAAGCGCACGTACCGCGACATCGACGTGCTGCTGGTCGACGACATCCAGTTCATCGAGGGCAAGGACGGCATCCAGGAAGAGTTCTTCCACACCTTCAACACGCTGCACAACGCGAACAAGCAGATCGTCATCTCGTCGGACCGCCCGCCCAAACAGCTGGCCACCCTCGAGGACCGGCTGCGCACCCGGTTCGAGTGGGGTCTGATCACCGACGTCCAGCCCCCGGAACTCGAAACCCGGATCGCGATCCTGCGCAAGAAGGCCCAGATGGATCGTCTGGACGTGCCCGACGACGTGCTCGAGCTGATCGCCAGCCGGATCGAGCGCAACATCCGCGAGCTCGAGGGCGCGCTGATCCGGGTCACGGCGTTCGCGTCGCTGAACAAGACCTCGATCGACAAGTCGCTGGCCGAGATCGTGCTGCGGGATCTGATCTCCGATCCCGGCACCATGCAGATCAGCACCGCGGCCATCATGGCTGCCACTGCCGAATACTTCGAGACCAGCGTCGACGAGCTGCGGGGGCCGGGTAAGACCAGGGCGCTGGCGCAGTCGCGGCAGATCGCGATGTATCTGTGCCGCGAACTCACCGATCTGTCACTGCCCAAGATCGGTCAGGCGTTCGGTCGCGATCACACCACGGTGATGTATGCGGAGAAGAAGATCCGCGCCGAGATGGCCGAGCGCCGTGAGGTTTTCGACCACGTCAAGGAACTCACCACCAGGATCCGCCAGCGCGCGAAGCGCTGAGCCGACCGCACCGCATTCACCTCTCCCCACCCGAAGTGCTGCCTCGACCGACCTGCCGCCGGGCGAATGAACGCTGCGCGTGTCGTGCCGCGTGTCGCACCGTTTCCGGCCGGCCAAATCACAAAATCTTCTGTCACTGCTGCCACAGCAGCCACGTCAAGAGCTGTGCACAACGGTGTGTACAACCTGAGGTCAACCTGCCGACAGCATCCCCCGCGATCCCCAAACCACGAACCATCCCCAAACCGTCCGCAACCGTGCCACGGCCATCCCCAGTCTGCTCACAGCTCGAGGCACCGGCTGGCCTGCGCGAAAGCCCGGTAATCCCCAATCTGCACAGGGCCTATTACTGATACTTGTATCTATCTCTCAATATCTTCTAGAAGAAGGCGGCTGGGGAAACCTGTCATTCACCGGCTCCGCCGTGGTGGCTCCTTCGGCGCATGTCAGCGCGATCGTTTAGCTTTCAAGTTGGAGCCGAAAGCTCTACGGTGGTTCAGCGACAGCCGTTCCGGTCGTCGCGGCGCAGCCCTCCCGGAGCGTCGCGTCATTCGCCGAAACCGCTGGTGAAGCTTGACTGGGTGTGCATCGAAGGGACGCTATGAACGTGGCGACAACGGCTGGTCTGTCGGACCTGAAATTCCGGCTGACCCGCGAGGACTTCGCCGACGCGGTTGCGTGGGTAGCTCGCAACCTGCCGTCGAGGCCCACGGTGCCGGTGCTGGCCGGCGTGCTGCTCACGGGCTCCGACGAAGGCCTCACGGTTTCGGGTTTCGACTACGAGGTCTCCGCCGAGGTTCAGATTCCGGCCGAAATCGCTTCTCCGGGAAGCGTTCTGGTCTCGGGACGGCTGCTGTCCGACATCGTGCGCGCGTTGCCGGCCAAGCCGGTGGACGTCAGCGTGGAGGGCACCCGGGTATCGCTGACCTGCGGTTCGTCCCGGTTCTCGCTGCCCACCATGGCCGTCGAGGACTACCCGACGCTGCCGACGCTGCCCGACGAGACCGGCGTGGTCTCCTCCGAACTGTTCTCCGAGGCGATCGGCCAGGTCGCCGTCGCCGCCGGCCGTGACGACACCCTGCCGATGCTGACCGGCATCCGGGTCGAGATCTCCGGCGAGAAGGTGGTTTTGGCCGCGACCGATCGATTCCGTCTCGCGGTTCGTGAATTGACCTGGTCGGCGGGCGCCGCCGGTGTCGAGGCCGCGGTTCTGGTGCCGGCGAAGACGCTCGCCGAGGCGGCCAAGGCCGGGACCGACGGCACCGAGGTTCACCTGTCGCTCGGCCAGGGGCCGACTGTCGGCAAGGAAGGCCTGCTCGGTATCCGCAGCAAGGGTAAGCGCAGCACCACCCGCCTGCTCGACGCCGAGTTCCCGAAGTTCCGTCAGTTGCTGCCGACCGAACACACCGCGATCGCGACGATCGGTGTCGCCGAGCTGACCGAGGCCATCAAGCGTGTGGCCCTGGTCGCCGACCGCGGCGCACAGGTCCGGATGGAGTTCGCCGACGACGTGCTGCGGCTGTCCGCCGGCGCCGACGATGTGGGCCGCGCCGAGGAGGACCTGGCGGTGCAGTTCGCCGGCGACCCGCTGACCATCGCGTTCAACCCGAACTACCTGACCGACGGGCTCGGCTCACTGCACTCCGACCGCGTCACCTTCGGATTCACCACCCCCAGCCGTCCGGCGGTGCTGCGGCCCGCCGGTGAGGACGACGCCGCCGCCGAGGGCAACGGTCCGTTCCCCGCCGCGCAGACCGACTACGTGTATCTGCTGATGCCGGTGCGCCTGCCCGGCTGACCTGTCTGCCACGAGAGGGGGCGCTCACCATGCAACTGGGTCTGATCGGCCTCGGCAAGATGGGTTTCAACATGCGCGCGCGGTTGCGCGACGGTGGCCACGAGGTCATCGGTTACGACCCGCGGCCCGAGGTCTCCGACGTCGCCTCGCTCGAGGAACTCGCCGAGCGCCTGGAGTCGCCACGGGTGGTGTGGGTGATGGTCCCGTCCGGCACGGTCACCGACAGCACCATCACGGCGCTGGCCGATGTGCTGTCGGAAGGCGATCTGGTGATCGACGGCGGAAACTCGCGCTACACCGAGGACGGCCCGCACGCAAAGCTGTTGGGCGCCAAGGGCATTGCGTTTGTCGACGCCGGTGTCTCCGGCGGCATCTGGGGTCTGACCGAGGGTTACGGGCTGATGGTCGGCGGCAGTGAGGCCGATGTCGAGCGCGCGATGCCGATCTTCGACACCTTGCGCCCGCCGGGACCGAAGGAGGACGGCTTCGTCCACGTCGGACCGGTCGGTGCGGGTCATTTCGCCAAGATGGTGCACAACGGCGTCGAGTACGCGTTGATGACGGCCTACGCCGAAGGCTACGAGATGCTCGCCGCCGAGGACCTCGTGCAGAATCCGCAGGCGGTCTACCAGGCGTGGACCAACGGCACCGTGGTGCGGTCCTGGTTGCAGCAGCTGCTGGCCAAGGCGCTCAAGGAAGATCCCAATCTGTCCGAGATCAGCGGTTACACAGAAGATTCCGGTGAGGGCCGATGGACCGTCGAAGAGGCCATCCGGTTGCGGGTGCCGGTTCCGAGTATCGCGGCATCGCTGTTCGCGCGGTTCCTGTCACGCCAGGACGAATCCCCGACCATGCGTGCCGTCGCGGCGCTGCGCAACCAGTTCGGCGGTCATGCCGTCAAACGGGTCAGCGAATCGGGCTGACAAGGTGAACCTGTGTACGTCCGTCACCTCGCGCTGACCGACTTCCGGTCCTGGGCTCGAGTCGAGCTCGAGCTGGAACCCGGTCGCACGGTGTTCGTCGGCTCCAATGGCTTCGGGAAGACGAATCTTGTTGAAGCTCTGTGGTATTCGGCGACGCTGGGATCGCACCGGGTGGCTTCGGACGCACCGTTGATCCGCGCAGGCGCCGAGCGGGCCGTGGTGTCGACGATCGTGGTCAACGACGGTCGCGAGCTCGCGGTGGATCTGGACATCACGTCCGGGCGTGCCAACAAGGCCCGGCTGAACCGTTCCCCGGTGCGCTCGGCGCGCGAGATCCTCGGAGTGCTGCGCGCCGTGCTGTTCGCCCCCGAAGACCTCGCGCTGGTCCGCGGCGACCCGGGTGAGCGTCGCCGTTATCTCGACGAACTCGCCACCACGCGGCGTCCGCGCATCGCCGCGGTGCGCGTGGACTACGACAAGGTGGTGCGCCAGCGCACCGCGCTGCTCAAGACCGCATCCGGGGCGCGATTCCGAGGCGACCGCGGCGCGCTCGAGACGCTCGACGTGTGGGACGGGCATCTCGCGCATCACGGCGCCCAGTTGATCGCCGCGCGGGTGGCGCTCGTCCACGAACTGGCACCGGAGGTGGAGAAGGCCTACCAGCTGCTGGCTCCGGCGTCGCGGCCCGCGGCGGTGCGGTACCGCTCCGGCGTCGAGGTGGTGGAGGCCGAGGCCGCGGCGGGTAACAGCGATGTGGAGGTGTTCGAGGCCGCATTGCTCGACGCGCTGAGCCGCCGCCGCGACGCCGAGCTCGAGCGCGGGGTCTGCCTGGTCGGCCCGCATCGAGACGACCTGGAACTCCGCCTCGGGGATCAGCCCGCGAAAGGCTTTGCCAGCCACGGAGAATCGTGGTCGATGGCGTTGGCTCTGCGATTGGCCGCGTATGAGCTGTTGCGCGGCGAGGGCAGTGATCCGGTGTTGCTTCTCGACGATGTGTTCGCCGAGCTGGACACCGCCCGCCGCCAGGCGCTGGCGCAGGTCGCCGCGTCGGCCGAACAGGTGTTGGTGACCGCGGCGGTATACGAGGACATCCCGACGGACTGGGACGCCCGGCTTGTCGAGATCACCATGACCGACAGCGACTCGGGCCGGATCTCGGTGGTGCGGCCGTGACCGACAACATCGACAACAACAACGACGACAACAACGACGACGGCGAGGACAAGGAACTCGGGCCCCCCGCGCACCTCGAGGGACTCAAGGGCATGGATCTGGTGCGCCGCGCACTGGAGGAGGCCCGTGGCGCCGCGCGTCGGCAAGGCAAGAACGTCGGGAACGGCAGGACGAATCCGGCTCCGCGCCGGACCGCGGGCAACGCACGCCGGCGCTGGTCGGGTCCGGGCCCGGACAGCCGTGATCCGCAGTTGTTCGGCTCGGTCACCAAAGACGTCGCGCGCAGCCGCGGCTGGTCGTCCCGCGTCGCCGAGGGTGCGGTGTTCGGCAGATGGCGCGCCGTCGTCGGTGAGCAGATCGCCGAGCACGCCTCCCCCACCAATCTGCAGGACGGTGTGCTGACCGTCTCGGCCGAATCGACGGCATGGGCCACCCAGTTGCGGATGGTGCAGTCCCAGATCCTGGCCAAGATCGCCGCGGCGGTCGGCGACGGGGTGGTGACCTCGCTGAAGATCGTTGGCCCGGTCGGTCCGTCCTGGCGAAAGGGCCGCTACAACGTGCCCGGTCGCGGGCCCCGCGACACGTACGGTTAGTCGTCCGCCGGCGATCGTCTCAGAGCCGCCAGAACACAACATCACAGTTTCCACGGCGTCAAGACCTAACTTCGGCCGAAAAATTCAGCGCACGGCTTGATCAGGTGTGCAGAAACGCCCCCGCAGGATCGGTCCTGACGGTAGTTAAAGGTAGACTGGTTCGGTGATCCGCGAGCGGTGGTCCTCCGCTCAGCAGGCGATCCCTGCCAAAGAACCAAGGAGACGCGTCCAACGTGGCTGCCCAGAAAAAGAATGCTCCGAGTGAGTACGGCGCCGATTCCATCAAAGTTCTCGAAGGTCTCGAAGCGGTACGCAAACGCCCGGGCATGTACATCGGCTCCACCGGCGAACGCGGCCTACACCACCTTATCTGGGAGGTAGTGGACAACGCCGTCGACGAGGCGATGGCGGGTTTCGCCACCAAGGTCGACGTGCGTCTTCTCGCCGACGGCGGTGTCCAGGTCACCGACGACGGCCGCGGCATCCCGGTCGCGATGCACGCCACCGGCATCCCGACCGTCGACGTCGTGATGACCGTGCTGCACGCCGGCGGCAAGTTCGAAGAAGGCGCCTACCAGGTGTCCGGCGGTCTGCACGGTGTCGGTGTGTCCGTGGTCAACGCGCTCTCGACACGCCTTGAAGCCGACATCTACAAGGATGGTCACCAGTGGTTCCAGACCTACGACAAGTCGGTACCGGGACAGCTGCGCAAGGGTGAGCCCACCGACAAGACCGGGACCACGATCCGGTTCTGGGCCGACCCGGACATCTTCGAGACCACCACCTACGACTTCGAGACCATCGCGCGCCGCCTGCAGGAGATGGCCTTCCTGAACAAAGGCCTGACCATCGAGTTGACCGACGAACGGGTCAGCTCCGAGGACGTCGTCGACGATGTGGTCAGCGATCAGGCCGAGGCGCCGAAGTCCGCGGAGGAGAAGGCCGCGGAGGCCAGCGCCCCACACAAGGTCAAGCACCGAGTTTTCCACTACCCCGGCGGCCTGGTCGATTTCGTCAAGCACATCAACCGGACCAAGACCCCGATCCAGCCCAGCGTCATCGACTTCGACGGCAAGGGCGAGGGCCACGAGGTCGAGATCGCGATGCAGTGGAACGCCGGCTACTCGGAGTCGGTGCACACGTTCGCCAACACCATCAACACCCACGAGGGCGGCACCCACGAAGAGGGGTTCCGCGCGGCGCTGACGACGGTGGTCAACAAGTACGCCAAGGACAAGAAGCTCCTCAAGGACAAGGACCCGAACCTGACCGGCGACGACATCCGCGAGGGTCTCGCGGCGGTCATCTCGGTGAAGGTCTCCCAACCGCAGTTCGAGGGCCAGACCAAGACCAAGCTCGGCAACACCGAGGTGAAGTCGTTCGTGCAGAAGATCTGCAACGAGCAGCTCACCCACTGGTTCGAGTCGAATCCGGCCGAGGCGAAAACCGTGATCAACAAGGCGGTGTCGTCGGCGCAGGCCCGGATCGCGGCCCGCAAGGCGCGCGAGCTGGTACGGCGCAAGAGCGCCACCGACATCGGCGGACTGCCCGGCAAGCTGGCCGACTGCCGTTCCACGGACCCGACCAAGTCGGAACTGTATGTGGTGGAGGGTGATTCGGCCGGTGGCTCGGCCAAGAGCGGTCGCGATTCGATGTTCCAGGCGATCCTGCCGTTGCGCGGCAAGATCATCAACGTCGAGAAGGCCCGCATCGACCGGGTGCTCAAGAACACCGAAGTCCAGGCGATCATCACTGCGCTGGGCACCGGTATCCACGACGAGTTCGACATCAGCAAGCTGCGCTATCACAAGATCGTGCTGATGGCCGACGCCGACGTCGACGGCCAGCACATCTCGACGCTGCTGCTGACGCTGTTGTTCCGGTTCATGAAACCGCTTGTGGAGAACGGCCATATCTTCCTGGCGCAGCCGCCCCTGTACAAGCTCAAGTGGCAGCGCACCGAGCCGGAGTTCGCCTACTCCGACCGTGAGCGCGACGGGCTGCTCGAGGCCGGCCGCGCCGCCGGCAAGAAGATCAACGTCGAGGACGGCATCCAGCGCTACAAGGGTCTTGGCGAGATGGACGCCAAGGAACTGTGGGAGACCACCATGGATCCGTCGGTGCGCGTGCTGCGGCAGGTCACCCTCGACGACGCCGCGGCCGCCGACGAACTGTTCTCGATCCTGATGGGCGAAGACGTGGAGGCACGGCGCAGCTTCATCACCCGAAACGCCAAAGACGTTCGATTCCTTGATGTTTGATGACGTCAGCCAAATGCATAGGACAACTTCATGACTGACACCACCCTGCCCCCGACCGGGGACGCCGGCGACCGGATCGAGCCGGTCGACATCCAGCAGGAGATGCAGCGCAGCTACATCGACTACGCGATGAGCGTCATCGTCGGGCGTGCGCTGCCCGAGGTGCGCGACGGTCTCAAGCCGGTGCACCGCCGCGTGCTGTACGCGATGTTCGACTCCGGCTTCCGCCCGGACCGCGGTCACGCGAAATCCGCACGCTCCGTTGCCGAGACGATGGGTAACTACCATCCGCACGGCGACTCGTCGATCTACGACACCCTGGTCCGCATGGCCCAGCCGTGGTCGCTGCGCTACCCGCTGGTCGACGGTCAGGGCAACTTCGGTTCGCCCGGTAACGATCCGCCAGCGGCGATGCGCTACACCGAGGCCCGGCTGACTCCGCTGGCGATGGAGATGCTGCGTGAAATCGACGAGGAGACAGTCGATTTCATTCCGAACTACGACGGCCGGGTGCAGGAGCCGACGGTTCTGCCGAGCCGGTTCCCGAACCTGCTCGCCAACGGCTCCGGCGGTATCGCCGTCGGTATGGCCACCAACATGCCTCCGCACAATCTGCGGGAGCTGGCCGAGGCCGTGTACTGGTGTTTGGAGAACCACGAGGCCGACGAGGAAGCCACCTGCGAGGCCGTGATGGAGCGGGTCAAGGGGCCCGACTTCCCGACCTACGGTCTGATCGTCGGCACCCAGGGCATCGAGGACACCTACAAGACGGGTCGCGGATCGATCCGGATGCGCGGTGTCGTGGAGATCGAAGAGGACTCCCGCGGGCGTACCTCCCTGGTGATCACCGAGTTGCCGTACCAGGTCAACCACGACAACTTCATCACCTCGATCGCCGAGCAGGTCCGCGACGGGAAGCTCTCGGGCATCTCCAACATCGAGGACCAGTCCAGCGACCGGGTGGGTCTACGGATCGTCGTCGAGATCAAGCGCGACGCCGTGGCCAAGGTGGTGCTGAACAACCTCTACAAGCACACCCAGCTGCAGACCAGCTTCGGCGCCAACATGCTGTCGATCGTCGACGGGGTGCCGCGCACGCTGCGCCTGGACCAGCTGATCCGCCATTACGTCAACCACCAGTTGGACGTCATCGTCCGGCGCACCCGCTACCGGCTGCGCAAGGCGAACGAACGCGCCCACATCCTGCGCGGTCTGGTCAAGGCGCTCGACGCGCTCGACGAAGTGATCGCGTTGATCCGAGCGTCGCAGACGGTCGAGATCGCCCGCACCGGCCTGATCGAGTTGCTCGACATCGACGAGATCCAGGCCCAGGCGATCCTCGACATGCAGCTGCGCCGGCTGGCCGCCCTCGAGCGTCAGCGCATCGTCGACGATCTGGCCAAGATCGAGGCCGAGATCGCCGACCTCGAGGACATCCTCGCCAAGCCGGAACGCCAGCGTGCCATCGTGCACGACGAGCTCAAGGAGATCGTCGACAAGTACGGCGATGATCGCCGCACCAGGATCGTCCCGGCCGACGGCGACGTCGCCGACGAGGATCTGATCGCCCGCGAGGACGTGGTCGTCACGATCACCGAGACCGGCTACGCCAAGCGCACCAAGACCGACCTGTACCGCAGTCAGAAGCGTGGCGGCAAGGGTGTCCAGGGTGCCGGGCTCAAGCAGGACGACATCGTCAACCACTTCTTCGTCTGCTCGACCCACGACTGGATCCTGTTCTTCACCACCCAGGGCCGGGTGTACCGGGCGAAGGCCTACGAGCTGCCCGAGGCGTCGCGCACAGCGCGCGGCCAGCATGTGGCGAACCTGCTGGCGTTCCAGCCGGAGGAGCGCATCGCTCAGGTCATCCAGCTCAAGACCTACGAGGACGCGCCGTACCTGGTGCTCGCGACCCGCAACGGTCTGGTGAAGAAGTCCCGCCTGGTCGACTTCGATTCGAACCGTTCCGGCGGCATCGTCGCGATCAACCTGCGCGACGGTGACGAGCTGGTCGGGGCCGTGCTGTGTTCGTCGGACGACGATCTGCTGCTGGTGTCCGCGAAGGGCCAGTCGATCCGGTTCTCGGCCAACGACGAGGTGCTGCGGCCGATGGGCCGCGCGACCTCGGGCGTGCAGGGTATGCGGTTCAACGAAGAGGATCAGCTGCTGTCGCTCAACGTGGTTCGGGCCGACACCTACCTTCTGGTGGCGACCTCGGGTGGTTACGCGAAGCGCACCGCGATCGAGGAGTACTCACCGCAGGGCCGCGGCGGCAAGGGCATCCTGACGATCCAGTACGACCGTCGTCGCGGCACCCTCGTCGGCGCGCTGATCGTCGACGACGACACCGAGCTGTACGCGATCACCTCCGGTGGTGGCGTCATCCGCACGGCGGCCCGGCAGGTCCGCAAGGCGGGACGTCAGACCAAGGGCGTTCGCTTGATGAACCTGGGCGAGGGCGACACACTTATCGCGATCGCGCGGAACGCTGAGGCCGGCGACAGCACGGACGAGGTCAACACGGACCCCGACGCGACGGATGAGGAGTCGTAGGTGAGCTCACCGAAAGAGCCGGGATCCGCGCCGACGGGTGAGGGTTCCGGCCCGGCCAACGGGTCGGGCGCCGGCGCACCGGCTCCAGGCCAGGACAGTGGCTCACGACCGGCGCACACGGCCGACACCACCGAGCTGCCGCCGTGGCAGCGGGGGCCGGCCGCGCGGGCCCGGCAGGAGCCCCAGGGCCAGGACGCACCGCGCCAGGACGCGCCCCGCACCGGGCAGCCGGGTCAGCCCGGTGGGCTCGACGCGCGGCTGAACCGGTTCATGGCCGGCGGGTCCGCCCCGGCAGGACGGCCCGAGACAGAGCAGATCCCACGGAAGGAGCCGCGGCCCGAGCCCGGGCCCCGCGGGGACCGCACCGACGTCGTACGCCCGGAAGGACCCCGTCCCGAGGGCGGCCGTCCCGAGGGGCGACCGGAGCCCGGTGCCGCGTACGCCAGCGAGCTGCCGGACCTGTCCGGGCCGCGGCCGCCGCGGCCGCCGCAGCGCCTCCCGGCCGATCGTCCGGCGGACAAGCCCGCGGCGGCCAAGGGCACCGCGGCGCCCGCAGGCCGTCTGCAGGTGGGTGCGCGCCAGCACAAGGGCCCCGTACGCGCCAGCATGCAGATCCGCCGGGTCGACCCGTGGAGCACGCTGAAGGTGTCGCTGCTGCTGTCGGTGGTGCTGTTCTTCGTGTGGATGATCGCGGTGGCGATCCTGTATCTGGTGCTCGGTGGGATGGGCGTCTGGAGCAAGCTGAACAGCAACGTCGGCGACCTGCTGACCAGTGCCAGCGGTAGCTCCGGCGGCGAACTGGTGTCCAGCGGCACCATCTTCGGCGGCGCGACGCTCATCGGCCTGGTGAACATCGTTCTGCTGACCGCGGGGGCCACGATCGGGGCGTTCATCTACAACCTGACCACCGACCTCGTTGGCGGTGTGGAGGTCACCCTGGCAGACCGGGACTGACCGCGACCTTCCGGTTTGGGAGTCGGGATACTCGTACGGTAATCTCGTCGCTCGGCCCGTGTGGTTGACGGGGCTATAGCTCAGGCGGTTAGAGCGCTTCGCTGATAACGAAGAGGTCGGAGGTTCGAGTCCTCCTAGCCCCACGGAAAGGTACGTCGATGAAGCTGGTGCTTCTCCTCGCAGCCGCTGCTGCGGCCGTCGCCTCGGTCATCGTGTGGCGAACCCAGCACGGGCCGGAGGTCTGGCACAGTCTCAGCGAGACACCTTCCTGACGGCGAGGGGCCTTAGCTCAGTTGGTAGAGCGCTGCCTTTGCAAGGCAGATGTCAGGAGTTCGAATCTCCTAGGCTCCACACTTCACGAAGACAGGTCCAGACCGCATATGGTCTGACCTGTTCTGCGTTCGGGCACACGTCGTGCCTGCGCGGTCCCCGACGGCCACGCGCGGTCAGCCTCGTCCGCTCAGCGAGGCATCGAATCAGCAGGACCGGCGGAATAGAGCGCCTCGATCACGTCCGCGTACTTCTTCTGGATGGATCTGCGCTTGAGTTTGAACGTCGGGGTGAGTTCGTCGGAATCCGGCGTCCAGGAACACGGCACCACCGCGAAGCGTCGAATGGTCTCCACCCGCGACAGCCGCGAGTTGGCCTGATCGACATGTTCCTGCACCGCCGCGTGGAGACTGTCCGCAGTGTCGTGGCCGAGGGCCTGTCGCACACTGTCGTCGACGGCGATCAGAGCGACGTTGTAGGGACGGCCGTCGCCGATGACGCACGCATGCTCGATCAGTGGACCCGCTTCCCGCAGACGCGCCTCGATGTTCGCCGGCGACATATTCTTCCCGCTGCTGTTGATGATGAGGTCCTTCTTGCGGTCGACGATCCAGATCCTTCCGGTGTTGTCGATCCGCGCGATATCGCCCGTCCGTAGCCAGCCCTGGTCATCGATCACCGCGGACGTCGCGTCCGGTCGGCGGCGGTACCTGGCCATCACCGACGGACCGCGTACGAGCAGCTCGCCGTCCTCGTCCACCCGAACTTCATTGTGCGGAAGAGGTTTACCGACACACCCGGCGCCGTCGAGATCGGCGATCGATACGGCGCCCGCATTCTCTGACATTCCGTAGGTTTCGCGCAGCGGCACGCCCAGTGTGCGGAAGTAGTCGAGGACGCGGGGCGGGCAGGGTGCAGCGCCGGTGAGCGCGATCTCCACCCGGCTGCAGCCGATGTTTCGTCGCAATGTGTCCGGGTCGGCGCCTCTCTGATAGGCCGGAGCGGTGGCTGCCATCAACTTCTCCCAGAGCCGAGGCGGCGAGAACAGGATCTCCGGTTGCACCTGCTGAAGTAGTGGCACGAGATGGGCCATATCGCCGCAACACACGATGGTCGCGCCGGTGATCAGCGGGATGTAGTGCGTCGATATCCGCTCTGCGATATGAGCCATCGGCAGGAAGGAAATGGATCGCATATCGCGCCGAAGCGGGATCCGCCGGGTGATCTCGGTGATCGTCGTCATGATGTTTCGATGGGTGAGTTCCACCCCCTTCGGCGCGCCGGTGGTGCCGGAGGTGTAGATCACCGTGGCGGTATCGGACTGCTCCGGCATCGAGATTGCCGCGAGGGTGGGCTGGGCGGATCGGTTGGTCAACAGCATCATCCACGAGTCGCGTCCGACGACGACGATCTGCGGCGCCCCACAATCCATCAATCCCAGCGCTGCTTCCAGCTTGTCCTCGTACGCGGGTTCGGTGATGATGAAGCGGCATCCCGCATTGTCCAGGATCTCGGCCAGCTGCTCGGCAGCCGCGGTTGGATAGAGGGAAATCGGCGTGCTCCCGGCCAAAAGAACCGCGATGTCAGCGATGTGGAACTCGGGTCGATTGCTGAGAAGCAGCCCCACCGTATCGCCACGGCCCAGGCCGGCCGCCCGCAACCCTGCCGAAACATTTTGCGCGGCTTTACCGTATCCGCGCCACGTCAACGCAACGCCGAGTTGCTCGTCCAGAATTGCGGGATATGTGCCGCCGCGCGCGACTTGGGAGAGAAATGCCTCTGCGACAGTCAGATGTCTGGCCGCCAGATGCGGACCGCGATATGCAAACGGACGCCCATTCGGATTAGGGGCGGCATTGGACGTCAACATGTGCAATCCTCTCCAGCGGGAGCCTCGGGTAGCGCCGAATCTCTCGATACGCCAAGGCATTCCGACAACCGCATTTGCCTCAGAGTCAACATGGGAGAGGACACGGGCGAAAGGCAGAGAGTTTCCTAGGAAGATCACGCCCACCTTCGGCGGATCTGACCCCTCACCTGCCCGAATCTGTCAGGGTCCCAGGTCGGAGGACTCCTCTGAACGCTTCTCGTCCTGGCTCACGGCCGAAGGCGACCCTAGGATGCAGCCGTGGTCCGGAAGAATGATCCACTTGCCGAATTCTTGCGCACGCAACGAGCAAAGATCCAGCCCAGCGACGTCGGATTGCCGACCGGCAATCGTCGTCGAGTTGTGGGCCTACGGCGCGAAGAAGTGGCGATCCTGGCCGGCATCAGCACCGACTATTATCACCGCATCGAACAGGGACGCGAAAAGCCTTCCGAACAAGTCCTCAACGCCCTGGCGGACGCCTTCCGTCTCAGTCCAGACGCCGCGGCGCACATGCGCGACCTCGTGCATGCGCCCAAGCGTTGGCCTCGGGAGCGCGAATTCACCCAGCCCCTGAACCCGGCACTGCAGCACCTGATCGACAGCTGGCCCGCAACGCCGGCGCATATCCACGACGTCACAGCGACGATCGTGATGGCCAATCCCCTGGCGGCAACGCTGACGCCGACCTTCGCGCAGGGCGAAAACCCGATGCGAAGCCTGTTCTTGGACGAGGGGATGGACCGGTTCTACCGGAACTGGGAAGGGCTGACGGCATGGGCGGTGCGATGGCTTCGTGCCTACGTCGGCCGCCACCCTGATCCCGGGTTGCAGGTCGTGATCGACGAGCTGCTCAGCGAAAGTGCTCGGTTCCGCAGTCTGTGGGCTTCCTACGATGTCAAAGGCCACAGCAGGGGTCTGCTTCTCATCGACCATCCGGTAGTCGGGCCGTTGGACCTGCATTTCCAGCATCTGAACGTGCGCACGGGCGAGCACATCATGGTCACCTATTGGGCGGAGCCGGGGTCGCCGTCGGCGCGCGGGTTGCAGAAGCTCGTGGAAATCACTACCGCGCAGCGGGTTTCACACCAGGCGCTGTTCGGGGGGACGTAAGAAGGCTTCCGCCTGCACCTCGGGGATATGAGAACTTCTCCTAGTAGCAGCGGGGTCTGGCTGTCGCGGTACCCCCCGGGTGATCCTTGCTGAGACGCACAGGTTCTGCGGCGCGCCGACGAGTTCGGCAGAAGGCCGAGATCTGTCGGTCAACGATCGCGAATCTCCGCGAGCCGACGCAGTAGGAGTACCGAAAGAAATGTTCGTGGCCGAAGGTTCTGCAGTGCCGCCGAGTGCGCTGGCGGATGGTGCCGTAGTCCCCGGGTCGTCCGACGGGCGGGACTCGTATGGGATCAGCGCACTGGCGAGGACGTTCAAACTGTCGCCACAGCAACGAATCTCACTGATGGAATTGCGGACAAGAATCCAGGTCGCCGGCATCGCGCCAGATGACCTCCGGGTACGGCAGGGCATCTCACAGCTACTGGCGGCCGACGGTGATGACGGCGCCGGCCTGACGTTGGAGCAGTTCGGCTCCATCTGCGAGGCAAGCGGCGGTCTGGTTGCCCGGGCGTTGCGTGGTGACCTTGTCATCCCCGACTTCGCACGCCTCGAAAACGAGCTCCGGGAGACCTACGACCGCGTCCGAGGGGACACCAGGGGGGCGACGGCCGACTACATCCCGCAGCTCAAGCGCGTCGATCCAGAGAAGTTCGGCATCGCCGTCTGCACGATCGACGGCCAACGCTTCAGCGTCGGTGACACGAACGACCTCTTCTGCGTGCAATCCCTGTGCAAGCCGGTGAACTACAGCCTGGCGCTGGAGGAACACGGTGTGGAGGTCGTGCACCGTCATATCGGGCGCGAACCCAGCGGCCGGGGATTCAACGAGCTTTCGCTGACCGCTGACGGCCTGCCCCACAACCCGATGATCAACTCCGGTGCCATCATGGCCTGCTCGATGCTACGGGCGCACGACGAGCTTGCCGACCGCTTCGACTATGTCGCGGAGACCTGGCGCCGGCTCTGCGGGTCCGACAGGGTCGGTTTCAACAACTCTGTCTACCTGTCTGAGCGACGAACGGCGGACCGCAACTTCTCCCTCGGCTACTTCATGCGTGAACGCGGGGCGTTTCCCGAGGGCACAGACCTCGTCGAAACGCTGGAGTTCTACTTTCAGTGTTGCTCGATCGAGCTGGACACCGCAGCGTTGGCCGTTGTCGCCGCGACCCTCGCCAACGCCGGTATCAACCCGCTGACCAATGACCGGGTATTTCACCCGAACACGGTTCGTCACTGCCTGTCGTTGATGTCTTCATGCGGGATGTACGACTACTCCGGTGAGTTCGCGTTCACGATCGGACTGCCGGCCAAGAGCGGTGTGTCCGGTGGACTGATGCTTGTCGTCCCGGGAGTGATGGGGGTGTGTGTATGGTCGCCGCGCCTGGACTCGCACGGCAACTCGGTACGCGGAGTCGCGTTCTGCAGGGAACTCATCAACCGCTACAACTTTCATGCCTTCGATTCCCTAACCATGGGTGAGGACACCGACAAGCGCGATCCTCGCCGGAAGAAGAACGAAGCCGAGATCAGCGTGACGATGCGCCTCCTCTACGCGGCTAGCCAGGGCGACCTCGATGAGCTGCGGGCAGTTCTCGCCGCGGAGGCCGACCCCAACGCCGCGGACTACGACGGTCGTACCGCGCTGCACCTCGCGGCGTCCGAAGGTCACGTCGCCGCGGTGCGTTATCTCCTCGCGTCGGGTTCCCGCCCGGACGTCACCGACCGCTGGGGAGGTACGCCGCTGACCGACGCGCTGCGCGGCAAGCACACCGAAGCGGCCGATCTGTTGCGGCGCAACGGCGTTGCAGATCCCTCCGCAGACACCGGGGACGCCAATGGACAACCTGCGAAAAGCCCCACGAAACGAACAAAGGAGAGGAAGGGCTATGCCTTACAAAGCTGAGTACATCTGGATTGACGGGACGCGGCCAACCGCGAAGCTGAGATCGAAGACGAAGATCCTTGCCGCAGGCGAAGAGCCGCCGATCTGGGGTTTCGACGGCTCCAGCACGAATCAGGCGGAGGGACACGCCTCGGATCGGGTGCTCGAACCGGTCGCGACGTTCCCGGATCCGATCCGCGGTGGTGACGACCTGCTGGTGCTCTGTGAGGTGCTCAACACCGATCGCACCCCGCATGCGTCCAATACGCGGGCTGCCTTGCGGGAGGTCGCGGCACGCCACGAAGCGCAAGAGCCGCTGTTCGGCATCGAGCAGGAATACACCTTCTTCCGTGGCTCGCGGCCGATGGGCTTCCCCGACGGCGGATTCCCCGCTCCGCAGGGCGGTTATTACTGCGGCGTCGGCGCGGACGAGATCAGTGGTCGTGCGATCGTCGAGAAGCATCTGGAGAACTGTCTGTCCGCCGGCCTCGCCATCTCCGGTATCAACGCCGAGGTCATGCCAGGGCAGTGGGAGTTCCAGGTAGGTCCGCTCGGCCCACTGGATGTCGCCGACCAGTTGTGGGTGGCGCGTTGGCTCCTCTACCGCACCGCCGAGGACGCGGGAATCTCGGCGACACTGGACCCGAAGCCTGCCAAAGGTGACTGGAACGGAGCGGGTGCGCACACCAACTTCTCCACCAGGAGGATGCGGGAAAGCTACGAGGCGGTCATCGAAGCGGCAGAAGCTCTGGGCCGTGACGACAAGCCGGCCGAGCACATCGAGCACTACGGCGTCGGCATTGAATCCCGCCTGACCGGGGCCCACGAAACCGCCCCGTGGGACCGTTACAGCTACGGCGTCGCCGACAGGGGTGCGTCCGTGCGCATCCCCTGGCAGGTGGAGGTCGAGCAGAAGGGTTACATCGAGGATCGCCGCCCGAATGCGAACGTCGACCCCTACGTGGTGACGCGGCTCATCGTGGACACCTGCGCGACAGCGTTGGAGAAGGCCGGCCTGGCCTGACGTACTCCCCCACGCATCCGGCCCATCCCGCAACTGCGGGATGGGCCGGACTTCACTGTGGGGATCGCGCCGAACATGTTGCGGTACAGCGCATCATGGTGCCGCCGATATTCCGGCAGCCTCAAAGCCGGAACATCTCGCGCCGCATCGCGGCCTCTTCCATGTAGTCGGGGCGGCGCACCTTCGAACGCCTGGTCCTCACCTCGCCGCCTGCGGTTCTGGCGGGCGTCCTGACGAGCTGCCAGAGTCGCACAATCCATCTGCTTCGTGCCCGCGGTGACGAGGAACCGATCAACGACGGCGAGTTATTCACTGGGGTAAGAGATTTGGCACCATCAGACAGCGCAGCCGCCGTAGAAGGTCGCATTCTCATGTAGGGCATCACCACACCAATGCTCAGCTGATGACGCGAGGCTGTCGAGGCTGTACTCCTACTAGGTGAATCCTTCATAGGATGACGTATTCGACTACCGGCCAGAGCCTTTCGGCTCAGTTGGCGCTGCCGCGTGGTCTGCCGGGAGATGGCGGTGTCACAGTAGACCAACCATCACGCCCGCAAGAATCCCGATCAGGACGAAGGTCGCGACAACGGCGAACACCGTGCGTCTCAGTGAATCGCCGGGAGAATATGGATCCGGGTGTTGCACCCGGCCAGCTTTGCGGCGAGATCACCTGCTATCCAGGCTGTATCAGGACCAGGTATCGCTCAGATGCCGCGTCGTCCAGGCTCCACAAGGATCTCAGCACTCGACCACGTTGAGGGCCAGTCCCCCGCGGGAGGTCTCCTTGTACTTGTCCGCCATATCGGCTCCGGTGTCGCGCATCGTCTTGATCGCGGTGTCCAAGCTCACCCGGTGTGTGCCGTCGCCGAACATCGCCATTCGTGCCGCCGCGATCGCCTTCACCGCCGCGATCGCATTGCGTTCGATACACGGGATCTGCACCAGTCCCCCGACGGGGTCACAGGTCAGCCCGAGGTTGTGCTCGATCCCGATCTCCGCGGCGTTCTCCACCTGCGCCGGCGTCCCGCCCATCACCGCCGCCAGCGCCCCGGCCGCCATCGAGCAGGCCGAGCCCACCTCGCCCTGGCAGCCGACCTCCGCGCCGGAGATCGACGCGTTCGTCTTGAACAGCTGACCGATCGCGCCGGCGGTCAGCAGGAACTCGACCACACCGTCCTCGTCGGCGCCCGGCACGAACCGCCAGTAGTAGTGCAGCACCGCGGGGATGATCCCGGCCGCGCCGTTGGTCGGGGCGGTGACGACCCGTCCGCCCGCCGCGTTCTCCTCGTTGACCGCCAGCGCGAACACCCCGACCCAGTCCATCGCGTACAGCGGCTCCGCGCGGTTGGCCTCCAGCGCCGCGGCGAGCACCCGGGCTCGACGCTGCACCTGCAGACTGCCCGGTAGCGTGCCGTCGGCGGCCAGCCCGCGGTCGACGCACTCCCGCATCGCTGCCCAGATCCGCAGCAGACCGTCCCTCAGCCGCGCGCCGTTTCCGAGCGCCTCTTCGTTGGCGGCGACGAGATCCGATATTCGGCAGTCGTTTTCGACCGCGAGCGCCATCATGTCCGCTCCGGTGTGGAACGGGTACGGCACCGCGATCTCGTTTCGCGCACCGCCGGTGGCCTCGTCCTCGTCGACGACGAACCCTCCGCCGACCGAGTAGTAGACGTGCCGATCGAGCTCACCCCCGTCGGCGTCGCGGGCGATGAACACCATGCCGTTGCTGTGAAAGTCCATGGCCCGCAACGACAGGACGATGTCGGAGGCGATGTCGAACCCGATTTCGTGTTCGCCGGGGAGCCGGAGCCTGCGCTGCTCCCCCACCTCCGCAACCCGGGCACGGGCCGCGTCGGGGTCGACGGTCTCGGGGTCGGCGCCCTCCAGACCGAGCACCACCGCGCCCGGTGTCCCGTGCCCCGCCCCGGTCGCGCCGAGCGAACCGTACAGTTCGACGCGCACCCCGGCGACGCCGGACAGACCTCCGGCGCCGGCGAGGCGCTCGACGAAGCGCCGGGCCGCCCGCATCGGGCCCACGGTGTGTGAGCTCGACGGGCCGATACCGATCGAGAACAGATCGAATACCGAGACAGCCACGGCGCGAGCAGCTTTCGCTAGGGCTTGGGCGTCACATCGACGCTCGGCGGCAGCGGCGACGGATCCGGTTGTGCCGACCGGCGCAGGATGGAGAACGTCACCGCTCCCCCGGCCAGCAATGCGACGCCGACCCCGGCGAGCAGCCACGGGCGCACCCGTCGCCGTGGCTTGCGGGCTTTCTGCAGTACCTCGGGCAGGTTCGCCACGACCTCCTGGGCGGCGGCGACCTCGGCCGCGATCACCTGCTGTGCGGACGCCAGCTCCTCGCGCAGCTGGCGGGCGACCTTGCTGCGGCGGTAGCGGTCACCGACCCACGCGGCCGATGAGCGCACCGAGTCGACGCTGAGCCCCACCGCTCCCCTGGTCACATCGACCGGGCCGACGGTCGAGTACTTCAGGCCGCGCCCGAGGCGCTGGCCGTGTGTCAGGTGTTCGCGGGTCGTGGAGCTCATTTCCCACCCCTTTCTCGATGGACGGATGTCGCACCTTCAGCCTGCCATCCCGCCGAGCGCACGGTGCCCGGTTGGCCCGCGAGGGCGCGTGGCAGACTGGATTCCCGTGACGAGTCCCATTCAGACCGCGACCGCGACCCTGCACACCAACCGCGGCGACATCAAGATCGCACTCTTCGGAAACCACGCCCCCAAGACCGTGTCCAATTTCGTCGGACTGGCCCAGGGAACCAAGGAATACAGCACGGAGAACGCGTCGGGCGGCTCGTCGGGGCCGTTCTATGACGGCGTGATCTTCCACCGCGTCATCGACGGCTTCATGATCCAGGGCGGCGACCCGACCGGCACCGGCCGCGGCGACGCGGGTTACAAATTCGCCGACGAGTTCCACCCGGAGCTGCAGTTCGACAAGCCCTACCTGCTGGCGATGGCCAATGCCGGGCCGGGGACCAACGGCTCGCAGTTCTTCATCACCGTGACCGAGACCCCGCACCTGAACCGCCGCCACACCATCTTCGGTGAAGTCGTCGACGAGGAGTCGAAGAAGGTCGTCGATGCGATCGCCACGACGCCGACCGACCGCAGCGACCGTCCCATCGATCCGGTCGTGATCGAGTCGATCACCATCTCCTAGACGCTGCTACGGGGTCTCCCCCGCACCGGCGCCGGGTGCGTACCCGGCGTCGGTGAGTGCGTCGAGCACCGTCAGCGGGTCGGTGCCCAGATCCCACCGACTCATCACCAGCAGTCGGTCGTCCACGGTGTCGATCTCCAGAAGCCGGACTTTTCGGCCTATCCGGCGGAACTCGGTGATCCGGATCCGTTTGATGTCCGCGCGCGTCAGTTGGCGCGTCGTGAACCAGCCGCGGTGGACCAGGCCGTCCTCGGTGATTGCTAGCTTGGGCCGGGCGCGCCACGACATGAGCGCAAACACGATCAGGCCGACCGCCGCCAGGCCGATCAGCACGCGCCCTGGCGCGTCTGTGACCAGGGTCACAGCGAAAACTGCGAGCAGGATGCCCAGGATTCCCTGCACCACGATGGCCGCGCTCTGCGGTTGCCACTGTGTTTGCTGCACCGGTACTTCACACCCTTCTACCGCGAGGAATGGCGGTTATCCACAAGTGCTATCCCCAATGGGGATGAATCACATCCGTGTGATCCGGTGACGTCCGGGTTGCCGGCGGACGAACAACAGGCGACCGAGATGAGTTCATCTGGCCGCCCGCGCCCGTCATCGCCAGCGCATCGTCAGCAGCAAACCTGTGATCATGAAAGCGAACGCGATGGCGTAGTTCCACACATTCAGATCGGCCATCCACTGCAGGAAGCTCGGAACGTCGGGGCCGCTGCCGGCGAGCTGGAAGACGATCAGCCACACCAGACCGATCAGCATCAGGCTCACGAACAGCACCACGAACCACGTACTCGACGGCCCGGCCTTGACCTTGACCGGAGTCCGGCTCACCGGGTTGATGGTGAAGTCGTTCTTCTTACGGACCTTGGACTTGGGCATGCGTACCTTCGAACGATCGGCGCCGCGTCTGTCTCCGGTGCCACATGTGGCCGGTCAGTGCGACGATGTTTAGGGAGAGCCTAACGCAGGCGATCCGCGCACTTCCGGACCTCACCGCACCATCCACAGAAGCCAGGACGACGATGACCGACAAGGACACCCCCGCGCGCAAGCGCTCCGCGTGGCGCATCGGGGTCCCGGTGGTGTGCGTGGCCGCGGGTCTGCTCCTCGGCGCGACCCACGGAGTGTCCGGCGGCGACGAGATCCGCAGCAGCGACGCCCCCCGCCTGGTCGACCTGGTCCGCGAATCCCAGCAGTCGGTGGACCGGCTCAGTGCCGAGCAGAGTGCGCTGGCGTCGAGCATCGACAACCATCACGGAGGCTCCCCCGGCGCCGAGGCCGCGCTGACGGCCATCACCAACCGCGGTGACGCGCTCGCCGGGGCTGCGGGCCTGACACCCCTGCGCGGGCCCGGCCTGGTCGTCACGCTGAACGACGCGCAACGCGACGCGCACGGCCGGTTCCCCCGTGACGCGTCCCCCGACGACCTCGTCGTGCACCAGCAGGACATCCAGGGCGTCATCAACGCGATGTGGAGCGCGGGCGCCGAGGGCATCCAGGTGCAGGACCAGCGCATCATCGCGACGTCGGCCCCGCGGTGCGTCGGCAACACACTGCTGCTCAACGGCCGCACCTACAGCCCGCCGTACGTCATCTCCGCCGTCGGCGATTCCGCGGCGATGCAGGAAGCGCTGGCCGCGTCGCCGCTCGTGACGCTGTACAAGCGCTACGCGGTCCGGTTCGGGCTCGGCTATACCGAGGAGGTCCGCGACGTGGAACTGGTCGGGCACACCGAGGCGGTCCGCATGAAGTACGCCCAGCCGATCGGCCCGCTCGGCTACTGAACCGCGCCGCCGCGCCGGTAACCTGAGCTGATGCAGGTCTTGGTCGTCGACAACTACGACAGCTTCGTGTTCAACCTGGTCCAGTACCTCGGCCAGCTCGGCGTCGAGGCTCAGGTGTGGCGCAACGACGACGACCGGCTGTCCTCCGATGCCGGCATCGCCCGCGCGGCCGCCGAGTTCGACGGCGTGCTGCTGAGCCCCGGGCCGGGCACCCCGGAGCGGGCCGGCGCGACGATCCCGATGGTGCACGCGTGCGCGGCGGCACGCACTCCGCTGCTCGGCGTGTGCCTGGGGCATCAGGCGATCGGGGTGGCCTTCGGCGGCACCGTCGATCGGGCCCCTGAGCTGCTGCACGGCAAGACCAGCACCGTCTACCACGCCGATGCCGGCGTGCTCAGAGGACTGCCCGACCCGTTCACCGCGACGCGGTACCACTCGCTGACGATCCTGCCGGAGACGGTGCCCGACGAGCTCGAGGTGATCGCCCGCACCGAGGGGGGCGTCATCATGGGCGTCCAGCACCGCGAACTGCCCGTACACGGCGTGCAGTTCCATCCCGAGTCGATCCTGACCCAGGGCGGGCACCGGATGCTGGCCAACTGGCTCGGGTACTGCGGCGCGGCCCCGGCCGAGACCCTGGTCCGTCAGCTCGAGGACGAGGTCGCCGGCGCCGTCGCGGCCGCTACGACGCGAAGTTCAGCGTGATCGTCGCGCCGTAGTTCACGCCGCTGCCCGCCGGCGGGCTCTGCCGGACCACCGCGTTGGTGCGCTGACCGCTGTTCTGCACGTCGCCGCCCTTGTCGAGCACACCCGTCCAACCCAGCGCGCGCAGCCGCGGCTCCGCGTCGGTCCAGAACTGCCCGGTCAGGTCCGGCATCACGAACTGGTTGCCGCGCGACACCTGGATCTGGATGACGGTGTCCTGCGGCACGGTCTGTCCGGCAGCCGGTTCCAGCCCGACGACCTGACCGGCCGCCACGGTGCTGTCCACTTCGACCGGAACGGCCTTCGTGAAGCCCGATGCCGCCAGGATCTGCTGGCAGACGTCCACACTCTGGGCGACGCATTCGGGGACGGGCGCCGTCGCCGGGCCCTTTCCGACCACGACGGTGATCTCGTTGGTGATCGCCGACGTCTGGTTGGCCGGCGGCACCGTGGACAGCACGCGGTCCTTCTGCTCGGGCAGTGAGGTCGAAGCGGTCTGACGGAACTTCTCGAACCCGGCCGCGGTCAGCCTGCGCACCGCATCGGAGTAGCTCAGACCCGACACGTCGGGCACCTCACGCTGCTCGGGGCCGGTCGACACGTTCAGGGTGATCTCGTCGCCGGCCGCGACCGACGCGTTCGCGTCCGGGTCGGTGTCGATGACGTGATCCGGCGGTACCTCGGAATCCGGCTTCTGCTGCGTGCGGATCGAGAATCCCCGGTTCTGCAGGGTCGCGATCGCGTCGGCCGACGTCAGCCCGTGCACATCGGGCACCTGCACATCGCGCGTGTCGCCGCCGAACGCGTTGATGCCGATCGTGACCAGCACTGTGAGCACCGCCAGCACCGCGACGGCGATCAGCCATCGGCCCAGCGATCCGCCGCTGCTGCGGTCGTCGTAGCGGGGCTGGTGCGGACCTGCGGGTTCGACAGGCTCGTTGCGGTGCGACGGGGTCGCCGACAGCAGCGAGGTGCGCTCGGCGTCGGTGAGCACCTTCGGCGCGTCCGGAGTCTCGCCGCTGTGCACCTTGACCAGGTCGGTGCGCATCTCGGCGGCCGTCTGGTAGCGGTTGTCCGGATTCTTCGCCAGCGCCTTGAGCACCACCGCGTCGAGTTCGGGGGAGATGCCCTCGTGCCGCGCCGACGGCGGCACCGGATCCTCGCGCACGTGCTGATAGGCGACCGCGACGGGGGAGTCGCCGACGAACGGCGGCTCGCCGGTCAGCAGCTCGTAGAGGACGCACCCGAGCGAGTACACATCCGACCGGGCGTCGACCTTGACGCCGCGCGCCTGCTCGGGGGACAGGTACTGCGCGGTGCCGATCACCGCGGCGGTTTGGGTGACCGGGTTGCCGGCATCGGCGAGCGCGCGGGCGATGCCGAAGTCCATCACCTTCACCGCACCGCTCTTGCTGATCATGATGTTGGCGGGCTTGACGTCGCGGTGGATGATGCCGTGCTGGTGGCTGAAGTTCAGGGCCTGGCACGCATCGGCGATGACCTCGATCGCGCGCTTGGGCGGCATCGGGCCCTCGTTGTGCACGATGTCGCGCAGCGTCACGCCGTCGACGTACTCCATCACGATGTAGGGCAGCGGGCCGGTCGGTGTCTCGGCCTCGCCGGTGTCGTACACGGCGACGATCGCGGGATGGTTCAGCGCTGCGGCGTTCTGCGCCTCCCGGCGGAAGCGCAGGTAGAAGCTCGGATCGCGGGCCAGGTCGGCGCGCAGCACCTTGATCGCGACGTCGCGGTGCAGGCGAAGGTCGCGGGCCAGGTGGACCTCGGACATGCCTCCGAAGCCCAGGATCTCGCCGACTTCGTACCGGTCGGAAAGGTGCTGTGGGGTCGTCATCGCGGTATCTGTTCCAGGGCGTACAGCGTCACCGGCGGTGACGCGTTATTAACGGGTGGGGATACCCAGTTTTCCCCCGGGCCATGGCCTTCGATCGGCGGCGCGGCTCCCGGAGTCTCCTCCACCGGCGACTCAGGGGTCGTCTCACTGCTCGGCGTCTCGGTGACCGTGCTGCGGGTCGGACTGTTCTGTTTGTCCTGGTGGTTCAGCACGATCAGGATCGCGATCACGATCGCCAGCGCACCGAGCACGCCGGCGGCCCACAGCAGGGCGCGCTGACCCGACGAGAACGTGCGCCGCGCCGGGGGCGCCGAGCGGTGATGGCTGCCGGTCGTGCGGGTACGTGCGGTCGCGGCCGGGGCGCGCCCGGTCGGATCCGGACGGTTCTGGATCGCCGGCGGCACCGCGGCCGGGGCGGCACGGCCGATCGACGGCGCCGCGTTGGGCCGTGGCGGCCTGCGGCCGGCGCGTACGGCGGCCACCGCATCGGCGAACGGTCCACCCGACTTGTAGCGCTGGCTGGGGTTCTTCACCAGCGTGATCTCGATCAGCTCGCGGACGTTCGGCGGCAGATCGGCGGGCAGCGGCGGGGTGTCTCCTTGATGTGTTTCATCGCGACCGTCAGCGCACCGTCGCCGGTGAACGGGCGCTTGCCGGAGACGGCCTCGTAGCCGACGACACCAAGCGAGTACACGTCGCTGGCCGCGGTCGCGTCGTGCCCGAGCGCCTGCTCGGGAGCGATGTACTGGGCGGTGCCCATCACCATGCCGGTTTGCGTGACCGGGGCGGCGTCGACGGCCTTGGCGATGCCGAAGTCGGTGAGCTTCACCTGGCCGGTCGGCGTGATCAGGATGTTTCCGGGCTTGACGTCGCGGTGCACCAGGCCGGCGCTGTGCGCGACCTGCAGCGCGCGGCCGGTCTGCTCGAGCATGTCCAGGGCGTGCCGCAGCGACAGCCGACCGGTCCGCTTGATGACCGAGTTCAGCGGCTCACCGTTGACGAGTTCCATCACCAGGTACGCGGTGCGGCCCTCGCCGTCGATGTCGGTCTCGCCATAGTCGTACACGCCGGCGATGCCGGGGTGGTTGAGCATCGCGACCGTGCGCGCCTCGGCACGGAAGCGTTCGACGAACTCCGGGTCGGTCGAGTACTCGGCCTTGAGGACCTTGATCGCGACGCGGCGTCCCAGCCGCGAGTCGACGCCTTCCCAGACCTGGCCCATGCCGCCGGTCGCGATCAGCCGCTGGAGGCGGTATCGGCCGGACAGCGTGACTCCCACGCGGGGGCTCATTTCTCGCCTCGCTTCGCTCGGCTCGGGTGCCTCATGACGCCTCCCTCAGCGCCGCCGCGATCGTCGCGCGCCCGATCGGTGCGGCCAGCGCACCGCCGGTGGCCCCGAGGCGGTCGCCGCCGTTCTCGACGAGTACCGCGACCGCGACTTTGGGTGCCTGAGCGGGCGCGAAGGCGATGTACCAGGCATGCGGCGGCGTGTTGCGCGGGTCCGTGCCGTGCTCCGCAGTGCCGGTCTTGGATGCGATCTGCACGCCGGCGATGGCTCCCTTCTGCTGCGTCACCTGCTCGGCGGCGACCATCAGGTCCGTAAGTGTATCTGCGACCTGCTCGGGTACCGCTCGCCGCTGTTCGGTGGGCGCCGTGGTGGCGATCGTCGCCAGGTCGGGGCCCTTGAGGCTGTCCACCAGGTACGGCGTCATGGTCACACCCTTGTTGGCGACGGTCGCGGCGATCATCGCGTTCTGCAGTGGCGTCACTGCGACGTCCTTCTGTCCGATGCTGGACATGCCGAGCGCCGCGTCGTCGGCGATCGGGCCGACTGTGGATTCGGCGACCTGAAGCGGGATCGCCGGGGCCGGGGTGTCCACCCCGAAATCGGCTGCGGTCGAGCGCAGCGCGTCGGCGCCGGTATCGACACCGAGCTGGACGAACGCGGTGTTGCAGGAATGGGCGAAGGCGTACTCCAGCGTGGCGGTCGGCCCGCCACCGCAGGACATGCCGCCGAAGTTCTCCAGCGTCGCGGTGCTGTTCGGCAACGGTATCTGCGGCGCCGCGGTCAGCTGCGTCTGCGCGGTGGCGCCGGACTGCAGCGCGGCGGCGGTGGTGACGACCTTGAACGTCGATCCGGGCGGGTAGGTCTCGGAGATCGCGCGGTTCAGCAGCGGCGAGTCGGGGTCGTCGCGCAGCGCCTCCCATGCGGCGGCCTGCTCGGTGATGTCGTGGGTGGCTAGCAGATTCGGGTCGTAAGACGGTGCCGACACCAGCGCCAGGATCTTCCCGGTCGACGGCTCCAGAGCGACCACGGAACCCTTGCACGGGCCGTTGCAGCCGTCCTCCATCGCGTCCCACGCGGCCTGTTGGACCTCGGGGTTGATGGTGGTCGACACGTTGCCGCCGCGCGGATCGCGGCCGGTGAAGAAATCGGCGAGCCGACGCCCGAACAGCCGCTCGTCGGAGCCGTTGAGGACGGTGTCCTCGGCGCGCTCCAGACCGGAGCTCGAGTAGCTCAGCGAGTAGAAGCCGGTGACCGGCGCGTAGGCCTGCGGATCCGGGTAGACGCGCAGGAAGCGGAAGCGGCCTTCGGTCTTCACCGAATAGGCGAGCAGCTGGCCGCCCGCGGAGATCTGGCCGCGCTGGCGGGAGTACTCGTCGAGCAGCACCCGCTGGTTGCGCGGGTCGGCGCGGAGCCCGTCGGCGGTGAAGACCTGCGTCAGGGTCGCGTTGGCCAGGAGCAGCACGATCAGCGCCATGATCATGACCGAGATACGGCGAAGCGAGGTGTTCATACTTTCTGGATCACCTCGGTGCTGGCGCCCGCGATGTTGCCCGGGGGCAGGGCCTTGGTCGAGATCGGCTTACGGGCGTTGTGGGAGATGCGCACCAGGATGGCCAGCAGCAGATAGTTCGCGACCAGAGACGAGCCGCCGTAGGACATCCACGGCGTGGTCAGGCCGGTCAGCGGGATCAGCTTCGTGACACCGCCGACGACGATGAACAACTGGATCGCCAGCGTCGCGGACAGGCCGGCGGCCAGTAGCTTGCCGAAGCTGTCGCGCACCGCGATCGCCGTCCGCAGACCGCGGATGATGACGATGGTGTAGAGCATCAGCACAGCCGAAAGGCCAACCAGCCCAAGCTCTTCCCCGATCGCGGCGATGATGAAGTCGGTGGACGCCGCCGGTACGGTGCCGGGCTGTCCGTTGCCGAGACCGGTGCCGAAGATGCCACCGGTGGCGAAGCTGAACAGCGACTGCACCATCTGGTAGCCGGCCCCGTCGGGATCGGCGAACGGGTCGCGCCACGTCTGCACCCGCACCCGCACGTGGTCGAACATGTAGTAGGCGACCACGCTGCCCGCGGCGAACAGCCCCAGGCCCAGCACCACCCAGCTGAACCGCTCGGTCGCGATGTAGACCATGACCAAAAACGACGCGTACAGCAGCAGCGATGTTCCGAGGTCCTTCTCGAAGATCATCACGCCGATCGACGCGATCCATGCCGCCAGCAGCGGCGCGAGGTCACGCGGGCGCGGCAGATCCATGCCCAGGACGTGCTTGCCGGCGCTGGTGAACAGGCTGCGCTTGGACACCAGCACCGATGCGAAGAAGATCAGCAGCAGGATCTTGGAGAACTCGGCCGGCTGAATCGAGAAGCCCTCGAACTGGATCCAGATCTTGGCGCCGTTCTGCTCCGACATCGACCGGGGCAGCACCGCCGGGATCGCGAGCAGGATCAGGCCGGCCAGTCCGCACACGTAGCCGTAGCGCGACAGCATGCGGTGGTCGCGCAGGAAGATCACCAGCGCGGAGAATCCGAGCACCCCGGCCAGCGTCCACAGCATCTGCTGGTTCGCGGTACCGCCGAGACCCTGTGCGGTGGCCTGGCCCTCGGGCAGGTCCAGGCGGTGGATCATCACCAGGCCGAGACCGTTGAGCAGCGCCACCACCGGCAGCAGCAGCGGATCGGCGTACGGGGCGAAGCGGCGCACGGCCAGATGCGCGCCGGTGAACAGCGCCAGATACGCGACGGTGTACTGGGCGAGGTCCCAGCGCAGGCCCTGTTCCTGGTTGGCCTCGACCAGCAGCAGCGCGAGGGTCGTGATCGCCGCCGCGAATGCGAGCAACGCGAGCTCGGCGTTGCGGCGGTTCGGTAGCGGCGGCGCGACCGAGACGACGGGCTGCGGCTGGGTCGTCATGCGACTTCCCGGCAGTTCGTTCCCGGTTCAGGCGGCGGTGGCGGCAGCGCGGTGACCGTCGGGGAGGGGGACGGGGTGGGCGGGGGAGCGGGGGTCGCCGATCCCGACGGGGACGGCGGGGCCGACGCGCGAGGTGTCGTGGGCGCGGGGCTGCTCGGACGCGGATTCGCCGACGGCGCAGGCGATTCCGGCGCGCCGGAGGTCGACGTCGGGGCGGGCCGCGGTGACGCGGACGCCGGCGCGGGAGACGGAGCCGGGGTGGGGGACGGCTTGGGTGTCGAGGTGGGCGTCGGGGTCGCGCACACCGGCAACACGGAGCTGCGGGACAGTTCCTCGATCTGGCCGATGGCCTCGTCCAACGAGCCGGACGGCAGCCCGGCGATCACCTGGGCGCGCTCGGAGGGACGGATATCACCGACGGCGAGGAGCGTGCAGTCCCGGGGGTCACCGGACTGGTCGGCGCTGATGAGGGAGAGTTCGTTGCGGTTGTTCAGACATCCGAGGAGATATGGCTCCTGCAAGGACACTCCGAGAAAGGAGCCCTGAACACCCCGCATGATGGAGACGGTGCCATCGTGCTCGCTGACGTAGTAGTTGTTCCGCACGATCTCGCGTCCGACTGCCAGGCCCGCCAGCACCACAAGGACCAGCACGGTCGCGGCGATGATCATGCGCCGACGCGACGCAGGGCGCGGCGGGGGTTCCTCGGGTTGCGGCACAACACGTTTGGCTGCGTTGCGTTTCGGATTGAACGCCGACGCGCGGCCTGCCGCGGTGTTCGGCGGGGCGGTCTGGTCGTCGTCGCCGGACACCGCCCCCGCCAGGATCGGCTGGGTCTGCCCGTAGTCGTAGTCGACGACATCGGCCACCACCACGGTGACGTTGTCGGGACCGCCGCCGCGCAGGGCCAGCTCGATGAGGCGGTCGGCGCTCTCGGCGACATCGGGGATCTGCAGCGCCTCGGCGATGGTGTCCTGGCTGACCGGGTCCGACAGCCCGTCCGAGCACAACAGGTAGCGGTCGCCGGCGCGGGCTTCGCGCATGATCAGCGTCGGCTCGACCTCGTGGCCGGTCAGCGCGCGCATGATCAGCGACCGCTGCGGGTGGCTGTGGGCCTCCTCGGCGGTGATCCGGCCCTCGTCGACCAGTGTCTGGACGAACGTGTCGTCTTTGGTGATCTGGGTGAGTTCGCCGTCGCGCAGCAGGTAGCCGCGGGAGTCGCCGATGTGCACCAGCCCGAGCCGATTGCCGGCGAACAGGATCGCCGTCAGCGTGGTGCCCATGCCCTCGAGCTCGGGGTCCTCCTCGACGTGCGCGGCGATCGCGGCGTTGCCGTCGCGCACCGCGGCGTCGAGCTTGCTGAGCAGGTCGCCGCCGGGCTCGTCGTCGTCGAGGTGGGCCAGTGCGGCGATCACCAGCTGCGAGGCGACCTCACCGGCGGCGTGGCCGCCCATGCCGTCGGCCAGTGCCAGCAGCCGAGCCCCCGCGTAGACGGAATCCTCGTTGTTGGCGCGCACCAACCCCCGGTCGCTACGGGCTGCATATCGAAGAACCAGTGTCACGGGCGCAACTCGATCACCGTCTTGCCGATCCGCACCGGTGTGCCCATCGGAACTCGTACCGCTGTCGTCACCTTCGCCCTGTCGAGGTATGTACCGTTGGTTGATCCTAGGTCCTCTACGTACCATTCCGGACCTCGCGGGGAGAGCCGGGCGTGGCGGGTAGAGGCGTAATCGTCGGTCAGCACGAGCGTCGAGTCATCGGCCCGGCCGATCAGCACCGGCTGGGTGCCCAGCGTGATGCGGGTGCCGGCCAGGGCGCCCTCGGTGACGACGAGCTGCCGCGGAACCGTCCGCCGGCCCCTGCTGGGCAGGATCGTCCCGCGCAGCGCCAACCCGCGACGCACCATCACCGCACCGGTCGGCGCGTAGATGTCGGTACGCAGGATGCGCAGCACAGACCAGATGAACAGCCACAGCAGTAACAGGAAGCCGACACGGGTCAGCTGCAGAACAAGCCCCTGCATCTGACGTCCTCTCCGTCCCGTCCCGTCGGCACGCCACCTTGTGGGGCGTCGATCGACGTGGCGTGCACGCGACCGCTTCCCTCAGCGGCGCGCCGTCAGTGAACGCGGACGATGATCTCGGAGTGTCCGAGCCGGATGACGTCGCCGTCGGCCAGCTGCCACTCCTGAACCGGAGCGTTGTTCACCGTGGTGCCGTTGGTGGAGTTGAGGTCTGACAATAGCGCGACATGACCGTCCCAACGGATTTCCAGGTGCCGTCGTGACACACCCGTGTCGGGGAGACGGAACTGCGCGTCCTGTCCGCGGCCGATCACATTGGCGCCTTCACGCAGCTGGTAGGTGCGTCCGCTGCCGTCGTCGAGCTGCAGCGTGACCGTCGCACCGGCCGGGTAATCGCCCTGTCCGGCGCCGTAGCCGCCGTACCCGCCCTGCTGTCCGGCAGGCGCGCCGTAGCCCTGGTCGCCATAGCCCTGATCGCCGTAACCCTGGTCGCCGTAGCCGGCCGGGGCCTCGCCGTAGCGGCCGTAATCGGGCTGGCCGTAGTCCTGGCGTCCGTAGGGCTGTTGGCCGTATCCGCCCTGGTCCGGGTAGCCGCCCTGCTCGGGGTAGCCACCCTGGTCCGGGTAGGCCGGACGGCCCTGACCGTAGCCACCCTCGTCGGGACGGCGGCCGTAGTCGTAGTCGTTGGACGGAGCGCCGTAGCCGGGTCCGCCGGGGGGCGGGCCGTAGCCGGCAGGGGGGCGCTGCTCGTAGTTATGCGGCGGGTAACCGCCCGACGGCGGGCCGTAGCCGGCCGGGGGGCGCTGCTCGTAGGACGGCGGGGGATAGCCACCCTGTGGGTAGCCGCCCTGGTCTGGGTAACCGCCCTGCTCCGGGTAGCCGCCGCGGGGCGGGTAGCCCTGATCCGCAGGCGGGTAGCCGCCCTGATCCGCAGGCGGGTAGCCGCCGCGCTGGTCTTCGGGGCGGGGGTCCTGGCGGGGGTAGCCCTCTTCTTCGGGGCGGCCCTCGGGACGGTTTTCGGGACGGTTGTAGTACTCGTCTGGCCGACCCTGTCCTGGGCCGCCGCGGTAGCTCGGATTGTCGGTCATCGCTGGTACTCCTGGTTCTGCCTGGGACGTGACGTCTCGTGAAGGTGGAGCGGGTTCATCTGTGGCCGCGTCGGGATTGACCACGCCACGCGCGCGAAACTGTCCGGTGTGCAGGGTGGGTGACTGCTCGAATCTGACGACCACATCACCATACGTTTGCCATCCCTGCTCATGGATGTATCCCTCCAAGTGCTTGGCGAACGTGGTCGCGGTGATGTCCGGATCGGCATTCACCTTCCGAAAGTCAGGCACACTGAGGGTAATGACGTAGTCGTTCGGGGCCAAAATGCGTCCACCGTGGACTTTACGAGCGCCCGCATCGGCTTCCCGCTGCAGAAGCGACTCGACTTCCGCGGGGACGATGGAGCCGCCGAACACCCGGGCGAAGGCATCACCGACCGAATCCTCGAGCTTGCGCTCGAAGCGGCCGACGAGTCCCATGGTCCTGTTCGCCTCCGTCATCTCCGTCATCGACTGGGTGTTTTCTGCTCGCACCACGCCGCCACCGGCGCGTCGACCGGCAGCGATGCTTGCATGCATGCTATCGGCCATGTGTGCGCACGCGGGACCAACAGTTCTCTGAGAAACCCATCGGTGCTGGTCACGGATCTGTGTGTACCCGTTTTGGAGAACAAGGGGGTGCCGAAGTACGGTTGGGATGCCGGGAGCGGTGCGTGATAGGCTCCCTCGGTCATTCGGGCGAGTGGCGGAATGGCAGACGCGCTGGCTTCAGGTGCCAGTGTCCTTCGGGACGTGGGGGTTCAAGTCCCCCTTCGCCCACACGAGACAAGGTCGCGGACTCTTCGGAGTCCGCGACCTTCGTCGTTGTCGGGGTGCGTCTTCCGCCGGTGGCGCGGGTGACGCTGGCCCCACGCCGCCGCGAGACTGCGCTCAGGGTCGTGATCTGACAGATTTCACGACCCTGGTGTAGATCTCGTGATCGGTTGAGCCGCAGTCGTTTTCGCGCGCGTCAGTTGTCGGGCCCGGATGGTTGTATGGGTCCATGCGTCCCGGCAGCGCACCGTCGTTCATCCCGAGCCCGCCTCGGGAGCTTCAGCTGGAGGCGTTGTTCGACGAGCTCTCCGAGTTGGCTGGTCAGCGCAACGCCATCGACGGGCGCATCGTGGAGATCGTCGCCGAGATCGACGGCGACCAACTCTGGGGTGCCACCGGGGCCCGCTCGCTGGCGGCGTTGGTGGCCTGGAAGCTGGGTACGTCACCGCGCAATGCCGAGACGATTGTCGCTGTGGCCGATCGGCTCGGTGAATTTCCCGTCTGTGTCGGAGGGCTCAAGGAGGGCCGCTTCTCCCTGGATCAGGTCGGGGTGATCGCCGAGCGCGCCGGGGAGGGTTCCGACGACCACTACGCCCAGCTGGCCGAGAACGCCTCGGTCAGCCAGCTGCGCACCGCGGTCAAACTCGAACCCCGCCCCGACCCCGAACCGGAGGTCGATCCGCACACCGAAGAGGGTGACGATCCGCTCCCGCCGCCGATGCCCGACGAGGCGATCACCACCACCTGCGACGCCGACTACACCTATTGGCACATCAAACTCACCCACGACAATTCCGCGATCTTCGCCTCGGCACTGCAATCGCACAAAGACGGGCTGATCGCCGAATGGAAACGCGACCACGAGACTGACAGCGGCTCGCAGCCGCAGCGTCCGCCGCTGCCCGGCAAGGTCGCGGCGTTCAAAGCGCTGGTGCGCTCCGCCTGGGACGCCGAAGCGTTCCGCCGCCCACACGGCCAGCACACCACGGTGGTGGTGCACGTCGACGCCGACACCAAAGTCGCGGCACTGCATCGGGGGCCGATGCTGACCAACGAGGAGCGCCGCTACCTGTCCTGTGACGCCACGTGCGAGGTGTGGTTCGAACGCCACGGCCGGCCCATCGGTGCCGGGCGGACCACCCGCACCGTCAACCGGCGGCTCCGGCGCGCACTGGAACACCGCGACCGCACCTGCGTCGTCCCCGGCTGCGGATCCACCCAGGGGCTGCACGCTCACCACATCGTGCACTGGGAAGACGGCGGGGAAACCGAGCTGGAGAATCTGGTGCTGGTGTGTCCGTATCACCATCGCGCGCACCACCGCGGGGTGATCATCATCACCGGGCCCGCCCACCGACTCCTCGTCGCCGATCACCTCGGGAAACCACTGACGCCCGGGTCGCTGGCACACCCGCCGACCGCACCGCCACCAGGCGTCCCGCCCTACCGCGGGCCGTGCGGTGAACGCGTCCAATGGAAGTGGTACCACCCCTACGAACCCCTGCCGCCGATGCGGAACTGAGGCGCCCCGCTCGGCCGTCCTCATCCCGGTTTGGAACCCGAATCGGATCGGAGTCCCATCGCGGCGACGTAGGGTCGACGGGTGGAGTTGCTGCTCGGAATCGACATGGGGACGGGAAGCACCAAGGGCGTCCTCGTGGATACCTCGGGGTCGGTGATCGCCACGGAGACGATCGCGCACTCGATGGATCTGCCGCGACCCGGGTGGGCCGAAGTCGACGCCGAAGCGGTGTGGTGGCGCGAAGTCTGCACCATCGCCCGCGCGCTGACAGCCAGGATGCCCAGCGGGAGTCGGCTCGGGGCGATGTGTGTCAGCGGTGTGGGTCCGTGCCTGGTGTTGTGCGATTCCGATCTGCGGCCGCTGCGCCCCGCGATCCTGTACGGCATCGACACCCGCGCGACCGCCGAAATCGAGGATCTGACAGCCGAATTCGGCGAGCAGAACATCCTGGATCAGGCCGGCACGCTGCTGTCGAGCCAGGCGGTCGGCCCGAAACTCGAGTGGGTGCGCCGGCATGAGCCCGATGTGTTCGACCGGGCCAGGGGCTGGTACGGGTCCAACTCCTACATCGCGGCGAAGCTGACCGGCGAATACGTGATGGACCACCACACCGCCAGCCAGTGCGACCCGATGTACGCCACGCGGGAGTTCGACTGGAACCGGCAGTGGGCCGAGCGCATCAGCGGTCATCTCCCGTTACCACGGTTGGTGTGGCCGAGTGAGGTGGTCGGAACCGTCACCGCCGAGGCCGCCGAGGCGTCCGGGATACCGGTCGGCACCCCGGTCGCGGCGGGCGCGGTCGACGCGTACTCCGAGGCGTTCTCGGTAGGCGTGCGAGCGCCCGGCGATCAGATGCTGATGTACGGCTCGACCATGTTCATCGTGCAGGTCATCGACGAGTACTACAGCGATCCGGCGTTGTGGACCACCGCCGGAGTCGCCCACGGCAGCCTCGCGTTGGCCGCGGGTACCTCGACCGCGGGCAGCATGATCAACTGGTTGCAGACGGTGACCGGTGGGGACTCCTTCGACGACCTGATGGTCGAGGCGCGAGTGGTTCCACCGGGCAGTGACGGACTGCTGGTGCTGCCCTATCTCGCCGGCGAGCGCACGCCGGTGTTCGATCCGCAGGCCCGGGGGGTGGTCGCCGGGCTTACCCTCCGGCACACCAGGGGCCACCTGTTCCGGGCGGCCTACGAGGGCATCGCATTCGGTATCCGGCAGATTCTGGAGCGCTTCGACGACGCCCACACCGCGACCAGGACGGTCGCGGTCGGGGGCGGGCTGCGCAGCCCGATCTGGGCCCAGATCGTCAGCGACGTCACCGGGCGGTCGCAGTTGGTACCCGAGCAGGCCATCGGGGCGAGCTACGGCGACGCGCTGTTGGCCGGAATCGGCGCCGGACTGGTACCGGCGACGACGGACTGGGCGCGAATCGCCCGTGAGATCGAACCCGACCCGGCCAACCGAGAACTCTACGAGGAGCTGTACGCGGGCTGGCGCGAGCTCTACCCCGCCACCCGAGCCCAGGTGCACAGGCTCGCGAACATGGATCGCCGCGAGCCTCAGCCCATCGTGTAACCGCCGTCGATCGCGATGTCCACACCGTTGATCATGGCCGCCATGTCGGAGGCCAGCCACACCACGGTGTCGGACACCTCCTGGGGAACGGCGAAGCGGCCCAGCGGAATCCGTGCGAGCATCGGTGCGGACTTCTCTTCGTCGCCCCACACCCGCTGCCCCATCTCGGTCAGCACCACCGTCGGGCAGACGGAGTTCGCCCGAATGCCGTGCGGTCCGAGTTCCCGGGCGAGCACCTTCGTCGCCATCACCAGACCGGCCTTCGACGCGCAGTACGCATAGTGGTCGGGCAGCGGAGCCAGCGCAGCCGCCGACGCCACGGTGATGATCGACCCGCCGGTGCCCGCAGCCACCATCGCGGCGCCGACCGCCGAGGCCAGGAGCGCCGGGGCCCGCAGGTTCACCGTGATGGTCGTGTCGAACTGGGCCGGGTCGGTGTCGATGACGGGCTGCGGGTACGAGACGCCGGCGTTGTTTACCAGGACGTCGAGCCCGTCGAACGCCTCGACGGCGATCCGCGCCAACTCCGCGGGCGCGTCGGGCTGGGCCAGGTCGACGGCAGCCGTGTGGATCCGGACACCGAACCGGTCGGCCAGGGAGGCCCGCGCGGCGGTCAGCTCACCCTCGTCGCGGCCGCTGAGCACCAGATCGGCGCCGGCGGAGGCGAACGCCTGCGCGATGTCGGCACCGATGCCCTTGGTCGCGCCGGTGATCAACGCGCGCTTGCCGTCCAGCCGGAGTGTACCCGCGTACCGGGGCATCGTTATTGTCGTCACGCCTTCTCCAGGTGAGTGAGGATCGCCGTCGCCGTGGCAGGGTCGGTGACGAGTTGATTGAAATAGCCGCCGAGGGCACCGGCGACGATCGAGTCGATCTTCTCGGCGCCGATCGCTACCGCGATGGTGACCGGAATGTGGCGTAGCGCGTCCAGTTCGACGGCGATGAGCCTTCCGCTGCCGTCGAATTCGACCGGATCGCCGGCCCGGTCGTAGAACCGCGAGCACACGTCACCGACCGCCGCCCGCAGGGAAGTCGACTCGGTCGGGACGAACCGCGGGATGTCCGAGCGCATCAGGGGCGGTGCACCGACTCCCATCAGGGCGCAGCGGGCCTGCGGCCAGAGGTCCAGCACGCGTTGGATGCTCGGGTCGTTGCGCAGCGACGGGTAGAGGTCCGGGCCCGGAAGTGCCGGGGCGAAAAGATAATTGGGCCGACCGGACACCCTGGCCGCGACCAGCCGGGTGATCTCGTTGGTCTGGTACCACGCCTCGGGCTGGTCATTCCCGCCCACTGTCGGCGCGACCAGAACCCCGGGCAGCGGCGGCAGGTCGTACTGCGCGACCTCGTACACCGTCCGTCCCGACGACACCAGCAGCACGTCCCCGGCCAACAGACCGGCCGCCGACAGTGCCCGGCCGACGGCGGGGGCGAGCACACCACCCATCACGTCGAGGGTGGTGCGGCCCGGGCCCGGAGCCGGAACCGGCAGGCTCAGGACGACTTTCGCCAACGACAGCGCGCGGGCCAACCGGTCGGAGAGGTCGCCGACCTCCATGTCCGACGGCGCTACCACCTCGATGCGGACGATGCCGCGCCGTTTGGCCTCGGCCAGCAGCCGGCTGACGGTCGCCCGGCTGGTCCCGAGCTGAGTGGCGACTTCGGCCTGAGTCGCCTCCTCGGAGTAGTAGAGCTTGGCCGCCTGATACAGCAGCGACGCCGGAAAATGCCCGGCCTCGCCGTCAGTCGGACCGGCGGGGGCACCTGCGGGAGGCGGCGGCTTGGCGTGGCTTGCCATGCCAGGAGTATGCCATTTGAGCACCTGTGCACGGCAGATGTTCGCTGAACAAGTGTTCTGGACATTCGTGCACAGGGGGAGTTAGTGTGACTGCACCCACATCGCCCGACCGCGGTGATGACCCTGAATCCGCCGACATCCCCAGGAGCGCTGATGTCCGATCCGACACCCGAGAAGATGCAAGCGGTGGTGTGCCACGGTCCGCACGACTACCGACTCGAAGAGGTCGCGGTGCCGACGCGGCGACCGGGCGAGGCGCTCATCAAGGTCGAGGCCGTCGGCATCTGTGCCAGCGACCTCAAGTGCTACCACGGTGCGGCGAAGTTCTGGGGCGACGAGAACCGTCCCGCCTGGGCCGAGACCATGGTGATCCCCGGTCATGAATTCGTCGGCCGGGTCGTCGAACTGGACGACGAAGCCGCCCAGCGGTGGGGCATCGCAGTCGGTGACCGCGTGGTCTCCGAGCAGATCGTCCCGTGCTGGGAGTGCAGGTTCTGCAAGCGCGGCCAGTACCACATGTGTCAGCCGCACGACCTGTACGGCTTCAAGCGCCGCACCCCGGGCGCCATGGCCAGCTACATGGTGTATCCCGCAGAAGCACTGGTGCACAAGGTCTCCCCGGAGGTGCCGGCACACCACGCGGCGTTCGCCGAACCGCTGTCGTGTGCGTTGCACGCCGTCGAGCGCGCACAGATCACGTTCGAGGACACCGTCGTGGTGGCCGGGTGCGGGCCCATCGGTCTCGGTATGGTCGCCGGCGCCAAGGCGAAGAGCCCGATGCGGGTGATCGCGCTGGATATGGCGCCCGAGAAGCTCAAGCTCGCCGAGAAGTGCGGCGCCGATCTCACCATCAACATCGCAGAGCAGGACGCCGAGAAGATCATCAGGGATCTCACCGAGGGCTACGGAGCCGACGTGTACCTGGAGGGCACCGGCCACACCTCGGCGGTGCCGCAGGGGCTCAACCTGTTACGCAAGCTCGGACGTTATGTCGAGTACGGCGTCTTCGGCAGCGAGGCCACCGTCGACTGGAGCATCATCAGCGACGACAAGGAACTCGATGTCCTCGGCGCGCATCTGGGCCCGTACTGCTGGCCGGCCGCGATCAAGATGATCGAGTCCGGCGCGTTGCCGATGAACGAGATCTGCACCCACCAGCTGCCCCTCACCGAATTCCAGAAGGGGCTCGACCTGGTGGCCAACGGCAAGGAGTCGGTCAAGGTCTCCCTGATCCCGGCGTAGCGAAAGCGACTGTGATGAGCCCAGATACCCCGAGCGGACCCCATCGCCTCGGCGCACACCGACCCATGACACGCCGAAACATGCTGGCCGCCATGGGTCTTGCCGGAGCGGCGGCGGTCAGCCTGCCGGTACTGTCGGCGTGCGGGGTGGGCGGCCGAAGCAGTGCACCCAACGGGGCAGCGGACGTCACCGGCGGCTTCGACTGGAAGAAGGCGTCCGGTCAGACCATCAACATCCTGCAGACCCCGCACCCGTACCAGGTGTCCTACCAGCCGATGCTTGCCGAGTTCACCGAGCTGACCGGCATCGACGTCAACGTCGACCTGGTGCCCGAGGCGGACTACTTCACCAAGCTCAACACCGAGTTGGCGGGCGGCACCGGAAAGCACGACGCGTTCATGCTGGGCGCCTACTTCATCTGGCAGTACGGCCCGCCGGGATGGATCGAGGACCTGGGCCCGTGGCTGCAGAACTCCTCGGCCACCTCTGCCGAGTACGACTTCGAGGACATCTTCGACGGCCTGCGGACCTCCACCCGATGGGACCTGACCACCGGGCAACCGCTCGGCAGCGGCGGCCAGTGGGCCATCCCGTGGGGCTTCGAGAACAATGTCGTCGCCTACAACAAGGCCTATTTCGACCGGCGGGGCATCCGGCTTCCGGACAACTTCGACGATTTCATCCAGTTGGCGATCGACCTCACCGACCGATCGGCCAACCGGTACGGCATCGCGACCCGCGGATCGAAGTCCTGGGCGACGATCCACCCCGGCTTCATGACCCAGTACGTCCGGGAAGGGGCCGTCGACTACACGTTCGACGGCACCGAATTGATCGCCGAGATGGCCAGCGACCGGGCCGTGGACTTCACCCGCAAGTGGATCGAGATGCAGCAGAAGGCCGGTCCGACGTCGTGGACCACCTACGACTATCCCAACGCCACGGGAGATCTCGGCGACGGGACGGCGATGATGGTCTACGACGCCGACAGCGCCACCTATCCGAAGAACAAGCCCGGCGCCAGCGCCGAAGCGGGCAACCTCGGGTGGTACGCAGGACCGGCCGGGCCCGACGGCAACTACAAGACCAACCTGTGGACGTGGAGTTGGGCGATGAACGCCAACTCCGCCAACAAGCTGCCGGCCTGGCTGTTCATCCAGTGGGCCACCGGCAAGGAATCGATGACGAAGGCCGTCGAGGGCGGTATCTTCGCCGACCCGGTCCGAAAGTCCGTGTTCGACAGCACCTTCAAGCGGGTCGCCGGCAACCAACCCGGCTATCTCGAGGCCTTCGAAACCGTCATCGGCTCGTCCAAGATCCAGTTCACCCCGCAGAAGAAGTTCTTCGACACCACCAAGGACTGGGCGGTCGCCCTGCAGGACATCTACGGCGGTGACGACGCGGCCTCCCGATTGCGCAGCCTGGCGAAGACCAACACCTCCAAGGTCAACCTGTAGGAGCCGGCGACATGACTTTGCAGACCTCCAAGCAGCCCGCCGCACCGGCAGATCAGGCCGACGCGGGATCGGCGCGCACCGCACCCGAGGTGCCGACCTGGCGGCGCCGGTTGCGCCCGTACCTGCTGTCGGTCCCGGCCGTGGTGATCGTCATCGGCATCCTGTATCCGTTCGCGGTGGGTGCCTACTACGCATTCCTGAACTATGCGGCGGTCAACCCCGATCCGCGTTTCGTCTGGTTCGACAACTTCCGATCCGTGCTCGGGGACCAGATCTTCTGGGAGAGCGTCAAGGTCACCGCGATCTTCGCGGTGGTCGCCACCGTCATCGAGACGGTCATCGGGGTGGCGCTGGCGCTGCTGCTGAACCGCTCGTCGCTGATCGGCAAGGTGTTCGAGAAGGTGCTGATCCTGCCGCTGATGATCGCACCGGTGATCGCGGGCGTGATCTGGAAACTGATGTTCAACCCGCAGTTCGGGATTCTGAATCATGTGCTGGCGCTGGGTAACACCTTCGACTGGCTGTCGGCGACCAATGCGCTGTGGTCGGTGATCCTGGTCGATCTGTGGATCTTCACCCCGTTCGTCGCGATCCTGGTGCTGGCCGGGATCCGGTCACTGCCCAAGGAGCCGTTCGAGGCGTCCGACGTCGACGGCGCGAGCTGGTTCTACATGTTCCGCAAGCTGATGCTGCCGATGCTGTGGCCCTACATCCTGGTCGCGGTGATCTTCCGGTTCATGGACAACCTCAAGGTGTTCGATCACATCTACGTGTTGACCGCGGGCGGTCCCGGTGTGGCCACCAGGACCCTGCAGATCGGTGCGTTCGAGGATTCGATCATCAACCTGGACTACTCCCGCGGCAGCACCTACATGCTGCTGCTCTGGGTCATCGTGTTCATCACGGCGCGCTACCTGGTCAGCGTGCTGGGCAAGGCGCAGCGCCGCGCTGCCGGGGCGGAGTCGTAGACATGGCAACTCTGAAGGAGCGTTTCAGCCGCGCGGAACTGCAACCCGGTCAGCGGAGGTGGTCGATCGGCGCGGTCGCCGCCGACGTCGGGTTGGTGTTCTGGTTCGTGTTCTCGCTGTTCCCGATCTTCTGGATGTTGTTGCTGGCGTTGAAGAACGCCGAGGAGCAGACCACCACCTACTTCGCGTTCAGTCCGACGCTGGAGAACTTCGTCACGGTGCTGAGCAACAAGGGCACCGAGATGACCAGCGTCGACTTCAAGGCCTCGCTTCTGACCAGCCTGCTCAACTGCGGCGGCGCGGTGATCGTGTCGCTCGTCATCGGCATCCCGGCCGCCTACGCCGCGGGCCGTTGGCAGTACAAGGGCAGCAACGACCTGATGTTCACCATGCTGTCGTTCCGGTTCGCACCCGAACTGATGGTGATCGTGCCGCTGTTCGTGATCTACAACCAGATCGGGCTGTTCGACACCAAGGTCGGCATGATCTGGGTGCTGCAGTTGGTCACCATGCCACTGGTGGTGTGGATCCTGCGGTCCTACTTTCAGGACCTGCCCGAGGATCTCGAGCAGGCGGCGCTGCTGGACGGATACACCCGGCGGCAGGCGTTCGTGATGGTCGCGCTGCCGATCGTCCGGCCCGGTATCGCCGCAGCCGCGCTGCTGGCCTTCATCTTCGCGTGGAACAACTACGTGTTCCCGCTCATTCTCGCCGACAGCAATGCCGGCACGGTGACCCTTGCGATCACCAAGTTCCTCGGCGGCGGCGGGCAGGCGTACTACAACCTGACCGCGGCGGCCGCCATCATCGCCGCGCTACCCCCGCTGATCCTGGCTCTGACCATTCAGAGGTATCTGGTGCGCGGCCTTTCATTCGGGGCGGTGAAGGCCTGATGGCAACGGTGTCGATGGTCGACGTGCACAAGTCGTTCAAGAAGGGCGGCAGCACGATCGCCGCGGTGGACGGCGTCTCGGTGGACATCGCCGACGGGGAGTTCTTCGTGATCCTGGGCCCCAGTGGCGCGGGCAAGACCACCACCCTGAAAGCACTGGCCGGCCTGGTCGACATCGACTCGGGGTCGATCCACATCGGCGGCACCGACGTCACCCTGGTGGAGCCGTACCACCGCAACGTCGCCATGGCGTTCGAAAGCTATGCGCTGTACCCGCAGAAGACCGTCGCCGAGAACCTCGCCTCGCCGCTGAAGTCCGGCCGGACGGGCCGCTACACCGAGGCCGAGCGGGCCGAGCGCATCGACCAGGTCACCTCAACTCTCGGAATCAACCACCTGCAGAAGCGATTTCCGCGGGAGCTGTCCAACGGGCAGCGTCAACGTGTGGCGCTGGGGCGGGTACTGGTCCGCCCGGCTGATGTCTACCTGCTCGACGAGCCGTTGAGTCACCTCGACGCCAAGTTGCGGGCGTCGATGCGCGCCGAACTCAAGCAGCTCGGTGCGATGAGCAGCACCACCACGATCTACGTCACGCACGACTATCAGGAGGCGCTGGCGCTGGGGGACCGCATCGCGGTCATGCGTGACGGCCGGCTGGTGCAGATCGGGCGTCCGGAGGAGATCTGGCGCCGACCGGTGGACACCTTCGTGGCCAAGGCGGTCGGTCAGCCCGAGATCAACCTGCTCGACGGTGTGGTGGACACCGGCCGGATTCGGCTCGGTGACGGCACGTTCGACGTTCCCGTCCCACCTGAGACGACGTGTCAGCGCGGCGACCGGGTCCGGGTGGGATTGCGCCCCTCCGACATTCAGGTCGGTGCGTCCGACGAAGCACCCCGCGGGCGCGTCGTTCTCGCCGAGCGGCTGGGCCGCAACATCGAGCTCACCGTCGACATCGGCGGCACCCAGCTGGTCGTACTGGCCGAGGGCCGCGGTGGCGTGGGCGAAGGCGCCGAGGTCACGCTGACCGTCGCCGACGCCGACGTCCATCTGTTTGCGATCGGCGAGGGCTCCACGCCGTCGCTGCGAACTTCCGGCCAAGAGCCGGTGTTGGAGGCGGCACAGTGACATCGACCACTCGGACGACTTCGACGACGAAGCAGACCCGGGGAAGCGGTGCGACGGGGACGGCGGCAGCGCAGAGCCTTACGCTGACCGATCTGGTCAAGGTCTACCGCGGCCGGGAGGACGTGCCCGCGGTCAAGGGCATCAACCTCGCGATCGAAGCGGGGGAACTGGTCGCGCTGCTCGGCCCCTCGGGCTGCGGGAAGACCACCACGCTGCGCATGATCGCCGGACTGGAGACGGTCACCAGCGGATCCATCCGGATCGGGGACCGGGAGGTCTCCCAGCTGCCTGCCGCCAAGCGTGGTGTCGGAGTCGGCTTCGAGAGCTACGCGCTCTACCCGCCGATGTCGGTGCGGGAGAACCTGCTCTACGGCCTGAAGGCCCGGAAGGTCAAGGGCGCCGAGCAGACGGTGGCCGCGATCAGCCGCCGACTCGAGCTCGACGACATGCTCGAGCTGCGGCCCGCGGGCCTGTCCAGCGGGCAGAAGCAACGGGTCGCGCTGGCCCGGGCACTCGTGCGGAATCCACCGGTGCTGTTGCTCGACGAACCGCTGAGTCACCTCGACGCGTCGGCGCGGCAACGGGTGCGCCGCGAACTCAAGGTGCTGCAACGTGAATTCGGATACACGACGATCGTGGTCACCCACGACCAGGTGGAGGCGTTGTCGCTGGCGGACCGGCTGGCGGTGATGGACGCCGGCGTGGTCCAGCAGTTCGGCACACCCGACGAGGTGTTCGACGATCCGGCCAACCTGTTCGTGGCCCAGTTCGTCGGCGAACCGCAGATCAACGTGCTGCGCGGTGTCGCCCGGGTCCACGAGGGCCGCGTCCGCGTCGAGATCGGCTCCGGTGCAGGCGGTCTGGACACCAGCGTGGATGCGTCGGCTTCGGGTCTGCAGGACGGCGCGACGGTCGACGTCGGAATCCGGCCGCAAGACTGTGTGATCGGTGGCGCCACCGGTGACGGGATCACCGCGACGGTCGCGTATTTCGAGCACCTGCTGGAGTTCGGGCTGTTGACCGGCACCGTGGCCGGGCTGGAGGACGGTCTCGTGGTGCAGACGCCCGCGGCCGACTCGTATGAGCCGGAGCAGCGAGTGGCCGTGACCGCGCCCCCCGAGCGCGTGTATCTGTTCGACGCCGAATCCGGAGACAGGTTGCGATGACGAAGCTGTGCAACGACCCCGCCCGGTTCACCGAGGACATGCTGGTGGGGTTCCTCGACGCGAACGCCCGCCACGTGGTCGGTGTGCCCGGCGGCGTGGTGCGCGCGCACCAGACCCGGCCGGGGAAGGTGGCCGTCGTGATCGGCGGCGGGTCCGGGCACTATCCGGCGTTCTGCGGCACCGTGGGGCCCGGGTTCGCCGACGGCGCGGTCGTCGGCAACATCTTCACGTCGCCGTCGGCCGAGGAAGCCGCGTCGGTGGCGCGCGCCGCCCACTCCGACGCGGGCGTGCTGCTGACCACCGGCAACTACGCCGGCGACGTGATGAACTTCGGTCTGGCCGTGACGCAGCTGCGCAGCGAGGGAATCGACGCGCACTACTTCGCCGTGACCGATGACGTCGCCAGCGCACCCCGCGGTGACGAGCCGAAACGACGCGGCATCGCCGGGGACTTCACGGTTTTCAAGTGCGCGAGCGCGGCAGCCGAGGACGGGCTCGACCTCGCCGGTGTGCTCCGGGTCGCGGCGGCGGCGAACGCGGCCACCCGCACGCTCGGGGTGGCGTTCGACGGATGCACGTTGCCGGGCGCTGACGCGCCGCTGTTCACGGTGCCGGAGGGGCAGATGGGCGTCGGCCTGGGCATCCACGGAGAGCCTGGGATCGCCGAGGAACCGCTGCCGACGGCAGCCGGGTTGGCCGCCACCCTGGTCGACGGTGTCCTGGGCGACCGCCCCGACGCTGAGGCCGGCCGCATCGCGGTGATCCTCAACGGACTCGGTCGCACCAAGTACGAGGAACTGTTCGTGGTGTGGGGCGAGGTCTCGCGACTGCTGCGCGAGCGTGGATACGTCGTCGTCGAACCGGAGGTCGGTGAACTCGTCACCAGCCTGGACATGGCGGGTTGTTCGCTCACCGTGATGTGGCTCGACGATGAACTGGAGCGGTACTGGACCGCACCCGCTGACACCCCGGCCTACCGCAAGGGCTCAGCCGTGCCGGCTGCGGCCGGTGAACTCCGCAGCCCGGATGACGAAACGATAACGGCGGCAACACAACCCGCTGACATCGCGGACGACGAGGGCCGCGCCGCCGGCCGGCTGGTCGCCCGCGCCCTGGCAGCCGTGGCCGCAATGCTCGCCGACGCCGAGGCCGAGCTGGGCCGGATCGACGCCGTCGCCGGCGACGGGGATCACGGCCGCGGCATGGTGAAGGGCTCCTCGGCAGCGCGGGACGCCGCAAGCGAGGCCGCCGACGCCGGTGCGGGACACGGGTCGGTGCTCAGCGCCGCGGGCAAGGCGTGGGCGGCCAAGGCCGGCGGCACGTCCGGTGTGCTGTGGGGCGCGCTGCTCACGACGGCGGGGACCCGTCTCGGCGACACCGGCACCCCTGACTCCGCGGCTGTTGCGGCCGCCGTGCGGGACGGCTACCAGGCACTCGTCGACCTCGGCGGGGCGGCGCCGGGCGACAAGACGATGCTCGACGCGCTGCTGCCGCTGGTCGACGAGCTGGACCGGCGAGTGTCTGACGGCGTCCCGCTCGGTCAGGCCTGGCGGCACGCCGCCGAGGTGGCCACCGCCGCGGCCCGGGCGACGGCGGAACTGCGCCCGAAGGTCGGGCGGGCCCGTCCGCTGGCCGAACGCAGCGTCGGCACGCCCGATGCCGGCGCCACCTCACTGGCGATGTGTGCGCACGCGGTCGCCGAGTGCCTCACATCTGTTGCGCAAGGAGAAGACTGATGGACAAACTGCGGATCGTCGTCGGCGCTGACGACGCCGGTTACGAGTACAAGGAAGCGCTCAAGCGCGACCTGGATTCCGACCCGAGGGTGGAGGTGGTCACCGACGTCGGGGTGGGGGCCGACGAGGACACCGCCTACCCGCACGTCGCGGTCGAGGCGGCGCGGATGGTCGCCGACGGCAAGGCCGACCGGGCTCTGCTGGTCTGTGGAACCGGACTCGGCGTGGCGATCAGCGCCAACAAGGTGCCCGGCATCCGCGCGGTCACCGCGCACGACGGCTTCTCGGTGGAACGCTCGGTGTTGTCCAACAACGCGCAGGTGCTGTGCTTCGGTCAGCGCGTGATCGGGTTGGAGCTGGCCCGCCGGCTCGCTCGCGAATGGTTGGGCTACCAGTTCGACCCGCAGAGTGCGTCCGCTGCCAAGGTTGAGGCGATCGAGAACTACGAACATCCGGTCGCGAACTAGCGATGGCCGAGGCACTGCTCGAATGTTCGGGCATCAGAAAGAGTTTCGGCGGTGTGCCGGTACTGCAGGGGGTCACCCTGCACCTGGAACCGGGAACGGTGACCGCGCTGGCGGGCGAGAACGGTGCGGGTAAGTCCACATTGATGAAGATCGTCTCCGGCCAGTACGCCGCCGATTCGGGCACCGTGTCGGTGCACGGGAAGACGCTGGCCTCCGGGAACACCCGCGACGCAGTCCGGCACGGCGTGGCGATCGTCCCGCAGGAGCTGGCGTCGATCGAGGACATGACGGTCTACGAAAACCTTTTCGTGGGGCGGGAGTTGACGCGCGGTCCGTTCCTGAACCGGCGCGCGATGATCGCCGAGGCCAGGGAGACGCTGGCCGTGTTCGACGTCGCGATCTCCCCGACCGCGAGGATGGGTAGCCTTCCGGTCGGTCTGCGACAGATCGTCGAGATCGTCAAGGCGGCCCGCACCGGCGCTCAGGTGGTGATGCTCGACGAACCCACCTCGGCGATCTCCGAGCGCGAGGTCGAAGGCCTCTACCGGATCGTGCGTCAGATGCGCGACCACGGGGTGGCGATGGTCTACACGACGCACAAGATGGCCGAGATCCGCGCCATCGCAGACCGGGTGGTGGTACTGCGCGACGGTGGGCTGACCCTGGACAAGGCGATCGACGATGTCTCCGACGACGAGATCGTCACCGCGATGATCGGCCGTGAACTCGACACCCTGTTCCCCGACCGGTCCGACCCCGGCGACGAACCGGTGCTCGAGGTCTCCGACCTGCACGTCGACGGTGCCTCCGGGCCGGTGTCGTTCACGGTCAGAGCAGGCGAGATCGTCGGGCTGGCCGGGCTCGTCGGCGCCGGTCGCACCGAACTGCTGGAGGCGATCTTCGGAGCCCGGCACAGCACCGGTGGCAGCGTGACCGTCCGCGGGCAACGCCTCAGACGGAACCAGCCGGCCGCCGCGATCACGGCGGGGATGGCGATGGTCCCCGAGGACCGCAAGCACTCCGGTGCGGTGCTGTCGATGAGTGTGCTGGACAACGCGACACTTCCGCGGATGTCGGCGTTCTCGGTGGCAGGCTGGCTGCGCGGCAAGGCCCGCAACACGGCGGTCGAGAAGGCGACGAGCTCGGTGCAGCTGCGCAGCCGTGGTCTCAGCCAGGAGGTCGGCACGCTCTCGGGCGGCAATCAGCAGAAGGTCGTGCTGGCGCGGTGGCTGACCGGGGACGTCAACGTGCTGCTGCTCGACGAACCCACCCGCGGGGTCGACGTCGGTGCGCGCAGCGAGATCTACCGGATCATCACCGAGCTGGCCGCCCGCGGTATGGCCGTGTTGATGGCGTCGTCGGACATGCCCGAGGTGGTCGGCCTGTCACACCGGGCCTTCGTCATGAGGGAGGGGCGGCTGGTCGGTGAGTTGGACCGGGATGCACTCGACCACCCCGCCGTGCAGGAGTCGGTCTTCCGGCTTGCGACCGCGCTCGACCCCACCCCGCAGACTTCGTCAGTTTCCACAGATCAGGAGGCCGTATCGTGACCACCAGGCTTGACGGGGAGGACACCGCGTCCTCCCGGGCACCGAGTGTGGCATCGCCGGTCACCGGCGAACCGGTGCGGCTGTTCTCGCGCGAGTGGTTCGCCGGGATGGCGCTGCGATACGCGATGGTGCTGGTGATGCTGCTTGTCATCGCCTATTTCAGTTACCGCAGTGCACGTTTCGGCACGGTCGACAACCTCGTCACGATCCTGGTGGCCGCGGCTCCGTTCGCGCTGATCGCCCTCGGGCAGACGCTGGTCATCCTGACCGGCGGCATCGACCTGTCGGTGGGCAGCGTCATCGCGGTGTCGGCGATGGCCGCCGCGGCCACGGCCAAGGCCAACCCCGGCCAGGTCTGGCTGAGCGTGCTCGTCGCCATGCTGGTGGGTCTGTCGGTGGGATGCGTGAACGGGTTCCTGGTGTCGCGCCTCAACGTTCCACCGTTCATCGCGACACTGGGCACCCTGACCGCGGGCTCCGGCCTGGCCTATGTGATCGGCGGCGGCGCACCGATCAACGGGCTGCCCGCCGAGTTCGGTTCCATCGCCAACACCAAGATCCTCGGACTGCAGGTGCCGGTGCTGCTGATGATCGTCGCCATCGTCGCGCTGGCCGTCATCATGAAGCGCACCACCTACGGCATGCGGGTCTACGCGGTCGGCGGCAATCGCGTCGCCGCCGAGATCGCCGGCATCAACGCCAAGAACGTGCTCTTCAGCGTCTACGCGATCTCCGGCCTGCTGGCCGGGCTGTCGGGCGTCATGCTGGCCTCGCGCGTCATCTCGGGACCGCCGAACCTGGGGCAGGGTTACGAACTCGACGCGATCGCCGCGGTCGTGATCGGCGGCGCGAGCCTGATGGGCGGGCGCGGGTCGATCTGGGGAACCGCACTGGGCCTGTTGATGATCCAGACGCTGAACAACGGACTGGACATCCTGGTCGTGCCCGCCTACTGGCAGGACGTCATCAAGGGCGTGCTGATCGTGGCCGCGGTCGCCGTCGACGTGTGGTCCTCCCGCCGAAGAACGTGACGGGCGCACCCGGCGTCCGCGTTGATCCCATCCCCACCACTGAAAGAGAAGACATATGAGACTGGGCACAAAGATGTTCGCGGTCGCATCCGCCACCGCGCTGGGCCTGACGATGACCGCCTGCGGCGCCGGTGACCCCGGCGCGGGCAGCGACGCGTCCCGGATCGGCGTCACGGTGTACGACATGAGCTCGTTCATCACCGCGGGCAAAGAGGGCATGGAGGCCTACGCGAAGGACAACAACATCGAATTGGTCTGGAACTCCGCCAATCTCGACGTCTCCACCCAGGCCAGCCAGGTGGACTCGATGATGAACCAGGGTGTGGACGCGATCATCGTGGTTCCGGTGCAGGCCGATTCCCTCGGGCCGCAGGTCGCTGCGGCGAAGGCCAAGGGAATTCCGCTCATCCCGGTCAACGCGGCGCTCAACAGCCCCGACGTCGCTGCCAGCGTGCAGCCGGACGACGTGGCCGCCGGGGCACAGGAGATGCAGATGATGGCCGACCGACTCGGCGGCAGGGGCAACATCGTCATCTTGCAGGGCCCGCTCGGACAGTCCGGTGAACTCGACCGCAGCAAGGGCATCGAGCAGACCCTGGCCAAGTATCCCGATATCAAGGTGCTCGCCAAGGACACCGCGAACTGGAAGCGGGACGAGGCGGTCAACAAGATGAAGAACTGGATCTCCGGGTTCGGTCCGCAGATCGACGGGGTGGTCGCGCAGAACGACGACATGGGTCTGGGCGCGCTGCAGGCACTCAAGGAGGCCGGCCGGACGGGCGTGCCGATCGTCGGCATCGACGGTATCGAGGACGGGCTCAACGCGGTCAAGAGTGGCGAGTTCATCGGCACCTCGCTGCAGAACGGCACCGTGGAACTCGCGACGGGGCTGGCGGTGGCCAACGCGTTGGTCAAGGGCGAAGAGGTCGACACCAAGCCCGTCTACATCATGCCCGCCATCACCCCGGAGAACGTCGACGTCGCGATCGAGCACGTGGTCACCGGTAGGCAGCAGTTCCTCGACGGGCTCAGCGACCTGATCACGAAGAACCTCGAGACCGGCGACATCGCCTACGAGGGCATTCCGGGTCAGAAGCAGCCTTGAGCGAACGATCGAACATGTCGGTGACAGAGGTCGATTTCAACTTCCGCCTCGACGACAAGGTCGCCCTGGTGACCGGCGCAGCCGCCGGCATCGGGGCGGCCATCGCCGCGGCCTACGCCGGTAAGGGCGCTCGCGTCGCCGTCGTCGACCTCGACGAGGCCGGCGCCGTCGAGGCGGCCCGCGCCCTGCCCGGCGACAGTCACGGATTCCGTTGCGACGTAGCGGATCCCGATTCGGTCCGGACCGTCGTCGGCGCGGTGCTGGAGACGTTCGGCCGGATCGACATCCTGGTCAACTGCGCGGGCATCGTGGCGCTGGCCCCGGCGGAGGAACTGTCGGAGAAGGCGTGGGACGCGACCATCGACGTGAACCTGAAGGGCACGTTCCTGATGTGTCAGGCGGTCGGGGCCGCGATGCTGGAGGCCGGGGGCGGGGCCATCGTCAACCTGGCATCCCAGGCCGGCACCGTGGCACTCGATCAGCACGTCGCCTACTGCGCGTCGAAGTTCGGTGTGCTGGGGGTGACCAAGGTGCTCGCCTCCGAGTGGGGTCCGCGCGGGGTGCGGGTCAACACCATCTCGCCGACGGTGGTGCTCACCGAGCTCGGCCGCAAGGCGTGGGACGGTCCGCGGGGGGAAGAGATGAAGAAGCTCATCCCGACCGGGCGGTTCGCCTATCCGGACGAGATCGCCGCGGCGGCGGTGTATCTGGCCTCCGGTGCGGCCGGCATGGTCAACGGCGCGGATCTGCTGATCGACGGCGGGTACACCATCCGTTAGGTGAGCGGGCGCGCGAGCGCCCGCTCACTCGGCCCGCTCGGCCGCCCACATCCCGATCACGAACGCCGTCAAGTCGTTGTGCTGCAACGGGTCTCGGCCGGTGATCTCCTGGATGCGGGACAGTCGGTGGCGCACCGTGTTGGTGTGCAGGAACAGCTCCTTGGCCGTTTCGCTCAGCGAGGCGTTGCACGCGACGAACGTCCGCAGCGTCCGGACGTGCTGGGTGCCGCGCGAGCTGTCCAGCTCCGCGAGCGGGTCGATCAACAGCTGCCGGAACGGCGCGAGCTGCGCCAGCGGCAACTGCTCCAGCAGGCTCTCCAACGTGCTGAGCTGATCAGGCCCCACCCGGCCCCCGCGGTGTTCGGCCAAGCCCAGCGCGATGCGCGCCTGCGCGATCGCCGACCCGAGGTCGGGCAGCGGCACCGGCGCCGAATGCCCCGTCGGCAGCGCCAGGTCGTCGGTCACCTCGGCGGCGCCGACCGTCAGCATCAGGCACAGATCCGGGGCATCCCCGATCAACGCGTCCGGGAACGAGATCGACAACAGCGCGCCCGCACCGGCCGGCCACGCCGAGCACGCGATCTCCGCACCGAACCCGGGCCACTCCACCAACTGGCTCAACGCGTCCGGCAGCAGCATCCGGCGCTCCACCAGCGAGAGCAGCTGCCCGACCCGCTCCCGGGTCAGCGCCGCCTCGATGTCGCGCTCACCCTGCGCAGCACGTACGAACCGGGCGATCAGGTCCAGCAGCGCCGACTCCGGCCGCTCACCCCGGCCCATCCACACCAGCGTGCCCATCCCCGGCACCGGGACCGTCACCCCGGTGTCGTCCGCGCTGCCATCGGGCTCACGGCTGTCGTCGGGCTCAAGAAGGAAGTAGCACCCCAGCACCTGACCCGCCGCGTCCAGCAGTTGCCGGGGCGAGTCGTGCCGGCGCAGCGACATCAACAGTTCCGGGACCAGCGCGTTCGTTGCCCGCGCCACAGCGATCTCGTGGCCGAGCCGGAACTCCGCGACGAACCGGCTGATCACACTGAACGGCACCGACGGCGGCGCCACCAGCACCGGTAGGTCCTTGTGCCTGCACCGCTGCAGCAGCGCGGCAGGCACGGTGTCATGTCCGTCGCCGACGCCGAAACACACCCCCGCAGCCCCCGCGGAAACCAGCGCGTCGACGAACGTCGTGCAGTCACGCTCACTGTTCAGGCTGATGCCGACCGTGCACACCAACTCCCCGCCGCGCAGATACCGCGACGGATCCGGCATCTCGGTCGTGTGCACCCAGCTGATGGTCCGGCCCAGATCCTGGCCGCTGCCGCCGGGGACCGACAACCCCAACCCGGCGGTCTCCAGCAAATCGCGCAGTGTCGGGGCGACCGACTCCGCACGCTCCTCCGACACCCCGCGAGCGTAACGCGGGCGTCACACGCCGGCGCGCCTCCGTTGTGCGATCGTCCAATTGCGCACCCCCGCGACGGTGCGATTCTGGCGTCTTCACCGTCACGGCTGGCGTCACCTCACCCCGGCGTCGATAGTTCCAGCCATGTCGTCATTGGTCAGCCCGGCTGAGCAGCAGCCTCAGTTGCGCCGGGAGTTCTCGCTGGGATCGGCGTTCGCCTTCGCGTTCGCGTTCATCTCGCCCATCGTCGCCCTCTACGGAATCTTCGGCCTCGCCCTCTCGGCGGCCGGCCCCAGCTTCTGGTGGGGCTTCGCGCTGGTCTTCGCCGGACAGTTCCTGGTGGCGCTGGTGTTCGCGACCCTGGTGTCGCGGTGGCCGCTGGAGGGCTCGATCTACCAGTGGTCGCGCCGGCTGCTCGGTAGCACCTACGGCTGGTTCGCCGGCTGGGTCTACATGTGGACCCTGGTCATCGCGATGGCGACCGTCGCGCTCGGAGCGGCGGGCTTCGTCGCCAACATCGTCGGGATCGAGGAGCCCTCGGGTGGCACGCTCGCGCTGATCGCGCTGGTGATCCTGCTCTGCGGCACGGCGGTCAACCTGGTCGGGCGCCAGGCCCTGAAGATCTTCATGATCGGCAGCATCATCGCCGAGATCATCGGCTCCGTCGTGCTCGGCACCTGGCTGCTGGTGTTCCACCGGCACAACTCGCTGTCGGTGCTGTTCGAGGGCGGCGGCGCCGACCTCGACCTCGGCGCCTACCTCGGCGGCCCGTTCCTGCTCGCGGTCGCGTTCATCGGCTGGTCGTTCGTCGGCTTCGAGAGCGCCGGCTCGATCGCCGAGGAAGTGCACAACCCGCGCCGCGACCTGCCCAAGGCCGTGCTGTTCTCGATCGCGTTCATCGCACTCGTCGTCGGCTACTCGGCGCTGGCGATCATCCTGGCCATCCCCGACCTGGACGCGGTGGCCGAAGGCGCCGTCGCCGACCCGGTGTACGACACCCTGACCACCGCACTCGGTGCGGGCATCGCCAAGCCGGTCCAGGTGATGTTCGTGATCGGCTTCCTGGCCAGCTTCCTGGCGCTGCAGACCTCCGCGTCGCGCGTCATCTGGGCCTACGCCCGCGACGGTGCGCTGCCCGCCGCCGCCACGCTGGTCCAGTTGCGCGGCAAGGCCCGCATCCCGGTGGTCGCGATCCTGGTCACCACCGTCATCGGCGCCGCGCTGTTCCTGCTGAGCATCGTCGCCGGCGACATCTACTCGCTGATGGTGAACTTCACCGCGGGCGGCTTCTACCTGGCCTTCCTGTTCCCGCTGGTGGGCTTCCTGGTGGTGCTGCTGCGCAAGGCGTGGAAGCCCGGTGCGTTCTCGCTACGCGGCGCGACGATGCCGGTGGCCGTCGTCGCCGTGGTGTGGGCGGTGCTGCAGTTCCTCAACATCGCCTGGCCGCGTGTGGCTTTCGAGCAGCGCTACCTGGACTGGTCGGTGTGGATCGGTGTCGCGGTGCTGGGCGTCATCGGCGCGGCCCTGTACGCGAGCGTGAAATCCCGGATCTCCGCGCCTCAGGACGAGCCCGTACCGGCCGATGACTGACAAGGTCGCGTTGGTCACCGGCGGCGCCAGCGGTATCGGCGCCGCGGTGGTCGACGCACTCACCGCCCGTGGCTACCGGGTCGGATGCCTGGACCTGAACCCCGGCGCCGCCGAGAACAGCGCCGCCGCCGACGTTTCCGACGCCGACGCGGTGGCCCGCGCGGTCGCGAAGCTGCGTGCCGAGCTCGGAACGTTCGACGCCGTGGTGACCTCGGCCGGCTACTACGAGATGGCGCCGGTGTCCGACATCAGCGAGCACGCGTGGCGGCGGATGCTGCGGGTGCACCTCGGCGGCCTGGTCAACGTCGCGCGTGCGACGCTGCCGGACCTGACCGCGACGCGCGGATCGCTGGTAGCGGTGGCCAGCGAGCTTGCCGTCGGCGGCGGTGACGAAGACGCCCACTATGCGGCGGCGAAGGGCGCGATCCTCGGATTCGTGCGTAGCCTCGCCGCGGAGACAGCCGGCAGCGGGGTTCGGATCAATGCGGTCGCCCCCGGACCCACCGATACCCCGCTGCTGGCCCCCGACTCGCCCTGGCGCGCAGACGAATACCTGCAGACGCTGCCGCTGCGCCGGCTCACCACCCCGGCGGAGGTGGCCCGCTGCGTCGAATACCTGGTCTGCGACGCCACATTCAGCACCGGCGACGTCGTGAACGTGAACTCGGGAGCGGTGATTTGAGTACCGATCTGCGCGGCCGCGTGGCACTGGTGACCGGTGCGGCACAGGGCATGGGCGCCGCCCACGCACGCCGGCTCGCTCACGCCGGAGCGACGGTCGCGGTCAACGACCGCGAGCCCAGCGACGCGCTGACCGCGCTGGCCACCGAGATCGGCGGATTCACCGCCGCCGGCGACGTTTCCGACCCCGACCAGTGCCGGACCATCGCGGCGCACGTCGCGGCCATCGCCGGACGGTTGGACGTGCTGGTCGCCAACCACGCGTACATGACGATGGCGCCGCTGCTGGAGCACGACGACGCCGACTGGTGGAAGGTGGTGGACACCAACCTCGGTGGCACCTTCCACCTGATCCAGAGCGCGCTGCCGTACATGCGCGAAAACGGTGCGGGCCGCATCGTGGTGATCTCCAGCGAATGGGGCGTCACCGGCTGGCCGGAGGCCACCGCGTACGCCGCGTCGAAGGCCGGGTTGATCTCGCTGGTCAAGACCCTCGGCCGCGAACTGGCGCGTGAGCACATCATCGTCAACGCGGTCGCCCCCGGCGTGATCGACACCCCGCAGTTGCAGGTGGACGCCGACGCGGCCGGTGTCGCTCTGGACGAGATCCACCGCAGGTACGCCGAGGCGATCCCGCTGGCGCGCATCGGCAGCGCCGACGAGGTCTCCGCCGCGGTCGAACTGCTCGCCGACTTCAGTGTGGAAGCAATTGTGGGGCAAGTGATCTCGTGTAACGGCGGATCAACCCGAACCCGAGTATGAGCAAGGAGTATCCAGTGCAGATCGACCCGCGGATCCGTTCGGAGTCCGGCGTGCTCGGCCAGATCGACGCCCAGCAGGTGCCGCGCTACGCCGGGTTCGGCACGTTCGCACGGCTGCCACAGCTCCACGAGGTGGACGGCCACGACATCGCGGTGATCGGCGTGCCGTTCGACAGCGGCGTCACCTACCGTCCCGGTGCGCGGTTCGGGCCCGCCGCGATCCGGCAGGCGTCGCGCCTTCTCAAGCCGTACAACCCGGCGCTGGAGGTGACACCGTTCGCCTCCGCGCAGGTCGTCGACGCCGGCGACATCGCGGCCAACCCGTTCGACATCGACGCCGCCGTGAAGCAGATCAAGGCCGGCATCCTCGACCACGTCGGCACCCCGGGTCAGCGGTTCGTGCTGCTCGGCGGCGACCACACCATCGCGCTGCCCGCGCTGCAGGCGGCCAATGAGCTGCACGGCCCGGTGGCGTTGGTGCACTTCGACGCTCACCTCGACACCTGGGACACCTACTTCGGGGCGCCATGCACCCACGGCACCCCGTTCCGCCGCGCGTCGGAACAGGGTCTGATCGTGAAGGGACATTCGGCGCACGTCGGGATCCGGGGGTCGCTGTACGACGCGGCCGACCTGCTCGACGACGCCGAACTCGGCTTCACCGCGGTGCACTGCCGCGACATCGACCGCATCGGCGTCGACGGTGTGATCGAGCGGGTGCTCGAGCGTGTCGGCGACCATCCGGTCTACGTGTCGATCGACATCGATGTGCTGGACCCGGCGTTCGCGCCGGGCACCGGAACCCCCGAGATCGGTGGTATGACGAGCCGGGAGCTGGTCGCGGTGCTGCGCGCGATGCGCGCGCTGAACATCGTCGGCGCCGACGTCGTCGAGGTGGCGCCGTCCTACGACCACGCCGAGGTGACCGCGGTGGCCGCGGCGAACCTGGTCTACGAGCTGATCAGCCTTATGGTCATCTGATGGAGCAGGTGCGCTGGCCCGACGGGAAGTCCGCCGCCGCGGCGTTCACGTTCGACGTGGACGCCGAGTCGGCGGTGCTGTGGGGCAACGAGGCCGTCGGTGCCCGGATGAGTGTGATGAGCCACCAGGCCTACGGCCCGCTGGTCGGAATCCCGCGCATTCTGGATCTCCTTGAGCAGCACCAGATCCGGTCGACGTTCTTCGTTCCGGGGCATACCGCCGACCGCTACCCGGTTGCGGTGCGCAGCATCGTCGCGGCCGGTCACGAGATCGCCCACCACGGGTATCTGCACGAGCAGCCGACCGCGCTGACGCTCGAGGAGGAGATCGACGCGCTCGACCGCGGGCTTGCGGCGCTGGCCGACGTCGCCGGAGTGCGGCCGGTCGGATACCGCGCCCCGATGTGGGACCTGTCGTGGCGTACCCCGGCGCTGCTGGCCGAGCGGGGTTTTCTGTACGACTCCAGCCTGATGGACGCCGACCACCCCTACGAGCTGTCGATCAGACCCGGTGCGGACCAGTCGCTGGTCGAGATCCCGATCCAGTGGGCGCTCGACGACTGGGAGCAGTACTGCTACCTACCCGACATCTCCGGGAGCGGGCTGATCGAAAGCCCCCGCAAGGCACGGGAACTGTGGCAGCTGGAGTTCGACGCGCTTCGCGGTGTCGGCGGCTGCTGGGTGCTGACCAATCATCCGTTCCTGACCGGCCGGGCGTCCCGCGCCGCCGAGCTGGGGGCCTTGATGCGGTACGTGCTCGAGCACGACGACGTGTGGGTGGCCTCGCTGGAGCAGATCGCCGAACACGTTCGGACACTGGGGCTGCCGCAGCGCTCGATCACCCCGCCCGACGTCCCGCGCTAGGTCAGCCGCGGATCTCGTCGGTGATCTCCACGCCGCCGGTGTCACGGTGGTCGTTCATGTTGCGGCATTCGCCGAACACCACGACGGCGCCGCGGTCGGGATTGTTGCCGGGCCCGACGGTGGCCCACACGTTGCCCTTGTGCACGACGTCGCCGGCCGAATGCTGGCCGGGAGGCGGACCGGGTTCCCAACCCGGTTGCGCGGCAACGGCCGTCGCGATCTCGGTGCCGGCCGCCTGCCCGGTGCCGCCGGGCGGGACGACGAACGCGAGCTCGACCTTGGTGCGGAACGGCGGTTCGCCCTGGTCGTTGCACCATTCCCACTGCAGATTCGCGTAGGTGATGTCGAGGCCGGCTGCGTGCACGATCTCCCTGGCGGCGTCGACCACCTGTGCGCGCGACTCCTCGTCGGACAGCGGGCTCACCTTCGGATCGTTCTGAGCGGACATCTGCGAGCATCCTCCTATCGGGGCCGCCAGTGCGGTCAGTGCGGCGAGCACGGCCGCGGCGCGACGGCAGGCCGCGAGGGTCAGGGACAGGGTCAGGGGTACGGTCACTGTCGAATCACCTTCCCGGCCTGTTGAATTCGGGGTCGTAGATCACCGGTGTCTCGACCTCGACGTGGGGGAGTGGCACCTCGCCGAGGACCGGCAGGTCGACCTCACGCGGGGTGGACACCGTCATCTCGGTGCGCGGCTGGGCGAGCAGGTCCAGGTCGCCGAGCCGGTCGCCGTTGCCGGTGACGATCTCGGCCATGCTGCGCAGGGATTCGCTGCCCGGGGTGTAGTAGTACGAGTGGTCCCCGGGGTCGATCATGTCGGCGCCGGGCACCTCGGCGCGGAAGCGCGTCGCGCCGAAATCCTCGAACGCCGGGTCAGCGCCGAGGCCGGCGGTCGGACCGACCATCGAACCGAGGCTGTCGTTGATCTCGCCGGGCAGGGTGTTTCCCAGCTGGCCCAGCCAGCCGACCGGGTCGGTCGACGCGTCACCGATGTACACCTGGCCGCCGTCGACGCCGAAATCCGCTGCGCTCTGCGCGACGTCGGTGCCCGGGCTGCCGAGCAGGATCGCGTTGTCGGCCCGCATCCCGCTGTTGGCGAACGCGTCCGCGACGGTGGTCGACCCGTACGAGTGTCCGGCGACGGTGACATGCTGGCTCACGCCGGGGTCGTGAGTCACCTTGAGGCTGTTGACATCCCAGGCCAGCGCATCGCCGCCGGTGCGGGCCAGGCCGGCGGTGGCGATGTTCGGGTCGGTGAAGCTCTCCGGGGTGTTGTAGCCCATCCAGGACATCACCGCGGTCGGGTTTTGGGGATCGGCGAGCAGGGACTGGGTGTAGAGGTTGATGGCGTCGTTGTGGTTGTCGGACAGCCACCCGTCGCGGACGCTGGCGCTGGTGCCCGGGACGATCACCGCGGTGTTGACGGCTCTGTCCGGGTTGCCGATCGTGACCGCCGCGCGGCCCTTCCCGTCGAACGCCTGCGGGTCGTAGGCCCACAGCATGGTCGGGCGCCAGTTCTTGTCGGCGCGCTCCCGGTCGGTGATGTCGCTGTAGCGGCGGACCTCGCCGCCGGGGCCCGTGAGTTCGTTCTCGCCGGTCATCTGGTGCACCAGGCCCTCCTGGGTGCGCCTGGCGTTCTGGTAGCGCGTGACGTCGGAGGGCGAGAGTCCGTAGCGGGCCGGGTCGGCGGTGACCTGACCGGGGGCGACGCCTTGCCGGGCGGCGACGTTCTCGACCCGGTCGAGGTCGTCGTCCATCACCGCGACGTTGACCTGATCACGCACCTCGGCGGGAATCCCGTTGAGATTGCCCAGCATCGGCGGATGCTCGACGATGAGTTCCTGGCGCTGCGCGTCGGTCAGCGAATCCCACCACTGCTTGACCTCGCCGGGGTCGGTGTCCGGGGACGGCAGCCGCATCTGCTGCCCGCCGATCTGCACGGGCGGATTCGGGATGTCGACCCCGGCCGCCTGGTCGATCGCCGCGGCGGTGTTCTCGTCGAGGTCGGTGAACAACTGCAGCATCTTCTGCAGGAACCGGGTCAGGTTCTCGGCGATGCCGTCGAGCAGCGGGCCGATCAGCCACTGCTGGGCGGTGACGGTGCCGTCGTCGGAGACCGAGAATCCGAACCGTTCGGTCGAGGCCACCAGATCCAGCAGACCCTGGCGCAGCGCGCCCATCTGCAACCCGCCGTTGCGCAGTGCGGACTCCAGGTGCCCGAGCCGCATCGCGATCCGGTCCTGATGCGCGACATCCTTGAGTCCCGCATCGAGTGCGGCCTGCGCGGCGTCACCGGACCAGCGGCCCGACAGAAAGGACAGCGTCTCGCGCTCGCCGGCGGCGATCGTCTTCAGCGTCGCGTACCTGCGGCCCATCGCGTCGGCGGCCTCGACCAGGCGGTCCGGTTGCGAATCCCGCACCGTCGACACCGACACGGTCATGGTCCCTCCTCCGCAACCGATCGTTGCACATCGGTGACTCGGTGCGGCACCTCAGACGGCGGCACCGGCGTTACCCTGGGCGGATGAGCGGCGAACGGGTCCCCGGCGGGGTGGTCCACAAGCTGCCCGCCGACCTGCGCAGCGCACTCGTCGGGAACGCGACCGCGCTGGCGGCGTGGAAGGACATCACCCCGCTGGCGCGCAACGAGTTCATCTGCTGGGTGGAGGACGCCAAGCAGGACAAGACGCGGGAGCGACGGATCCGGCGCACCCAGGAGGAACTCGAAGAGGGTATGCGCAGGCCGTGCTGCTGGCCCGGTTGCAAGCACCGCGAGCGCACGGGCAAGCCCTAACGGTTGCGCGCGGTCTCCCGCCGGTTCGCTTTCACGATCGCGTCGACGAGTTCGGCCTTGGTCATCGTCGACCGGCCGGGGATCTCGAGCCGGCGCGCGACGTCGGCGAGGTGCTTCTTCGTCGAGTTGGCGTCGACGCCCTCGGCGCTCTCACCGGACGGGTTCGGTCCGCCGCTTTCGCTGCGCATCGCGCGGGATGTCAACCCTGCAGCACGCGAATGTCGCGATTCTCAGCCAAGCGAGTGCTGGCCGCAGGCCCAATCGCCTCGGTTGAGGATCCGCCCCGGCATCGGCGAACTGCCTCTCGACAGACGGGGACGTCCGCTCCGAAGTGTCAGCCCGCGGACGGGCCGGTCGCATCGCACGTGGATGAATTACTCAGCACGCGTGCTCAATCCATTGCAGCGGGGTGGTCGACCTTGCGCACCGACAGGCACAGCAGTGCCGCGATCGCGCACAGGCCCGCGGCCAGATAGAACGCCATGTCGTAGTCGCCGTGCATGTCCCGCAGCCAGCCCGCACCCGCGGCGGCCACCGCCGCGCCGAGTTGATGCGAGGCGAACACCCAGCCGAACACGATCGGCGCCTGGGCACCGAAGTAGTGGCGGCACAGCGCAATCGTCGGCGGCACCGTAGCCACCCAGTCCAGCCCGTAGAAGATGATGAACACCCAGGTGCCCGGCTCGGCCTGCGGGGAAAGCAGCGCGGGCAGCGCGACCAGCGACAGGCCCCGGCCTGTGTAGTAGATGACCAGCAGCACGCGAGGATCCACCCGGTCGGTCAGCCAGCCGGAGAACACCGTGCCCGCCACATCGAGGATGCCGACGACAGCCAGTAGCCCTGCGGCCACCGTGGTGGGCATGCCGTGGTCGTTGGCCGCGGGGATGAAGTGCGTGCCGATAAGGCCGTTGGTGGTCATCCCGCAGATCGCGAAGCTGCCCGCCAGCAGCCAGAAGGCGGGTACGCGCGCCCCCAGCAGCAGACCCGAGAACGCAGCCGTGAAGCTGCTGCCCGGCGGCCGCGGAACCGGTCCGGTGTCGACTCCGGGTTCCATGCCGTACCGGCCGAGTCCCTTGTCCTGAGGCCAGTTCCGCATCAGCAGCAGCACCGGCGGGATCACCGCCAGCGCGGCACCGGCCACCAGCAGGGAGGCCCATCGCCAGCCGTACTGTGTCGTCACCGCCGCCACCACGGGCAGGAAGATCAGCTGACCGGTGGCGCTGGCTGCGGTCAGTACACCGGTCACCAGCCCGCGCCGGGCCTCGAACCACCGCGTGGTGATGGTCGCGACGAACCCCATCGAGATGGCCCCGGTACCGGTGCCGACGAGCACCCCCCACAGCAGCACCAGCTGCCAGCTGGCGGTCATCAGCGCGCTCAACGCGCTTCCGGCCGCGATCATGCCGAGCGCGACGGTCAGGACCGGACGGACCCCGAAGCGGTCCATCAGCGCCGCGGCGAACGGCGCGGTGAGCCCGAACAGCGTCATGTTCACCGACATGGCCAGGCCCACCGTGCCGTGCGACCACCCGAATTCGGCGTGCAGTGGGTTCATCATCACGCCGGGCACTGAACGGAACCCGGCTGCGCCGAGCAGCGCGACGAAACTGACCGCCGCCACCACCCAGGCCCAATGCAGGCGGGCAGCCCGGTGCGGAGCACGTGCGGTGACGGTCACCGTTCGACTATGGCGTGCCGGGCGGCCACCGGACAGTGGCAAGTCTGCCGATAATCGTCAAAAACATGCCACGATGGGTGCATGGCGTCTCCTCACCGGGTCGCGGTGTTGCTGCTCGAACCCGTCATCGGGTTCGACGCCGCGATCGCCCCGACGCTGTTCGGCGCCGCCGTCGACGCGACCGGTGCGCCCCTCTACGAGGTCACCGTGTGCGGGCTGACCACCGGGTCCGTCTCGGCCAGTACCGGTTTCGGAATCGTTCCGCCGGCCGGTGCCGAAGCGCTGACGACCGCCGACACGGTGGTCATCCCGGGCACCCGGTATCCGCCGGCGCGGCTGCACGGCCGGCTCGACGAGGACGTGGCCACCGCGCTGGCAAGCGTCCCGGCCTCGGCGCGCAGGATGTCCATCTGCACCGGGGCGTTCGTGCTGGCCGCCGCGGGCGTGCTCGACGGACGGCCGGCCACCACCCACTGGCAGCACACCACGACGTTCAGCGGGCTCTATCCCCGGGTGCACCTCGATCCGAACGTGTTGTTCGTCGACGACGGCGACGTGCTGACCTCGGCGGGACTGGCCGCCGGTATCGACCTGTGCCTACATGTGATTCGCCGCGACCACGGCGCGCAGGTGGCCAACGCGGTGGCCCGCTACTGCGTGGTGTCGCCGTCGCGAGAGGGAGGGCAGGCGCAGTTCATCCAGACGCCGCTGCCCGCCGACGACGGTGCGTCGACGGCGGCTACGCGCAGCTGGGCGGGTGCGCATCTGCAGGAACCACTGACGATCCGCCGGCTTGCCGAGCATGCCGGGATGAGTCCGCGCACGTTCATCCGCCGATTCCAGGAGGAGACGGGGCAGCCGCCGGGGGAGTGGGTGCGCCGACGGCGTCTCGACCGGGCCCGCGAGTTGCTCGAGGTGCACGGATCCGAGCTCAGCGTCGACGAGGTGGCCCGCCTGTCCGGGCTCGGCTCGGGGGCGAACCTGCGTCATCATCTGCGCCGCGGTCTGGGGATGTCGCCGTCGAGTTACCGGAGGGCCTTCGCGGGCCCGTAGACCCCAGGTGCCCTCGCCGGTGACGGATCAGGTTGGGCGCGAGCGGTTTCCGCGACGAGACGAGCCAGCGCCGAGGCGCCAGGGCCGGATCGCGCATGGAAATCCGGTGTTAACACAAGCGCCATGGACGTGAAATACCGCCTTCCTACGGTTTCGATACGTGATCGAAACTAGCGATGAGGGGTCCCGACGATGACGCATGACGCGGCTGAGGCCGAGGTGCTGGGCAAGCAGTTGAAGGAGGACGGCGTGCGGTTCAGCATCGCCGCCTACACGGATCTGCACGGCAACATCAAGGGAAAGATGGTGCCGATCGACCACTTTCGGCAGATGTCGCAGGGCTCGGAGTTGTTCACCGGCGCGGCCCTGGACGGACTGCCGCAGGACGTCAGCGACGAGGAGCTCTCCGCGCACCCTGACCTGGACCGAGGCTTCGTGCTGCCGTGGCGCAAGGACGTCGCACTGTTCCTGTCCGACCTGTACGTCGGCGGCGAGCCGTTCGAGGCGTCCACGCGTAACACCCTGGGCCGTCAGATGAAGGCCGCCGAGGAGATGGGCTACCAGTTCAACCTCGGCGTCGAGACCGAGTTCTTCGTCCTGGAGGACGGGCCCAAGGGTCCGAGCACCCTCAGCGAGCGCGACACGCTGGAGAAGCCCTGCTACGCGGTCCCTTCCCTGCTCGACAACCTGGGTTGGCTCGACGAGCTTGTCGAGTACATGAACGAACTCGGTTGGGACGTCTACTCGTTCGACCACGAGGACGCTCAGGGCCAGTTCGAGATCGACTTCGCCTACGCAGACGGGCTGTCGATGGCCGACCGCGTGGTGTTCTTCCGCATGATGGCCAACGAGGTCGCCCGCAAGCACGGCGCCTACGTCTCCTTCATGCCCAAGCCGTTCGCCGACCGCACCGGATCAGGCGCGCATTTCAACATGTCGATGGCCGGTCTGGACAGCGGCCTCAACGCCTTCGAGTCCTCCGACGACCCGCGCAACGCCGGCCTCAGTGAGATCGGCTATCACTTCGCGGCCGGGATCGTCCGGCACGCCGCGGCGATCTGCGCGGTCATCGCGCCCACGGTGAACAGCTACAAGCGCCTGGTTCGCCAAGGCAGCATGTCGGGATCGACGTGGGCGCCGATCTTCGCCAGCTGCGGCAACAACAACCGCACCAACATGCTGCGCATCCCGCTCGGCGGCGGCCGGATCGAGTGCCGCGCAGTGGATTCGGCGGCCAACCCGCACCTCGCGGCAGCCATGCTGCTGGCCGCGGGACTGGAAGGCGTGCGCGAGAAGCTGGAGCTGGAGCACTTCCACACCGAGAACCTCTACGAGGTTGACCCCGTCGAGTACCAGAAGCGCGGCGTGGCACTGCTGCCGCGCACGCTCGAGGAGGCGGTGGACGCGTTCGAGGCCGACCCGTTCACCAAGGAGGTGTGCGGCGAGAAGCTCTGGAAGTCGTTCATCGATTACAAGCGCGACGAATGGACCTCCTACACCACGGCGGTGACCGACTGGGAGCGCAATCGCTACCTGAAGTTCTTCTGAGCCGGCCACCCCGGCCCCGACAACCCGACGACGAAGGCAGGTGAGATGACCGACCAGGACTGCGGCACCAGGAATCAGCTTGCCCTACAGGGATTCTCGCTGGCGTCGGGTGGTGAGCTGCCCGACGCGCAGGTCAGCTTCCGCACCTACGGGTCGCTGTCGGCCAGCGGCGACAACGCGGTGCTGTTGTTCACCTACTACACCGGTGACGACCTCAGCTACCAGCCGTGGATCGGGCCGGGACGCCCACTCGATCCCGCTGACCACTTCGTGGTCGTGGTCGACCACTTCGGGAACGGGGTGTCGACGTCACCGTCGACGTCGGCGGGCACCCCGTTTCCCGAGTTGCGGTTGGGCGACAGCGTGCGTGCGGCGGAGCTCGTCCTCGACAGCCTGGGCGTGAAGGACCTGCGCCTGGTCGCGGGATGGTCGTTGGGCGGCATGCAGTCGCTGGAGTTCGCGGCCCGCTACCCCGACCGGGTGTCCGCGGTGTACGCGCTCTGCTCGGCGGCGCGCTGCTCGCCGATCAACCAGGTGTTCCTCGACTCGGTCAGCGCCACACTGACCGGCGGCGATGCCACGCGGGAACAGCTCGACGCGTTCGGCCGGGTCTATGCCGGCTGGGCCTACTGCGAGCAGTTCTTCGCCGACGAGGTGTACCGGGAGTTGGGGTACTCCAGTCCGGCCGACGTGGTCGCGCGCTGGGGCGAGGATCACCAGGGCATGCACGCCGGAGATCTGTTGGCCGCGCTGAAGATGTGGCGAGCCGCCGACGGCGATCTGGACACGGTGGGGCAGCGGCTCGGCCGCATCACTGCCCGCACCGTGCTGATGCCCTCGGTGACCGACACCTACTTCACCGTCGCCGAGAACGCCCTCGAGGTGGCCTGGCTCCCCGACGGGGAGATGCGGCCTCTGGTGTCACCGCTCGGGCATATCGCGGGACGGCCCGGGATCCGCGCCGAAGAACAGGACGAGGTCGACGCTTGCCTGCGCGAGCTACTCAAGACCTCGTGACATCACACATTTCACACCGAAGCACACAGCGAATCAGAGCAGGAGAACCAGGCGAGTGTCACTCAACGTCGTAGTCGCGGGTCTGCCCAAGGCGGTCCAGAACCCCGAGAATCCCGACGAGGGAATCTGGCTGACCCAGGAACAGAAGGACAGGATCACCGGGGTCGCCGAAGACGTGTGGCTGGAACACATCCCGGTCTCGGAGCTCAACGCCGGCAAGGCGCCGCAGCGTCCGCCGCACGCGATCATGGTCGAGACCAGCGGCTCGAAGAAGGAGATCGAGATCGAGCAGGGCATCCTGAAGATGCCCGGGCTTGAGCAGCTGTTCAACCCGGATCTCAAACTGCTGCAGTCGATGAGCGCGGGCGCCGAGCACCTGGTGGGCATCATGCCTGAGGGCGTGGTGCTGGCCAACGCGTCCGGGGTGGCGGCCAACGCCATCGCCGAGACCGTGATCGCCGGCATCCTCGCGCAGGCGAAGATGCTGCGGGAGCGCTGGGACAACCAGGCCGCGCGGGAGTGGAAGGAACTGCCGGCCCGTGAGCTGGCCGGCTCCACGATGACGGTGCTGGGCACCGGCAGCATCGGGGCGCGGACGGCGACGATCGCGCGGGTGCTGGGCATCCGGACGATCGGTGTCAACCGCAGCGGCAAGCCGGTCGACGGCTTCGACGAGACGGTCGCCACCGCCGAATTGCTCGACGCGCTGGCGCAATCCGACTACCTGGTGATCGCCGCGCCGCTGACCCCGGCCACCCGCGGCCTGATCGACGCGAAGGCCTTGGCAGCGCTCAAGCCCGGCGGATGGGTCGCCAACGTCGCCCGCGGCGCGATCCACGACGCCGACGCGCTCACCGACGCCCTCGAGCGCGGGCATCTGTCCGGCGCGCTGATCGACTGCCACGTCAACGAACCGCTGCCCGCCGACGATCCGCTGTGGAAAGCGCCGGGCGCCATGGTGTTCCCGCACGACTCGCACGCCTCGCAGTTGCTCGGCGACCGGCAGGTGGACGTGTTCGTCGACAACCTGCAGCGGCTGGTCGAGGGTCGGGAGTTCCGCAATGTCGTCGACCTGACCCTCGGGTACTGAGGAGTGTGACCATGAACATCGGATTCATCGGACTCGGCGTGATGGGCGAGCCCATGGCCGGCCATCTGGTCGACGCCGGCCACGAGGTGGTGGTCTTCAACCGATCCCGCGCGAAGGTCGAGGCGCTCGAGGCCCGGGGTGCGGTCGGCGGCACCAGCCCCGGCCATGTCGGGGAGAAGGCGGACGTCGTCATCACGATGCTGCCCGACTCGCCCGAGGTCGAGGAGGTGCTGTTCGGTGACGCGGGCGTGGTGTCCACACTGCGGCCCGGTTCGCTGGTGATCGATTGCAGCACAATCTCTCCCGAGGCCGCGGTGGCGATCGCCGCTCGGCTGGCCGAGCACGACATCGCGTTCGTGGACGCGCCCGTCAGCGGCGGGGACGTCGGCGCCAAAGCCGGGACGCTCGCGGTGATGATGGGCGGCGACGCGGACGCGGTGCGCCGCGCCGGCGAGGTGCTCATGGCGGTGGCGGCCACGCTGATGCACGTCGGCCCGGCCGGGTCGGGGCAGCTCGTGAAGGCGGCCAACCAGATGCTGGTGGCGGGCAACCTCGCTCTGGTGGGTGAGGCGGTGACGCTGCTGCAGCGCACCGGGGTCGACATCGACGCGGCGCTGGCCGTGCTCGGCGGCGGACTGGCCGCCAGCAAGGTGCTGGAGGTGAAGGCGCCGAAGATGCTGGCTCGCGATTTCACCCCCGGCTTCCGGCTGGACCTGCACCACAAGGACCTCAAGATCGCCCTCGCCGCGGCCGAACGGGCGCAGATCGCGGTGCCGCTGACCGGTGTCATCACCCAGCTGGTGCAGGCGCTGCGCTCGGCCGGCGACGGCGGGCTCGACCACAGCGCCCTGATCAAGGCGCTCGAGCGACTGAGCGGAGCGTCCCCGGACGACCGCTGATCCGCGACGACGCGGGATCGCCCAGCCCACAAGACATATCGGAAGGAACAGAAGTCGTGCCAACAGCATTGATCTGTGGCGGCGGAGTAGCGGGGCTCTCGTCCGCCCTGCACCTGAAACAGAAGGGCTGGCAGGTCCAGATCTTCGAAAGTGACAGCGAACTCCGCACTGCCGGTGTGGGACTCAACATCTGGCCGAACGGGGTGCGGGTGATCGACGGCCTCGGGCTGGGCGGGCAGTTCCGGTCGTTCGCCGCCGCGATGGACCGGTGGTGGGCCCTCGACAGCGACGGCACCATGACTTCCGATGTCGACGTGAGCCCGTGGCCGCAGGAACTGGGCGCGCCGGTCACCGGGGCACGCAGGCGCCGGCTGAATGCGATGCTCGCCGACGCGCTCGAGCCGGGCGAGATCGCGTTCGACACCACGGCGGTGGGATACAGCCAGACCGACGATTCAGTGACCGTGCACTTCGAGGACGGCCGCAGCGCCGACGGTGATGTGCTGCTGGGCGCCGACGGCATCGGGTCGCGGATCCGCAACGCCATGCTCGGGGCGGCGCCCCAGTTCACCGACGAGGGAATCGTGCGCTGGCGCGGGGTGTTCCCGACCGCCGAGGCCGGCGTCCCGGGCAACGTGCAGGCCGACGTGTACGGCGCCGAAGGGCATTTCGGCTGGATCCCGATCGACGCGACCCACGCCTACTGGTACGGCTCCATCGGCGGGCTGTCCACGTTCGACGAGTTCCGCGCCGTCTATGACACGTGGACCGAGACGCCGGTGCCACGGATCATCGCCTGTACCGAACCGGAATCCATCATCGGCCGCGAGATCGGGCACTACCGCGACCATCTGCCGCGCTGGGTGGACGGCCGGGTCACGCTGATCGGCGACTCCGCGCACCCGATGTATCCCGGGATGGCCCAGGGCGCCAACCAGGCGCTGATCGACGGGCAGGTCCTGGCCCAGCGCCTCGACGAGCACGACGACGTCCGCGCGGCGTTGCAGGTGTTCGAGCAGGAGCGGATTCCGATCGCCAACAAGATGGTGGACTACTCCCGACTGCACTTCGACTACGAGCGCACCCGCAAGGAATACCGATCCGGTGTGGGCAACCTGCAGATCAACCGGTACCTGGAGTTCGAATCATGACCGCAGTCACCGCGATGACGCTTCCAACTGACCGCCGAGGAAGGCCCCGCCGCCTCCCCTCGTTCGCGCTCGACGGACGCCTGCTGACGGTGGTGTTCATCGTCGGCCTGATCGGCCTGCAGGAGATCCTCACCCGCACAGACGTGTTGCCTTCCGGCTACTTTCCGCCGGCCAGCCAGATCGCGGAGGCGTTCGTCACCGAGCTGACCGGCACGGCGATGGTCTCGGCGCTGTGGCAGACGATGAGCACCTGGCTGCTCGCGCTGGGCATCGCGGTCGTGTTGGGCACCGCGGCGGGGATCATGCTCGGTCTCCTCACTCCGCTGGAGGCGCTGCTGAGGCCGGTCATCGAGTTCCTCCGGCCGGTGCCGTCGGTGGCGCTGATCCCGCTGGTGGTCCTGACCATCGGCACCGGGTCCCAGAGTGCGCTGTTCCTGGCGGTGTTCGCCGCGTTCTGGCAGGTGCTGGTGCCGGCGATCGCCGGTGTGCGGGCCGCGCATCCGGTAGGGCTGGAGACCGCCCGCAGTTACCACCTGACGACCTGGCAGAAGATCCGCTGGATCCAGCTGCCCAGCATGTTGCCGTACCTGACGACCGCGATCCGGCTGGCCACCTCGACGACGCTGATCCTGGTGGTGACCGCCGAGATCATCATCCAGATGCCCGGTATCGGCTACGAGATCACGATGTCGCGATCGGCCGGAAACCCCGCCCGCATGTACGCCTTCATCGTGCTGAGCGGGCTGGCCGGGATCGCGCTGAACGCGCTGATGCGCCGGTTGGAGAACAAGGTGCTGTCGGCACAGGGACTGGGGGATACGCGATGACGACGTTGATGGCGGTCTCCACGACCGGGCGCGGCCGCGCGGTGCTCGGCGTGATCGGTGCCTTCGGCGCGCTGGCGGCGTGGTTCGTGCTGTCGGCCAACAGCGGGACCGCGTACTTCCCCGCGCTGTCGGCGATCATCGCCGAGGCCGGCGAGTACTGGACCACGCCGGAGGGACTGTCCAACATCCAGGCCAGCCTCACCACGCTGGGCGCGGGCTTGACCATCGCGATCGTCGTCGGGGTCGCGGTCGGGCTGGTGGTCGGCCAGCTCCCGATCATCGAGCGCATGGTGTCGCCGACCCTGGAGTTCGCCCGCGCGATCCCGAGCACGGCGCTGATCCCGTTCGCGATGATGCTGTTCGGCGTCAGCCCGGAGATGAAGATCTTCCTGATCGCGCTGGGCTGTGTGTGGCCGGTGCTGCTCAGCACGGCCGACGGTGCTCGCCGCCTGGACGCGACGATGATCGCCTCGGCACGGGCGTTCAACATCACCGGGATGCAGCGCCAGATCTACGTGGTGCTGCCCGCGGTGCTGCCCCGGGTGCTCGTCGGGGTGCGGATCGCCATCCCGCTCAGCCTGATCCTGATGGTAACCAGCGAGATGGTCGGCGCCCAAAAGGGATTGGGCTTCGTCATCACCCAGGCGCAGGCGACGTTCCAGCTGCTGACGATGTGGTCGGGGATCCTGGTGCTGGGCATTCTCGGGTTCCTCATGACCTTCCTCTACTCGATGGTCGAACGCCGGTTGCTGCGGTGGAGCGACCCGCGGCGCTCCGACACTCGCTGACCCCCAGGCTCCCGTCCGCTCCACATGTGAAAGGCAGTGCCCGATGCTCGTCGTTTCAAGCCTCGAGAAGACCTACCCCGGCAAGGGCGGCGGATTCACCGCCGTCGCCGACATGTCCTTCACCGTGCGGGAGGGCGAGCTGTTCAGCATCGTCGGCCCGTCAGGTGCGGGAAAGACCACGCTGCTGCGCTGTGTGGCCGGACTCGACCAGCCGACCAGCGGCTCGGTGACGTTCAACGGCCAGCGGGTGGACGGACCGCCCGCCAATTTCGCGGTGGTGTTCCAGGACTATGCCCGCTCGCTGTTCCCGTGGATCACCGTCGCGAAGAACGTCGAGCTGCCGCTGATGAAGAAGGGCATCAGCACCGGTGAGCGCCGGACCCGGGTCGAGCGGGCACTGGCCGAGGTCGGGCTGGCCGACGCGGCGCACAAGAAACCGTTTCAGCTGTCCGGCGGGATGCAGCAGCGCGTCGCGATCGCGCGGGCCATCGCCTACCGTCCGGCGGTGCTCATCATGGACGAGCCGTTCGCGTCGGTCGATGCGCAGACCCGCGCCGATCTGGAGGACCTGCTGCTGCGGGTGCGCGACGAGACCGGAACCACCGTCCTGTTCGTCACCCACGACGTCGACGAGTCGGTGTATCTGAGCAACCGGGTCGCGATCGTGACGCGCTCGCCGAGCTGTGTCGCCGAGGTCGTCGACATCGATCTGCCGGATAGCCGGGATCAGATCGAGACCAAGTCCCTGCCCGAGTTCGCGCACCTGCGCGCCCATGTGTTCAGCCGTATCCGCGAGATGGTCCGCAACGACGCGGCCCTCGCCACCACCTGACGCCAAAGAGATCGGAGAACATCTGTGTTGAAACAACTTTCGAAAATTGCGCGGTGGGGTGCGGTTGCCTCGGCCGCCGCGCTGCTGACCGCGTGCGGTGGTGGCGGCGGGAGCAGCGAATCCGCGACCACCGAAGGCGGCCTGGTCAAGGTCAACGTCGGGACGATCCCGGCGATCCTGAGCGCGCCGCTGTTCGTCGGGATCGAGGAGGGGATCTTCGAGAAGCACGGCCTGGACGTGACGGTGAACTTCGCCGACGGCGGCGCGGCGGTCATCCCGTCGGTGCTCAGCGGTGAGAACCAGTTCGGCTACTCGAACATCGTGAGCCAGCTCGCGGCGATCGATCAGGGATTGCCATTGCGGCTGGTGCAGCCCGCGTGGGCGCCGCACTCCGAACCCGACGAGGACGATCACGGCGTGCTGGTGCTCCCGGACAGTGGAATCAATGAGCCGAAGGATCTGGAGGGCGCGAATATCGCAGTCAATACGCTGCAGAACATCGGTGAGGTCGAAATCCGCCGTGTGTTCGACAAGCAGGGGCTCAACCACGAGACACTGACATGGACGCAGCTTCCGTTCTCGGACATGGGTGAGGCCCTCGCGCGGGGCGACGTCGATGCGATCTGGGTGTCCGAGCCGCACCGCACGCCCGGCCTCAACAAGGGGTGGAAGCAGATAATCGGCCCCGGTGCCGAGTCTTTCCCGGAACAGGTGAGCGGCTACTACTCGACGTCGCAGAGCTACGCCGAATCCAACCCCGACGTGGTGAAGTCGTTCCGGGACGCGATGATCGAGGTCAACACGTTCGCCGAGGCGAACCCGGCGCGCGTCGGTGAGGTGGCCGTCGCCGAGATGGGGATCGACGCCGCGATCATCGACCAGGTGAACTTCCCGAAGTTCCCGACCGAGGACGACGGGCAGGCACTGCGCGACTACGGCGCGGCGGTGGTCCAGTACGGGATCATCGACGAGGAGCCCGCGGACTACGACGCGCTGTTCGCCGTCAAGGACTGACCGGACGACACGCGGTGGGCCCCGACTCAGAGGGCCCACCGCGTGTCGAATGCCGCACAGCGATAGCCGATCCCGAGGGAGCACGTGACTTACCATGACCGTATGACCAAGGCGCCGTCGCAGGGGGGCAGGCCCCGCCGCAGCGGGGTTGTCGCCGAGGACCCCCGCGGGGACATCCTGAAAGCGGCGGCAGAACTGTTCGCGGCGAAGGGCTTTGGCTCCACCCGGATGGACGCGATCGCCGAGCGGGCCGGGTTGGGCCAGTCTTCGCTCTACTACTGGTTCCGGTCCAAGGACGAGATCCTGCGCGGGATCATGAATCAGAATCGGGTGTCGCTGGAGGCGGCGAGGGCACTGTCCGAGCGGGACGAGCCCGCCGCGGTCCGGCTCTACATCGTTCTGTACCAGGACGTCGTGCAGATGTGCACGGCGCCGTTGAACTTCTACGACCTGGAGCAGGCCGCCAAGAAACAGCCGGAGGTCTTCAGCGACTTCCAGGACGATTACGACGAGTTGTCGGCCCGGCTGGCCGACATCATCGCCGAAGGCGTCGCATCCGGGGAGTTCATCGACGTGGCACCGGCCGAGTTCGCGACGACGGCGCTGTGCCTGACCGAGGGCAGCCAGTACCGGTTCCACGCGAGCGGTCAGAATCGCGGCGAGCTCCACGGGGTCGCTGACGCCGCGGCGAGAACGTCACTGCGGGCGGTGATGTCGGATGTGCGTGCGCTGCCCGCGGTGCAGGCGGCGGCCCGCAACGGCATCGCCGGCTTCAGCAGTTCGGTCTGATCTCGACGGGCCGGAGCAGGGCCTCAGGCGCCGCGGCCGGTGCGCTGCTGGAGTTCGTCGATCAACTCCGACGCCTGGGCCTTGGTGGCGTCCTCGGGGACCTCGGCGCCGGCTTCCTGGGCCAGGGTCTGCAGATAGCTGCGCTGCGGTCCGGTCATCGGTTCGTCCCCGGTGACCCACTGCGAGGTGTCCTTCTCGGCGTTCTCGCGGGGCGCGGGGGTGCTTGCGGGGGTTGTTGCGGAGGTGTTGGTGTCGCTCATGCCTTCCCGATTGCCCATCGCACGCATGTTCGAAACCTGCGGGTCGTGCCCGGTCGGCGACGATGACCTGCGAGTATCGACGCGTGGGTAAGAATGAGCGCGCAAAGATCGTGATGTCCGACGGCGAGATCGCCGAGTTCATCGACCGCAGCCGCACCGCCACGATGGCCACCGTGCTGTCGAACGGGCGGCCGCACCTGGTCGCCATGTGGTACGCCGTGATCGACGGCGAGATCTGGTTCGAGACCAAGGGCAAGTCGCAGAAGGCCGTCAACCTGCGCCGGGATCCGACGATCACGGTGATGATCGAGGACGGTCTGACCTACGACACCCTGCGCGGCGTGTCGATCGACGGGACGGCCGAGATCTACGACGACCCGGAGACCAATCTGCGCGTCGGCATCAGCGTGTGGGAGCGCTACACCGGTCCCTACACCGAGGAGATGCGCCCGTTCGTCGAGCAGATGATGAACAACCGGATCAGCGTGCGGGTGGTCCCGGGCCGCACGCGCAGCTGGGATCACCGCAAGCTCGGCATGCAGGGCATGCCGATCTCGGGCAGCACCGCGCAGTATCTCTGAGCCTCAGCTGAATTCCCGCGGCGGCTTGAAGCCGGGGTTGGCCAGCGCGGTCGCGGTGGCGGTGCCGATCGGGCCCTTCTCGTCGACGACGACGGCCGTGCCGGTGGCCACCCCGGCGTCGCTGTCGTGGGTCAGCGCGGCCAGGCCGATCCACGGACCCACGGGCAGGCGGCTGAGCGCCAACGTGTAGTCGGCGTTGATGAACGGCAGCCCGTCCTCGCCGAAGTGGGTCAGCGAGCTCGCGAAGTCCCCGGCCTGCGCGGTGCGCACGAACGGGGTCATCTCGGCGCCCGCGACGATCTGGCCGAGCTCGTTCGCCCAGACGTACTTGGGCCCGTCGTGGGCCCAGGCGTTCAGCCCCAGGCTGGGTGTGTCGCCGTCCTTGCCGAAGGACCACACGAGCGTCTGGACCTCGACGGTCGGCGGGTCCGACGGGATGTCCGGCATCGCGATCGCGGTGGTGAACCGGTCAGCCTGCGGCTGGTCGCCGCGGCGCAGGAACAGCGCGGACGCGCGGCCGACGACCGTACCGTCCTGCACCATCGTCGCGTCGACGAGCTTGAGCCTGCGGCCTTCCCGGACGACCTCCGTGGTCACGCGCACGGGATGGGCGAGCAAGGCGGGCCGCATCAGGTCGACGGTGAACCGCGCGGGCTGCAGGTCGGGGTCGGCGGCGTCGCGCTCGATGACGTGGCCGAGCAGGCCGCCGACGTAGTGGCCACTGATCGTCTGCCCCCACGGGCCGCGCGCCCAACTGGTCGGGACGAATGAGTCACCGTCGGGCTCGTAGATCGCGTGGCTGCTCACCGCCCGGACATTAGCGCAGCCGGTGTGCTCACCGTCCGGACAGGACGCCCTTGACCTCATCGGTCACCGGATCGGTGACGTCCTTGAACTCGGGGTTCTTGTCGATGAAGTTCGCGACCATCGAGCAGACCGGGACGATCCGCTTGCCCTCGGCGCGGGTCGCTTCGAGCGCTTCGCGGACCAGGATCGTCGCCAGCCCGCGCCCGCCGAACGCGTCGTCGATCTCGGTGTGCGGGAAGATCCGCTGCTGCCCGTGGTCGACGAACTCGGTGAAGCCGGCCTTGGTGCCGTCGACGGAGATCGCGAAACGGTCCGACTCGGCCGTCACCTCGGTGGGCGCGCCTGTCTTGTCTGTGCTCATGCCCTCCTCTATACCCGGGGGTTGGGGCGCGGACGCAGGGTGGCGTTCGGAAGCGGCGGGGCGGGCAGGCGTGCGACGCGTCCTTCGTAGCCGGCGACGGCACCGAATCGCGTGTCGTGCTGCTCCCACTGCTCGCGGTATGCGGCGATGTCGGCGTGGCTGCGGCCGACGAAGTTCCACCACATCACCAGTTCCTCGCCGAACGGCGTGCCGCCGAGCACCAGCACCCGCGCCGGGCCGTCCCCGCGGTTGGCCAGGTGCAGGCGGCTGTGGCCGGTGCCCTGGTAGGCGAGGTCGGCGACGGCCAGCGCCGATCCGCACGCGACCACGTCACCCTGATCCACCAGCACCCCGTGCTCGAAGGACTCGTCGATGTCGAGGGCGACCTCGGTGCCGGGGTCGAGGTCGAGCTGTGCGCCGAGCAGCGGGGTGAAGGTGTGCACCGGAGAGCGGTCACCGTCGAGCTCGCCGAGGAACACCCGGGAGGTGACCCCACCGGAGCTGCGCGGCCTGGGTGCGTAGTGCGCGAAGTCGCGGTCGGTGTCGCGGGCGGAGTCGGGCAGCGCGACCCACAGCTGCGCGCCGTGCAGGGTCGTCGTCGCCGACGTCGACACCTCGGAGTGACAGATGCCCGCGCCCGCGGTCATCAGGTTCAGCTCCCCGGGGCGCACCATCGCGTGCACCCCGGCGCTGTCGCGGTGCTCGACCTCGCCGCTGAACAGCCAGCTGACCGTCTGCAGCCCGGTGTGCGGGTGCGGGGGCACGTCCATCCCGGTACCGCCGCGCACGTCGTGCGGACCGTAATGGTCGGCGAAACACCACGCCCCGATCAGCGAGCGCTCCCGTTGCGGCAGCGTGCGTCGCACCCGGATCGCGCGGGGGCCGCCGAGCGGCACCTCCCGGGGATGCAGGACACCGGCGAATCCCGTGGCCGTGCAATCGACTTCGGGGGGCGCCGGGTCGGTGTTGCTCATTGCGTCAGCGTAGGCGCCGACACCAGCATCGCCGAGCGGATCACGTCGAGGTCGGCATCGCTGATCGTGAAGACGCCGAACCGGAACTTGTAGCCCCAGCGCGTCTTGTCCTCGATGAAGCCGAGGTGATCGAGGAGCGGACGGATGGGTGTCTCGACGCAGTCCAGGAAGTCGACGTTGCGTCGCCACGGCTGGAGCTCGGGGCTGATGTCGGCTTGGTAGGCGTCGTCGTCGGCGACCCGGCCGATCGCGGTGAACGCCTGCAGCGGTGGGCCGTCCGGATACACCGTTCTCGGTGAGTAGAAGACCAGCCAGTCGCCGCGCGCCATCTTGCGCAGCATGTGCGGCTTGCCGTGGTTGGCCTGGGTGAAGCGGCCGCGGACCGCGCGCTCGACGTGATCGCGGCTCACGGTGTTGATCCAGTTCGTCATGTCCGAACGCTATGCCGCCACACCGACACTCCACAGGGGCCGAGCCCGGCCCTGTGGATAACTAGTTGAGGGTGGTGAGCACGCGCGGCCCGTCCTCGGTGATCGCGACGGTGTGCTCGGAGTGCGCGGTGTTCGAACCGTCCGCCGAGCGCAGCGTCCAGCCGTCGTCGTCGACGGTCAGCCGCGCCGTCCCCCGGCCCCACCACGGTTCCAGCGCCAGCACCATGCCCGGCCGCAGCACCAGGCCGCGGCCGGGCTTGCCGCGGTTGGGGACATGCGGATCCTCGTGCATGGTCCGGCCGACTCCGTGGCCGCCGAAATCGGTGTTGACCGCGTAACCGCCACTGTGCGCGACGGCACCGATTGCCGCGGAGATGTCACCGAGGTGCCCACCCGGAACCGCCGCGGCGACGGCGGCGGCCAGTGCCCGCCGGGTGGAGTCGACCAGGGCCCGGTCGGCGTCGTCGCGGCCGTCGCCGACGACGATCGTGACGGCTGCGTCGGCGACCCAGCCGTCGATCGACACCGCGAAGTCCATCGACAGCAGGTCGCCGTCGCGCAGCACGTGGTCGCGCGGAAGTCCGTGCAGCACAGCGTCGTTGACCGACAGGCAGATGACGTTGCGGAATGGACCGCTGCCGAACGACGGGGCGTAGTCCCAGTAGCAGGACACCGCGCCGCGGTCGGCGACGAGCGTGCGGGCCCGCCGCTCGAGGTCCAGCACGTTGACCCCGGGTTCGGCGACGCCTGCCAGGGTGGCCAGCGTCTGCGCCACGAATTCGCCGGTGACGGCCATCTTGTCGATCTCGGCGGGCGTCTTGAGTTCGATCATGCATCGCTCCATGTGCTCGGTATTTTTATACCGAAACGACAGTACCAGGATCGGTATTTGAATACCGCTTGGGCTAGGGTGGCTTTCATGGTGCGCGTCCCGTTGAGTCCCGAACAGATCCGCGCCGGACAGCGTCTCGGTGCGCTGATCCGGACGGCGAGGGCCGGCCGAGCACCCGACGACGTGGCCCGGGCGGCCGGGATCTCCCCGGAGACGCTGCGCAAGATCGAGGTCGGCAGGATGCCCAGCCCCAGCTTCGGCACCGTGGTGAGTCTGTGTGACGCGCTGGATCTGCCGCTGCAGCAGGCCGTCGAGGTGTGGCGCGGCGACGGCGACGAACAGATCGCCATCTGAGCGACTGCACGGTCCGTCTACTCTGGCGCCATGAGCGACGGCACCGTCACGGCCGAGTACCTGCGCACCATCACCTTCGAGAAGCCGCCCTGGAATAAGCGCGGGTACAACGAGAAGGCGGTCACCGATTTCCTCGCGCTGTGCGCGCGACGCCTGGAGGGCCGCGGACACCTGAGCGCCCAGGACGTGCGCAACGTCCGGTTCAACAAGCCGCCGTTCGGCAAGCGCGGTTTCGACGCGAGCCAGGTCGATGCGCTGCTCGACGAAATCGCCACGGCCATCGCGAAACTCGATGCCTGAGCAGGAGCCGATCCGCGACGACCTGGCCGAGCTGGCGCGCCGGCGCGCGCTGACCCAGGACGCCGCGCGCCCCGATGCGGTGGCCCGCAGGCACGCCGCCGGTGGGCGCACCGCCCGCGAGAACGTCGCCGATCTGGTCGACGACGGCTCGTTCGTCGAGTACGGCCGGTTCGCGATCGCCCCGCAACGGATGCGCCGCGAGGTCGAGGACCTGATCGCGCGCACCCCGGCCGACGGGCTGGTCGCCGGGACCGCGCGGATCGACGGACACCCGTGCGCGGTGTTGTCCTACGACTACACCGTGCTGGCCGGGACGCAGGGCGGGTTGGGCCACCGCAAGAAGGACCGGTTGTTCGAGCTGATCGAGCGGATGCGGCTGCCGACCGTGTTCTTCGCCGAGGGCGGGGGAGGTCGCCCCGGCGACACCGACTACCCGGCGGTGTCGTCACTGGACACCAGGGCATTCGCGTTGTGGGCCAAGCTGTCCGGGCTGGTGCCGCGCATCGCGGTGGTCAAGGGCCGCTGCTTCGCCGGCAACGCGGTGATCGCCGGCGCGTCCGATCTGATCGTCGCGACCCGGGATGCGTCGCTGGGCATGGGAGGTCCGGCGATGATCGCCGGGGGCGGGCTCGGCGATGTCGCGCCCGACGCCGTCGGCCCGATGGCGGTGCAGGAGCCCAACGGCAACGTCGACGTGCTGGTCGACGACGAAGCCGAGACGGTCGCTGTCGCGAAACGGCTGATCGGGTACTTCCACGGAGCGGTCGGCACCTGGAGCGCCGCTGATCAGTCGGCGCTGCGCACCGCGGTGCCCGAACGCGCCCGCCGCGCCTACGATGTCGCGCCGATCATCGAGACCCTCGCCGACGAGGATTCGGTGACCTTCCTGCGGCCGCGGTTCGCGCGGGAGATGGTGACGGCGCTGGCGCGGATCGAGGGACGACCCGTCGGGATCATCGCCAACGACACCCGGTTCACCGCGGGCGCGATCACCGCGGCCGCATCGGACAAGGCGGCCCGCTTCCTGCAGCTCTGCGATGCGTTCGGGTTGCCGGTCGTGTCCCTGATCGACTGCCCGGGCTACATGGTCGGGCCGGCCGCCGAAGCCGAGTCCCTGGTGCGCCGCGCCTCGCGAATGCTGGTGGCCGGAGCCGCACTTCGGGTGCCGATGATCGCGGTGATCCTGCGCCGCGGGTACGGATTGGGCGCGCAGGCGATGGCCGGCGGCAGCCTGCACGAACCGGTGCTGACGGTGGCCTGGCCGGGTGCGCACCTCGGGCCGATGGGCCTGGAGGGCGCGGTGCGGCTGGGGCTGCGCAAGGAGCTTGAGGCGATTCCCGACGAGGCCGAGCGCGAAGCCCGCGTGGCGGCGGCGACCGCCGCGGCGCAGGAGAACGCCAAGGCGCTCAACGCGGCGATGCTTTTCGAGATCGACGACGTGATCGACCCGGCGGATACCCGCGCGGTGATCGCGTCGACGCTGGCGGCGGCGGGGACGAAAAAACCGGCCCCCGAGGGGAGCCGGTTCGTCGACACGTGGTGAGTGTGGTGAGACGGTGCCGCCTGCGCCTCTCGGCGAGTGGTCGCTCGAAGCGACTTTTGTGGATGGGGCCCGGGGCATGCTCGGCACCGTCGCATCATGTAACCGACGGGTGCGGGGATGTATTCCTGCTCGGGATAGCTCGGTTCGCGTCACGCGATATCGGCGTAGTACACCCGGCGGGTGCCGACGGGGTAGCCGTTCTGCTCGGCCAGCGACTTGAGCTGACGTAGCGCGAAAGTCCGGCCGCGGCCGGACTCCGGGACGTAGATCCCCGCCCAGAGGCCTTCCGCGCGCGGCGACTCGTAGGCCTCGCGGGCGCACAGCCACCGCCGGGGGCAGGACCGGCAGATCTTCTTGGCGTCGTCATCAGCCGTTGTGGTCCACCGCTCGGGATCCCGCGTGCACTCGCCGATCGGCGTCTCATCCCACGACTTGGCGTTCATCGGTCGCTCCTTCTCGTCCGGTCCGGCGGTCTCCGCCGCGATGTCGAACAACGTAACCGCCAAACCGTAGCGCTGCAACAGTTAGTGCTGCGGTATTGCGGATCAGAGTCCCGCGCCTTACTACGGTGCGCGCAACGCCAATACGCCTGACGTCGCTAAATGACAGCGCTACGGTTTTGGGCGCCGGAGCGAAGTCTGCCACAATTCCGTCGCATTGTTACGGTATAGACCGCCGAGATGATGTAGTTTTGGTGCGGCGCTGCTTCGGTAACCGCATCGCCGGCCGTGATACATAGCTCGGTACGATGACCGCGCCGCGCCAGACCGCACGAGGGACCCCGGGTAGATGACCAACGCCGAACCGATCGACGGAGCGATCGGTGCGCCGGATCCCGGCATGGTTCGCGCGGGATCGGCGGCCGCGGCGCGACGGCGTGAACTGAACATCAGCCAGCGGAGCCTGGCGGCTCAGGGAATCATCAACGCCGGCGCATTGATCGCCTTCGAGAAGGGCCGCAGTTGGCCGCGGGAGCGCACCCGCGCGCGGCTCGAAGAGATCCTGCAGTGGCCCTCCGGCGCCATCGCCGCACTGCGCCGCGGCGAACCGGTGCGGACCACCTCGGCGCAGCCGGCGCAGACATTACAGCCCAGCGGTGACGAGGTGTCCCTGATCGCGCAGGCGGTCATCACCGCGGTGCACGCGTTCGACGCGACCGTCGCCGCGCTGCCTGGCCCCGACGACGACACGTTCATCCCGCGGGTCACCGCGATCCTGACCGATCTGCGCCAGCTCGAGGCGGTGGCGTCCCGCGCCGCCCGCATCGGCCGGGTGACGCCGACCCTGATCAAGGCATTGAGCACGGTGCGTGGCCTGTACGACGACCTGATGATGCGCGCCGCCCGCGCGCCGCGCGCGACGCTCGGGCATCGGCTCTACGCCGCGCGCCGCCGCGCCAACCTGACTGTGCTCGAAACCGCCCAGGCGGCAGGTGTTTCCGAGCAGGCCATCGAGCACAGCGAAGCGGGAGAGCCGATCTCGCAAGCCGAGGCCGCCGCGATCGAGGCCCTCATCAGCCAGATCTGATGCGTCAGCGCCGGTCGCGGTGGTGATCGTCCTGGGTCGGGTAGAAGCTGGCCAGCGCCGCGCACACCTCGACAAGCTTGCGGCGGGCGGCGCGAGACATCTGCGCGCTGCCGCCGATCACGCCGCCCGGGCGCAGCCGCCCGTCGAACGGCACCTCGACGACCAGCTGGCCGTGGCCGGAAAACTGCTCGGCAAGAATGCTTCTGGTGCGCTTGTCGGCGTGCCCGTCGCTGTCGTTGAGCACCACGACGGTGTTCTGAAGCAGCGAGGTCATCCCACGGGCGGTGAGCCAGTCCAATGCCTGGCCCGCGGCGGCGGCACCGTCGACCCACGGCGACGACACCACCACGAGCGCGTCGAGATCGCGCAGCACCTCCTGGGTGACGGGTGAATCCATCGTCGAGCTGCAATCCACGATCGCGATGGAGAAATGCCGATCCAGCCGGGCCATCGCCTCGCGGTAGATCGCGGCGTCGAGCACCCGCCTGCGCGCGGGGCTGGCTTCGCCGGCGAGCACGTAAAGGCCGGAAGCGTTGTGGCCCAGACGGTTACGCAGGTCGGCGAACGTCTCAAGATGCTGATCGGAGGTCAGCTCCCAGAACGATCCCTGCGCCTTCGGGTCCACGCGGCTGCCCAGTTTGCCGAACGCGGTATCCGCGTCGACGGCGATCACCCGGTCCTCCTGGCGCAGCTCGGCGAAGATCGAGCCGATACAGGCCGACACGGTGGTCTTGCCGACACCGCCCTTGCCCATCACCCCGACCTTGAAATGCCCGCGCAGCGGACCGCGCACGGCCGCCTCCAGAGCGGCCAGCCGCCGCTCCTGCGGGGACGGACCGAGATTGACGAGGCCGAACGTGGCCTTGTAGACCGCCAGCCGCCAACCGTGACCGGGCAGGACCTTCGGCGTCGGAACCAACTGCTGGGAGCGGATGCCGTCGGCGTAGCTCGCCGGTAGCGGTGGCATCGTCGGTTGCGCAGGCGTGGTCGGGCCCGGCTGTGGCGGCCACGGCTGCAGCGGGGGATGGCCAGGTTGACTGACCGGTGGAACCGGGCGGGTGGGCGGTGTCCAGTCCGGCGGGGCGGTGGTGGGCATCTGCTCGGTCCGCAGGGTCTCGTCGCGGTCTGTCACTCCTCAAGCCTAGCCGTACTCCTACCCCAGCAAACAAGTCCATCCAGGCTGCGAAGGGTCGGCGGGGAACCCGACGGATGCTTTGTCGCAACCGTTGTGCGCAGGCATCGGGCCGGGCGTCCGAAAGCGGTGAACGTCGGCCTAAAATTTTCGCTAACGTCAAACACCCTGGTGCAGAGCGAAACTCGCCGGTCACGCAGTTTCTCCACGCAGTGCATGCAGCGGGCCGCGATCGGGAAAAATAGTGTGCTTGACCCTCCAATACCGCTGGTACAGTCCCCCGAGGAAGGGATGTGCCAGATGGTCCAGATCGATGTTCCAAGGGGGTGTGGCAAAGCAATGCCTGATCCCGGGGGAGGCGCTCTGTGGTGACCGGACCGCTGTTTCGGAACCTCGAACCCACCCACTACGACGATGTGGTGGGGGTCGAGGTCACGATCGACGGGATGCTTGTCATCGCCGACCGCCTGCAACTCGTCGACTTTCCGCCGGCGCTGGGAATCCGACCGAACATCCCCTATGAGGACCAACGCACGCTCGTCTGGGATCAGGTGACGCGCGACCTGACGGCACAGGGAATCCTGGATGCCCACGGAGGCCCACACCCCGAGGTGGCGGCGATGGTGGACACGCTCAGCCGTGCCGACCGGACCCTGGATTGCCGATGGTGGCGCCGCGATGACGGCGAGAAGATGGTGCGATTCGTGGTGTGCCGCAAGGGTGATCGGCACGTCGTCGCCGCTCGCGACGACCAGATGCTGGTCCTGCAACGGGTCGCGCCGCAGATCGGGCTTGCGGCGATGCTGACGGTCGTCATCGGCGCCGGGACGCCGGCCGATGTCGAGCCGCTCACCGGCATCGTCAGCGCCCTGGCCGAGACCCGCACTGCGGAGCAGCTCAGCGGCTACGGCCAGCCGCCTCACTCGGCGAAGATCTACGCCGAAGCGATCGCCGCACCGCACAGCTGGGTGGAGATCACCGCCGGCGAACGGCATCCGGGTGGGACGCACTCCGAGGCGGGCGTCGGCGCCGGTGTGCTGGACTGCTCACACGGCCGCATCGTGTCGATTCCGCGGCGCGTCAACGGCGAACTGTACGGAAGCTTCCTGCCGGGCACGCAGGAGAACCTGCAACGTGCGCTCGACGGCCTCGTCGAATTCCTGCCCTCCGCATCATGGTTCGAGCACAAGGACGTCGGCGCACCGGAGCGCCACCACTCCTTCGCGTACTAGGAAAGGCGAAGACACGGTGCCCAAACCCCCGCCCGGTTCCCACTCTTCGGATTTCACCGAGGACGGGGACTTCTACGACCTGGCGGCGCTCGACCTGCCTGCCGCCGACATGAGCCACGCCGACAGCGAGCTCAGCGAAATCCTCGGTGACTACCCGTCTTCGGATGCCTATCCGGACTCCGCGGACTCCGAGGCAAGTATGCCGATGTTCACCGTCACGAATCCGCCCGGCACCGTGACCGTCACGACCTACATCGACGGCAGTGTCCACGACGTGGAGCTGTCGGCCGGCGCGGCAACGCTCAGCGAGGTCATGCTCGCCGACGAGATCGTCGTGATCGCCGGCCTGGCAACCCAGGATGCCAGATCGGCCCAATACACGATGATGCTCGACGGGATGCGCGAGCAGGGCCACGACAGCGTGGCGACCCGGGACTTCCTTGCCCGGGATCTGAATCTGCCCACTCCGGAACAGGCTCGCACAGCCCGCGCCGAGCTGTTCATGAACCGTTACATAGGTGACCATGACTGACCAACTCGCCGGTGTTTTCGGCACCGCGGTGGGGCTGCTGCCCACCGCGCAGGCCCGATCGCTCGAACTGTTCACCGAGATCACGACGTTCGACGAAGCCGCCTGCGATGCGTGGGTGGGCCGGATCCGCTGCGGTGACACCGACCGGGTCACGATGTTCCGGGCGTGGTACTCGCGCAACAACTTCGGCCAACTTGCCGGCGCCGCCGAGGTGTCGATGAACAGCCTGGGCGCCCGGGTGCCGATCGGCGGAATGTTCGGCGACATTACCTATCCGGTGAACTCGCCGTTGTCGATCACGTTGAGCTTCGCGGTCAGCGAGGCGGCGGCGGGCAACTACGCCGACGCGATGGAGGCGCTCGACACCGCTCCGGCCGCGGGTGGCGAGCATCTGGTGTCGTGGGTCAAGGCGGTCATCTACGCGGCCGCCGAACGCTGGAGCGATGTCATCGATCAGGTGCGCACCGCATCGTCCTGGCCGGATAAGTTCCTGACCGGTGCGGCGCTGGTGGCCCACGGCGTCGCCGCAGCCAACCTCGGTCTGTTCACCGAGGCCGAGCGGCGTCTGGTGGAAGCCAACTCGGGGCCCGCCGCCCAGGCCTGTAACCGCGCGATTGCGTGGTACTCGGCGATGGCCTATCGCGGGTTGGGTAACGAAGACGCCGCGGTGCGCCTGCTCGAATGGCTGCAGGCCTCCCACCCGTCGCCCGACGTGGCTGCGGCACTGCGGGATACGTCGTACCGGCTGCAGACCACCACAGCCGACAAGATCGCGTCGCGCCGCGACCTGTGGGATCCCGCCAGCGCACAGGCTGACAACTCCGGCCGGGAGAGCATGCTGACCGAAGCGCAGGCCGAGCTGGACCGCCAGATCGGCCTGACCAGGGTCAAAGAGCAGATCGAGCGCTACCGCGCGGCCACTCAGATGGCGAAAGTGCGTGCCGCGCGCGGGATGAAGGTCGCCCAGGCGTCCAAGCACATGATCTTCACCGGCCCTCCCGGAACGGGGAAGACGACCATTGCGCGGGTCGTCGCGCAGATCCTGGCCGGGCTCGGGGTCATCGCCGAACCGAAACTGGTCGAGACCTCCCGCAAGGACTTCGTCGCCGAGTACGAGGGACAGTCGTCGGCCAAGACCGCGCGCACCATCGACCGTGCGATGGATGGGGTGCTGTTCATCGACGAGGCCTACACCCTGGTGCAGGAGCGCGACGGACGTGCCGACCCGTTCGGCACCGAGGCGCTGGACACTCTGCTCGCGCGGATGGAGAACGACCGTGACCGGCTGGTCGTCATCATCGCCGGCTACAGCAACGACATCGACCGGCTGCTGGAGAGCAACGACGGTCTGCGGTCGCGGTTCGCGACCCGCATCGAGTTCGACTCCTATTCCCCCGAGGAGATCGTCGACATCGCAAAGGTCATTGCGGCCGGCAACGATTCGAGCCTCAGTGACGACGCGGCCAAGCACGTGCTGGACGCCGCTACCCTGCTGACGCAGAGCACCACGAACGGCAAACCGGCACTCGACATCGCAGGTAACGGCCGATATGCCCGGCAGTTGGTGGAGGCCGGGGAACAGAATCGCGACATGCGGTTGGCCCGCTCGCTGGACTTCGACAACCTCGACGTGGACACGCTCAGCGAGATCACCGGCGACGACATCGACGCCGCGATCACCTCCGTGCACGCCCGATTGAATCTCGGGTGACGCGTGGCGGGATTCAGGCTCACCACCAAGGTTCAGGTCAGCGGCTGGCGGTTTCTGCTCCGCCGCGTCGAGCACGCGATCGTGCGGCGCGACACCCGGATGTTCGACGATCCGTTGCAGTTCTACAGCCGCGCGGTCACCGCGGGCATCGTCCTGTCGGTGCTGATATGCGTCGGTGCGGTCCTGCTGGCCTATTTCAAACCGCTGGGCAAGCGCGGCGAGGACACCCTGCTCGTCGATCGCTCGACCAACCAGCTCTACCTCGTGCTGCCGAACAGCGCCCAGCTGCGGCCCGTGTACAACCTGACCTCGGCACGGCTGATCCTCGGTGACGGCAAGGAGCCCGTTGCGGTGAAATCCGAAGAGCTGAACACGATGCCGAAGGGGCAGCCGGTCGGAATCCCCGGCGCACCGTACGCGACGCCGGTGTCGTCGTCCGCCGATTCGCAGTGGAGCCTGTGCGACACCGTGATCAAGCCCGACAGCGTGGCGCCCGCCGTGGAGTCCTCGGTCCTGGTCACCCCGCTGGCGCTGGACGCGACCGTCGGCGAGATGCGGCCCGAGCAGGGCATGCTCGTCACCTACGAGAACCAGAACTGGCTCGTCACCGCCGCGGGCAGGCACCTGATCGACCTCGCCGACCGTGCGGTGACCTCGGCGGTCGGGATCCCGGTGACCGCACGGCCCACTCCGATCTCGGAGGGGCTGTTCAACGCGCTGCCCGACGCGGGTCCTTGGCGGCTGCCCGCGATCCCGGGAGCCGGTGCCCCGAACACGCTCGGGCTGCCGCCGCAGCTGGTGATCGGTTCGGTGTTCGCGACGATGACCGGTCCGGACGACCGCGCCGACGCCCAGCACCATGTGGTGCTGCCCACCGGCGTCGCGAAGGTGAACGACACCACCGCCGCCGCGCTGCGCGCGACGAACTCCTACGGACTGGTCGAGCCGCCAGGGATGGAATCGAGCGCCGTGGCCCGGGTGCCCGAGCAGGTGTACGGCTCCCCGCTGCCGGATGTGCCGATGGATGTGCTGTCGCGTGAACAGCTTCCGACGCTGTGCTGGTCGTGGCAGCGCGTCGCCGGTGACCAGGCTCCCGAGATCTCCGTGATCGCCGGGCGCCGCCTCCCGTTGCCGCCTGCCGCGCTGACCACGGGCATCGACCAGATCACCGGCGATGCGACGGTCTACATCGGCGGCGGCCAGTACATCCAACTTCAGTCGCCGGACCCGCGATACGGCGAGAACCTGTACTACATCGACCCGCAGGGCGTCCGCTACGGCCTGCCGGATCAGGAGACCGCTGCCAAGCTGGGGCTGACGGCACCGGCCACAGCACCGTGGCAGGTGGTGGGCCTGTTGGTGGACGGCCCCGTGCTCTCGCAGCAGGGCGCACTCGTCGAACATGACACGCTGCCGCCGAACCCGAATCCGCGCAGGGCCGGTGGTGAGTCCGCGACCGCGGCCGGTGACGGAGGTGGGCGATGACGACCCGGAAGTTCACGCCGATCATCAAGCGCGGGCCGCGGCTGACCCCGGGCGAGATCAACGTCACCCCGCCCGAGGATCTCGGGGTCGACATCCCGCCATCAGGCATGCAGAAGGCGCTGCCGTGGGTGATGGGCGGCTGCATGCTCGGCATGATCGCCATCCTGATCTTCGGTGGCTTGCGCAGCTTTTCGCCGTACATGCTGATGATGCCGATGATGGTGGTGATGGGCGCCGTCGGCATGATGGCCGGCGGTGGAGGCGGTGGCAAGAAGATGCCCGAGATCAACGCCGACCGCAAGGAGTATCTGAGGTACCTGGCGGGGTTGCGCACCCGGGTCACGTCCTCGGCGGCCGCACAAGTCGCGTTCTTCAATTACCACGCACCGCATCCCGATGACCTGCTGTCCCTGATCGGGACGCACCGGCAGTGGTCGCGGGCATCGAACAACGACTTCTACGCGGCCGCCCGGATCGGTCTGGGCTCAGAACCCGCCGTCGACCGGTTGCTCAAGCCGTCCGTCGGCGCCGAACTCGCCGGTCCGGCCGGGGCGCCGCAACCGCACCTCGAGCCGGTCAGCCACATGTGGGTCACGAAGTTCCTTCGCACCCACGGCCTGATCCACGATTGCCCGAAGCTGGTGCAGCTGAAGACCTTCCCCACCATCGCCGTCGGCGGCGACCCCGGCGGCGCGGCGCAGCTCCTCACCGCGATGATCTGCCACCTGGCGGTGTTCCATCCGCCGGACATGCTGCAGATGCGGGTCTTGACCGATGACCCGGAGGACCCGATGTGGGCGTGGCTCAAGTGGCTTCCGCACCTGCAGCACGATTCGGACACCGACGCCGCGGGCCACACCCGGATGGTGTTCACTCGTCCGGACGCGCTCGGTGACCTGACCGCGCGCGGACCCCACACCGCCGATGCGACACCCAGCGGACCGTACGTCATCGTGATCGACTTGACCGGCGGCAGAGCGGGATTCCCGATGGACGGACGTTCCGGCGTCACGGTCATCACGCTCGGCAACCACAAGTCCACCTACCGGATCCGGGTGAACGCCGCCGACGGCACCGCCGACGACAAGCTGCCCGGCGCATCGTTCCGGCTGGTCGCCGGTGATGTCGACCAGATGACCCCGGGGCAGGCCGAGCGTGTGGCGCGCAAGCTCGCCGGATGGTCGATCACCGGAACCATCATCGACAAGGGCACCCGGGTCCAGAAGAAGGTTGCCACCGAGTGGCACGAGATCGTGGGCGCGAAATCGGTCGAGGAGGTGACCCCGGCGCGGTGGCGGATGTTCGCCGACAGCGACCGGGACCGGCTGCGGATCCCGTTCGGGCATGAGCTCAAGACCGGCGACGTGATGTACCTCGACATCAAGGAAGGCGCCGAGTTCGGTGCGGGCCCGCACGGAATGCTGATCGGCACCACAGGTTCCGGCAAATCGGAGTTTCTGCGCACCTTGATCCTGTCGCTGGCCGCAACCCACCATCCCGACCAGGTGAACCTGTTGCTGACCGATTTCAAAGGTGGGTCGACATTCCTCGGGATGGAGAAGCTTCCGCACACCGCGGCGGTGGTGACCAACATGGAGGAGGAGGCCGAACTCGTCAGCCGCATGGGTGAGGTGCTCACCGGTGAGCTCGACCGCAGGCAGTCGATCCTGCGCCAGGCCGGTATCGAGGTCGGTGCGGCCGGTGCGCTCTCGGGTGTCGCCGAGTACGAGAAGCACCGGGAGCGTGGCGCGGATCTTCCACCGCTGCCGACGCTGTTCGTCGTCGTCGACGAGTTCGCCGAGCTGCTGCAGAACCACCCCGACTTCATCCAGTTGTTCGATCGGATCTGCCGAGTGGGCCGATCCCTGCGGGTACATCTGTTGCTGGCCACCCAGTCCCTCAATACCGGCGGCACTCGGATCGACAAACTCGAACCCAACCTGACCTACCGAATCGCGCTGCGTACCACCAGCTCCGCGGAATCCAAGGCGGTGATCGGCACGCCGGAGGCGCAGTACATCACCAACAAGGAGAGCGGTGTCGGCTTCCTGCGGGTGGGGATGGAGGATCCCGTGAAATTCCAGAGCGTGTACACCGGCAACCCGTACGCGCCGACGGTGGTCGGGCCCGGTGACGACGACGGCGCTCCGCGCGCGCACGCAGACAACAGCATTCGTATCCATCGGTTCACCACGGCGCCGATCCTGGACGCGAGCGTGCTCGGATGAGCATCGACACCGGGCAGAAGGTGCTGCGCGAGGTGGTGCTCGAGCAGCTGACCACCGGGGAGAACCACGCCTACCGGATGTGGCTGCCGCCGTTGGCCCAGCCGACGCCGGTCAACGAACTGGTCGCCCGTGACTATCAGCGGCGCCCGTTGCGGGTCGGTCTCGGCGTCATGGACGAGCCCCGCAGACACCGCCAGGAGGTGTGGGGGATCGACCTGACCACGGCGGCAGGCAACATCGCGATCGGCGGCGCTCCGCAGACCGGCAAGTCGACGCTGCTGCAGACATTCATCCTGTCGGCCGCCGCCTCGCACACCCCGCGGCAGATCCAGTTCTACTGCGTGGACATGGGAGGTGGCGGCCTGATGTACGTCGAGGACCTGCCACACGTCGGAGGCGTGGCGACCCGTGCGGAGCCCGACCGGGTCAACCGCGTCGTCGCCGAGGTGAAAACCGTTCTACGACAACGTGAGCAGATGTTCAAGCAACACCGGGTGGGCTCGGTTGCCGACTACCGCGCGATGCGCGAGGACCCGAGCCATCCGGCGTCGGCGGACCCGTTCGGCGACGTGTTCCTGGTGATCGACGGGTGGCCGGCGTTCGCGGCGGAGTTCGACGCGCTGGAACCGACGGTGCAGGACATCGCAGGGCAGGGTCTGGCCTATGGCGTGCACACGATGATCTCGACGCCGCGGTGGACGGAGCTGCGGGCGCGGATCCGCGACTACCTCGGCACCAAGATCGAGTTCCGGCTCGGTGATGTCAACGAGACTCAGATCGACCGCGTCACCCGCGAGATTCCGGTGAACCGGCCAGGGCGCGCGGTGTCGACGGAGAAGCACCATTTGATGATCGGGGTGCCCCGGCTCGATGGCGTGCACAGCGCCGAGGGTCTGGTGCCGGCGATGACCGCCGCGGTGAAGGAGATCTCGGCACGTCACACCGACGAGGCACCGCCGGTTCGGGTGCTGCCCAGCCGGATTCATCTGCGCGACATGGATCAGAACCCGCCCGGGCCCGACTCCGATTACCGCACGCGCTGGACGATCCCGGTGGGCCTGCGGGAAGCGGATCTCACGGTGGCGTACAACCACATGTTCAGCACGCCGCATCAGTTGATCTTCGGGGCGCCCAAATCGGGTAAGACCACAATCGCGCACGCGGTCGCCCAGGCGATCTGCGCGCGCAACAGCCCCAAGCAGGTGCGGTTCATGATCGCCGACTATCGGTCGGGCCTGTTGGAGGCCGTCCCGGAGAGCCACCTGCTCCCGGCCGGAGCGATCAATCGCAACCAGGGTGCTCTCGAGGAGTCGATCAAGGCGCTGGCGGTGATCTTGTCCAAGCGGCTGCCGCCGGCGGACCTGACACCGTCGCAGCTGCGGGCGCGCTCGTGGTGGGAAGGACCCGACATCGTGCTGCTGGTCGACGACTGGCACATGATCACGGCCGCGGGAGCCATGATGCCGCCGATGGCTCCGCTGGGACCATTGCTGCCCGCGGCGGCCGACATCGGACTGCACCTGGTGGTCACCTGTCAGATCAGCCATGCCAGCCGGGCGACGATGGACAAGTTCGTCGGCGCGGCGTACGGGTCGGGAACACCGACGATGTTCCTGTCCGGGGAGCGACAGGATTTCCCGTCGCGGGAGATCGTCGTCAAGAAGCGGCCCCCCGGGCAGGCGTTCTGGGTGACTCCCGACGTCAAGGAAGTGATCCAGGCAGCCTATGTGGATCCACCCGAAGAATAAGTGTCCCGACCCCCCACGGATTGCGGTTAATATGGGTGAAGCGGTACTCCAGCAAATCAAATAGCGCCCTCGCAAATAGTTATTGTCCGGGCAGTAAAAATTGTGAGCGATTCTGCGCCAGCATCTTTGCCAAAGTTAAATACATCAATGTGTTTCACACTATGAGGAGACAGCAAATGCAGCCACTTGCGCACAATCCCGCGGCCGCAGGAATCGGCGGACAGGTCACCGCCAACGGGGCGCGTGGCCTCGGCGTCGGCACGGCGGCGACCGTCGAGGTCAGCGCGCTGGCCCCGGCCGGCGTCGACGAGATCTCGGCCACCGCGGCGTTGAGCTTCGCGTCCGAGGGTGTGCAGACCCTCGGGATCAACGCGCTGGCCCAGCAGGAGATCGCCCGCGCAGGCGCCGCCGTCATCGAATCGTCGGTGGCCTACGAGGCGACCGACGTGGCGATCGGCACGACGCTCATCTAGGCAAACGTCTCATTCGAGTCTGCTTCAGCCATGGCCAACATCGGTATCCCCGTCCCACCGTCTTGGGTGGCGTTTCCACCCGAGATCAACACCTCGCGCCTGCAGGCGGGTGCGGGTGCGGTGCCGATGCTTCAGGCCGCGGCCGGCTGGGAAGCGTTCGCGATATCGCTGGAAACCCAAGCTGACGAACTGGCCTCCAGCCTGGCGTCCCTGGCACAGAACTGGCAGGGTGTAGCCGCCGAGCAGGCGATCATGGCCGCGATGCCGATGGTGCTGTGGTTGCGCATGCTCTCGCTGCAGGCCCACAAGCGTGCGTTGCAGGCTTCTGCGCAGGCGAGCTCGTGGACTGTTGCGGCCACCGGCACCCCGCAGCTCCCAGAGATCGAGCTGAACCACGTCACCAACGCGACCCTGCATGCGACCAATTTCCTTGGTGTCAACGGCATCCCGATCGCGGTGAACGAGGCGGACTATGTCAGGATGTGGAATCAGGCCGCCGCAGTGATGACGGCCTACGAAACCGAGACCGTACTCAACACAACGTTCGAACCGGTGGCGCCGCCGAAACCGATCACCGTTCCGACGGGCTCGGAAGGAGCCCTGGCGACGGCGATGTCCGGCGCCGCACCCGGTGCGGGCGAAGCGGTGATGCGCAACGCGACCATCGCCAAGGTCAGCTCGACCGCCAAGCTGGACACCGCCAACCAGGTGGCCGGACGGATGGAGGCGACGGCGCACAACGCCGGAAGGATGCAGACGCAGTCCGATGAGGGGCGACTGCTGCAGGACGCGCCGCAGCAGGGGATGCAGAACGGGATGCAGATGGTGTCCCAGCTCGGATCGAGCCTCGGGCAGCTGCCCCAGCAGATGATGCAAGGGGTCACCCAACCGTTTCAGCAGCTCAGCCAACCGCTGCAGCAGATGTCGTCGCTGTTCGGCGGAATGATGAACGGCGACAAGGGCGCTCAGGTCGGAATGCTCGGTGCCACGCCGTTCTCCAACCATCCCGCGATCGGAGGCAGCGGACCCGCGACCGGGGCGGGCCTGATCCGTGCGGCGTCGCTGCCCGGTGCCGGGGGCTCTGCGCCGCAGACGCCGTTGATGGCCGGCCTGGTCGGCTCCGGACAGCAGCCCACCGCCTCGGTGGCGGTGGGTGCCGGGGCGGGTTCGGGCGCCGGCGCCGGTGTCGCCCCGGTCGGGGGCGGCGCGATGGGCGGCGGCGGGCCGATGGGCATGTTGGGGCAGCGCGGAAAGAGTGGCGGTGGCAGCAAGCCCGGGCTGAACGTACCCGCTCCGCTCGATCATGATCTCAGCGAAGACGAGGACGACGAATGGTGAACGTCGCCAACAGACTTGCCGGCCACCTGGGTCGGGAGGGCTCGCCGTAGGCGAGCACGCAGGTAACCGAAGCACAGGTTCAACAGAAAGGTCAGCACATGTCATCGGGTATGCAGGCGGATACCGCGCAACTGGTCGTCGAGGCCGGCAACTTTGACCGGATCTCCGGCGAGTTGACGGGGATCCTGGGCAATGTCGAGGGAACCGCGACGGCGCTCTCGGCCAACATGAGGGGCGGGGCGTCGGGACCGGCGGTGCAGGCCGCGCTGCTGCGGTTCTCCGAGGCCGCCCGTCAGCAGATCGACCTGCTCACGCAGATCTCGGAGAACGTCCACAGCAGCGGCATCGACTACGACGTCCGCGACGACGACATCGCGCAGGGCCTGGCCGCACAGATGTCCCGCGACCTCTGATCCACGACCGAACAGATTTGGAGAGCTGATATGTCAATCGAATACAACTTCGCCGGTATCGCCACCGACGCCGACGACATCATGGGAGCAGTGGCCCGCACCGAGGGACTGTTGCAGGACGGCAAGGCAGCGGTGACGCGGCTGGCCGCGGTCTGGGGCGGCACCGCCTCCGAGGCCTACCAGACCGTTCAGAACAGGTGGGACAACAGCTCCCAAGAGCTGAACATGGCACTGAAGAGCCTGTCGAACGCCATCCGCACGGGCGGCGAGGACATGTTCATGACCAACGAGGGCAACCGGGGAAAGTTCGTCTGACCACCGAGCGCGCCGTGGGCGATCGATCCACCCATCCGCATCGCCCACGGCGTGCCCGCCCGCTCCATCACCGAGAACATTGAGAGGTAACCATGTCGGCCGACTATGACCGGCTCTTCCACTCCCCGGACGCCGTCCAGACGGTCGACGAGGAGCCGAACCGCGAACTGCCACCAGCCGGTCGCGACGGCGTGCTACCCCAGGGCACAGCACCATCCGCTGATACGTCTGCGCCGACGCCCGCCGCGCACGCGCGCACGCAGACGGCGTCGGTGTCACACCAGTCCTGGCAGACCGAGAACCCCAGCCAGGTGACCGGTCAGCTTCAACCGGTGCCGGCGCGTGCGGCCCAGCACGTTCCGAACAACGGCATGATGCGCACACCGCAGGCGCCGAATGGGGCGCGGCACGAGCAGCGGCAGCCACCGCCTCCCGCGCCCAGGACCGCGCCGGCGCCGCCGCCGTCGCATTACTACGGGGACGGCGCCGATCAGCGGGTGCCGGCACAAACCCAGACCACGTCCGCAGCATCGATGGGCAACCACCGCGCCATCGATGCGCTGGCCCACGTCGGCGTCCGGTCGGCGGTCAAGATGCCGTCGCAACGCGGCTGGCGCCACTGGGTGTACGTGATGACCCGGATCAACCTCGGCCTGTCGCCCGATGAGATCTACGAACTCGATCTGTTCACCCGAATCCGGCGCAACGCGCGCGACTCTTATCAGATCGGGGTTTTCGGACTCAAGGGCGGAGTCGGCAAGACTGCGGTGACGGTCGCATTGGGCTCGGCGCTGTCCAGTATCCGCGGCGACCGCATCCTGGCCATCGACGCCGATCCGGACGGCGGTAATCTCGCTGACCGTGCCGGCAGGCAGTCGGCGGCCACCATCGCTGATCTGTTGTCCGACCAAGAACTCCATCGCTACAACGACATTCGCGCCTACACCAGCATGAACGGGTCGAACCTCGAAGTGCTCTCCTCCGAGGAGTACAGCGCCGCGCGGCGGGAGTTCAACGACGACGACTGGCGCTCCGCGACCGACATCGTCTCGCGCTACTACAACCTGGTGTTGGCGGACTGCGGTGCCGGGCTGTTCCAGCCGGGGGCGCGAGGTGTCCTGTCCACGGTGTCAGGTCTGGTGATCGTCGCGAGCGCATCGATCGACGGTGCGCGTCAGGCCGCGATCACGATGGACTGGCTGCGCCAGAACGGCTACCAGGATCTGCTCGGGCGATCGTGCGTGGTGGTCAACCATGTGACGCCGGGTAAGCCGAACATCGACGTCGAAGACCTCGTGCAGCAGTTCGAGCGGCACGTCCCCGCGGGTAGGGTGATCGTGCTGCCGTGGGACAAACACATCGCAGCGGGCACTGAGATCCAACTCGATCTGCTCGGAAAAGCGTTCCGCCGCAAGGTGGTCGAACTGGCCGCCGCTCTGTCGGATGATTTCGACAGGCTCGAACGCCGTTGACCGCGACGGCCACCGCCCCGACCACGTCCGGCACCGCGCCGGGCCGGCCGTCGACCACCCGGGTCACGGTGCTGACCGGTCGGCGGATGACGGACCTGGTGTTGCCCTCGGCCGCACCGATCGAGAGCTACGTCGACGAGACCGTCGCCGTGCTGGGCGAGATTCTGACCGATACCCCGGCAGATGTGCTGGGCGGCTTCGACTTCAGGGCGCAGGGGGTGTGGTCGTTCGCTCGTCCTGGTGCTCCGCCGATCAAGCTGACGGACTCGCTCGACGATGCGGGCGTGGTGGACGGCTCGCTGCTCACCGTCGTATCGGTCAGTCGCACCGAGAGGTACCGCCCGCTCGTCGAGGACGTGATCGACGCGATCGCCGTGCTCGACGAGACGCCCGAGTTCGACCGCGGTGCCCTGTACCGCTTCATCGGGCTCGTCTTCCCGTTGGCGGCTCTGCTGCTGACCATCGTGTCGATCCTGTCGTGGGCGTCGACCGGGCACGACTGGTGGTGGTCCGCGGGGCTGGGCGTGCTGGGAGTCGGACTCCTGGGTGGCAGCGTGCTGGCGCAGAGGAGGTTCGGCAACCTCGACATCGCCGAAAGTCTGCTGGGGGCTTCTGCGGTCGCGCTCGTGGGCGCCATCGTGTTGGCGGTGCCGCTGCCGGAAGGGGTGGCCTTCCTCGGGTCCCCACAGATCGCCGGCGCCGGAGCACTGGTGTTGCTGATGGTCCTCGCCACCCGCGGTGGACCCAGGCGAAGAGCGGAGGTCGCGGCGTTCCTTGCCGTGTCGGCCCTCGCGCTGACGATGGCAGCGGTCGCGTTCGGTTACGGATGGCACGCCTGGGTCCCGGCAGGGGCGATCGCGTTCGGGCTGATCGTGGTCACCAACGCGGCGAAGATGACCGTGGCGGTCGCGCGGATCGCGCTGCCGCCGATACCCGCCCCAGGTGAGACGGTCACCAACGACGAATTGCTCGACCCGGTCGCCACCACCGACCCCTCGGAGGAGTCCGAGACGTGGCAGGCGATCATCGCGTCGGTGCCCGACTCCGCGGCGCGGTTGACCGAGCGCAGCCGACTGGCCAAGCGGCTGCTGATCGGCTTCCTGACCGCCGGAGCACTGGTCTTGGCTGCCGGCGCGATCGCGATCGTGGTGCAGGGACACTTCTTCGTGCACAGCATGATCGTCGCCGGGCTGGTGACCGTGCTGTGCGGGTTCCGCTCCCGGCTGTACGCCGATCGCTGGTGTGCGTGGGCGCTGCTGGCGGCGGCCGTGGTGATCCCGTCGGGGGTCATGGTGCGGCTGTGCCTGTGGTACCCGGAGCGGGCCTGGTTGTTCCTGGCGATCTACACGGCGGTGGCCTTGGTGGCCGTCGTCATCGTTGGTGCGACCAACGGGGTGCGGCGGATCTCGCCGGTGAGCAAGCGCATCCTCGAACTTCTCGACGGAGCAACGATCGCTGCGGTCATCCCGTTGTTGTTGTGGATCGCGGGCGTCTACGACGTTCTGCGGAACCTCAGATTCTAGGAGGCGGAGATGGTCACAGGCGGAACACCGCCGCTGTCGGTCGATCCTGAGCAGCTGGCTGCCGCAGGCGGCGCAATGTCGGCTGCGGCCGGTCAATTGCCCGCCGCACCAGCCCCATTCATGCCCGTCGGCACCGATCCGTTGTCGGTGGAGATCATCAGACAGATACCCGCGGTCGAGACCCCGGTCACGACCCAGCTGCCGCTGATCAAGACGGAGGCGACGACGACCGCGGAGAACGTCGTGGATTCGGCGCGGGCCTATGCGGAGGCAGATCAGCGTATTGCGGCCGCGGTCCACGAAGAACTGCAGAGCGCGGGCCGGACACCGCCGGGCGGCGGATCGACGAACCCCGCTGCGGGCGGTGGGACTGGTGGCGACGTCATGGGCCAGATGATGGGCATCCCGATGCAGATGATGGGGGCCGCAGCCGCAGCGCCGCAGGCCGTCTCACAGGCAGGCCAACCACTCATGCAAGGCGTCCAGCAGGGTGGACAACAAATTCAACAGCTGGTGGGCCAGTTCGGTCCAGATGCGCAGCAGGATGACGGTGCGGCCGGTGGCGAACCGGAGGCCGAGCGCGCGCCGGAACGTGAAGCCAACGAACGTGAGAGCGAGCCGCAACGGCCCGGACGACATCGCGCTCCCGAATCTGACAGCAGGATCGACCTATGACCGACAAGCTTGAGGTCGACACCAGCGAACTCCGCAGGGCCGGTGAGGTGTTCGTCTCAGCCGCCGAACAGTTCGCCAGTCTGCAGGCCGACGCTCCGCTGGGCGAGGCGGCTGCGGCGGTGCCGCAGCTCAAGACCGCCGTGGCCTGCATCGCGGCAAAGACCACGGTGGCTACGGAAGTCGCAGGTATCGTGGTCGCCGCTCGCAAGTTCGGAGCGGACCTGGTCAGTTCGGCGAACGAGTACGACGCCACCGACGAGGATTCGGCACGCAACATCGACGGTGTCGAGATTCCCGCGCCGCGGTGATCACCGCTGAACCGCATGGCAGGCTTGGTTTGTCAGCGCCTGAAGCCTCAGCGCGGTGTTGTCGAGATGGATGTCCGGCAGGGCGAAATCCGGTAGCGCGGCGGCGTAGGCCCGACGATACTGCGCGGACAGGGCGGCGAAGTCCGCGGCGATCAGATTGCCGCTGAGTAGCCCGAGCAGCTGGGCGCGATCGGCGTTCTGTTCCATCACGCCGGCGACGTCGTCGGCCAGTTTGCGTTGTTCGGGCGACCAGTAGCGGGCGGGGATGTTCGGATCGTGCCGTTCGCGCCACTCGGTGGTGGCCGTGGCGTAGTCGGCCACCATGGTGATCCACTCGGAGCAGAACGGCGAGGGCTTGGTGATGTATCGCGTCGGGGTGTCGGGATCACCGATCGGCATGTCGGGTACCGGGGGTGGGCCGGGGACGACAAGCGGGCTGCGATCCCGCCCGGCGCCGAAATCGATTGCGGCACAGACCCCGTTGATCGATTCGGCGGCGTGGGTGGCGGCCAGCGCCAGGTGGTCGGCGGGCGGACGGTATCGGTCGACCGCGTCGGCGTAGCTCCGCCAGTAGGCGATCAACTGTCCGTAGAGCTCGCGCATGACTCGGTGCGGGGTTGCCTTGGCCAGCGGGGCGGTGTCGTCGGCTGCGGCGCGCAGCGCCTTGGCGACTTCGAGGTGCTGTTCGCGCTGCGCGGCCGTCCATGCGCTGGCAGGGACCGCCGGGTCGCGCTCCAGCCAGCCGTTGGCCAGCTCGGTCTTGAGGCGCTCGTTGATGGGTTCCCAGTCCGCGCAGGTGGGTTCGTGGGTGAGGAGGGTGACCGGGTCGTCGTCGTGCGCGCTGGCGAACTCCGAGGTCTCGACAGTGGCGGTCGGCGACGGTGGGGGCGCGTCAGTCGCCGGGGAAGAGTGTTCGTCGTCGCGGCTGATCCACAAGGTGGTGACCGTGATCAGTATCGCCAGGAGCAACGCGCCGGAGCCGACGATGCGGTCCTTGCGATCACTGGACCCGAACGTAGGTCGGCGAGGTGGCAACGTCATCGATACCGACGGTACCTACGCGGGCGTATCGGCGGCGACGGCCTCGTTCATCAGGACGGCGAGGTGCTGCCAGTAGACCCAGTCGGCGATGGCTCGGCGCTGGTCAGCAGGGTCTGCCGCGGTGTGCGCTCGGTGGACGGCGAGCTCCTGGGCGTGGTCGGCGTAAGCGATGAACGCCTTCAGATGCGCCATCGAGCGCTTGGGATTGGTGCTCATCAGGGGTTTGGTCACGTCGAACCACAGCTTGGCGCTCCGGTCGGCCGGTGACTCGAGGTCGGCCGGCGGCGGAGGCAACAGGTCATTCAATCCGAAATCGCCTGTGTCCTTGAGTAGCTGAGCCGCACTTGGGGAGATGACCTCAAGGCGGTCGCGGCCCCGCATGGTGCCGTCGTCGGGGATGTCCTCCGAGGTGAGGACGATCTTGGGGACACCGGGATCGAAGCTGGCGAACTGCTCCTCGGTCGCGACCACCGCGCGCAATCGTTGGTCGTGGTGCTGCGCCCAGGCTTGTACCGCCAGGATGGGGTAGGTGGCCCACCGGGCGCGTTCAGCTGCGGGGACGGATTCGTCGGCCGAGGCCATGCGGATGTGTTCGGGTAGGCGGACGCCTTCCGGGATGTAGGCGATGCCGTAGCTGTTGGCCACGACGATGGTGCCGTCGGTGGTCACGGCGGTGACCCAGAAGAATCCGAAGTCCATCACGCCGACATTCAGTGCAGCGGCGATGTGCCGGGCGCGCTGCAACGGGTCGCCGCCGTTGTTCCTGCGCCGCAGCGCATTGGCGGTCGAGGCGGACAGGATCGCGTCGCGCTCCGCGCGGGCCGCCGACACCGGAATGGGTGCCGCAGCCGCGCCGCCGCCGGGCGTCGACATGGGAGCGACGCCGGGGCCGACGGAGCCGGCGGCAGAGCCGGGAACTCCCGGTGGCGGAGGGGCTGGTGGCGCGGGCGACGTGGGAGGACCGAGCGGCACCGGGGGAGCTGGCGGCGGGCCGCCAGGAGGCGATGGGGCGCCACCTGGTGCGGGACCGCCGGAGCCGGCGACGCCGGGCACCGCGCCGCTGGGGGTCGTCGCGGCGGGCGGAGCTGCGGCTGCTGGCTGGCTCGGTGGGGGCGCGGACGTCGGCTGTTGCGCCGGAGCAGAGGATGCCAGGGGGGGCGCCTGATTGATCACCTGCTGCAGCGGGGTGGGCTGAGCTTTTCCGGCGCCTGCGGCAGAGGCGTTCGACGGTTGTGCGGTCGAGGCGCCGGTGGACGGTGACGCTGCCGATGGAGAGCCTGTTCCCGACGACGGGCCGCTGGGTGACCCGGATGCGCTCGGACCACCCGAGGATGAAGGGCCGGATGTGCTGAGTGGGCTTGTGGGGGAGGAAGTCCCGGAAGGGGTGCTGGGGGCGCCCATTGTGCTGGGGGTGGTGGGGGATGGGGTGGGATTCGTATCCGGCACTCGGCCCAAGGGGTTCGAGCCAGCGTTCTCTGGGTGATATGGCGGCGTCCCTCCCCCTGGACCGATACTGTCTCCGGACTTTCGTGCGTTCCCACGGACGGCGTGGGACACAGGATTGGTACCTCCGTGCGAAACGATTCGATCGTCGCCCTTAATGTTCGGCGGAGCGGTACCTACAGGTGGGAACACCGGTGGGATCTCAGCCGATAGGGGTAGCCACGATTCGAATGCCGGTACATCTGCACTCGAAACCAGCACTGTTACAGTGTTTTTCCCGTTCTCAGCGGTCACCCACGCCTGAACCGCCGCCTCCTTTTCGGCGGGAGTTAGTGCAGGATCGCTCCGAAATGACTCAATGACCGCGTGCGCATTTGCTAAAGCCTGATTGATCGAAATCTTCGTCTGCTCGACGAGCCTGGCGAGCATGTTGTAGTAGGCGTGGGCCTTCCCAAGGTGGTTTGCAATGTCGCGCATCGCTGCTGTATGGCGCTGCACAGCACCCTCGGCGGCGTCTGCACTGGACCCCCGCCATATTCCGCGGTCGAACACCTGTACCTGTTGGCTATGCCAAGAATCGATAACGTGGTGTACAGCGTTGCGAAGCAGAAGGAAGTCGTTCGCGCGCCTTGTTAAATCTGTCTCGTCAATCGATGGCCAGCCATTCGGCACGGTCATTTGTTCGGAGAACTCCCCGGGGCTTTTAGCGATTCCCACGACGGTTAGGGCCCTGCCGCCGTGCACGCTTCATCAATCGCTGCAACCAACTGGGACGCAGCGCTTGCCAGGTAATTATCGGAAGGTCGATAGGACGGGATAGCCGAAATGTAGGCCCTCCGGTACTGGGCAGCTAACGTAGCGAAATCCTGAAAGACGGGATTCCCACTTTGGACGCCGATGTTCTGTAGCTGCCCAGCGTTTATTTCCATGATGGTCGCGGTTCTAACGTAAATCTCTTGCTGAGCAGGTGTCCATTGATCGGCGCTAATGCTGGGGTCTATCGCGAGCCAATCTCCAATTTGCGCTTGGAAGTCAGCGACGGTTGCGCGCCAATCCTCGCAGGCACGCGTGCGCATCTCCAGGAATGGCTGCGGATTCGCAATGGCATCGACAGGGGAGAATTTAAGCGGGGGTGCGGCGTCGATAAGGAAAGGAGCTTGCGCTTCGGCGGCCTTGGACTCCATGGCCGAACAAATCCAGACGAGAGCGTTCGAAGTTCCCGACACTGCGTTCGCAAGGTGGTCGTCAGCTGGTTCGTAGTTCGGAACCCTGTCAGCGTACGCACGCCAGTAGGCGGCGGATTGTTCGTAGAGTTCGCGCATCACCCTATGAGGCGTCATCTCTGCGAGCATCAAACTTCGATCAGCCGCCAATCGCATCGCATCTGCGACATCCTCGTACTGCCTGCGTTGCTCTGTGGTCCACCTCTTGGAATCGATCGTCGGATCCCGGTCAATCCAGCCGTCCGCCTGTTGCTCTGCGAGTGCATCGGCGATGGGCGCCCACGAGATGCAGGTCGGATCGTCAAGGATCAAAGATGCCGGGCCCTTGTCATTCGCACTGGCGACCGCCGAGATGTCAACGGAGGGGACCGTCGTTTCCGAAGCTGTTTGGGGGGATCCAGTTTGGTTCCTGGCGACTAGCAGTGTCGCAACGACCGTCACCACTACAACAACCAACAGCGCCAAACCGCCGAGAACCCATTTGGTAGCGCGAGAAGTGCGCGGTGAGCTCGCTGGTAGCGGACCCCACGGAGGACCGGCAGGCGGAGGGGGCACTTGCCCAGGAGGTGAACTCACTTGCACCACTCCCGAACTCGCGTCATCCCATCCTCCATAGTCATCGGCAGGCCAATCGCGTCAGCGACCCCGACTGAACCAGCGTAAGAGTCCGAGAGCACCAACGGGTGCGCCGGACCCCGGCGCCGTATTTGACGGCCCCGCAACCGAATTGTCTTTGAGGGTCATTCCGGCGCGCGCCTCGGCTCGTCGGTGATCTCCGCCGCGATCTCCGCGACCACCGCATCGAGCAGCTCACGGTCAGCGTTGATAGCCTCCGTCGCCTCCGCGTTGGCCTTCTGCAACGCCTCGTTGACCCGGTCCTCCACGGTCTCGGCGCCCAGTCGCAGCAGCCCGTCCTGGATGTAGACATCCTTGAGCCAGTGATGCCCGTTCAACGTCACCTCGACGGTGTCGCTGTCATCCGCCGCGGTGAACGACCCGGTCTCCATCTTGTGCAACTGCTCGTCCATCAACGATTGCAGACGCTTCGCCTGCCGCAGCACCGCAGCCACTTCCGGATGCAAATCGTCATCGGTCATTGGGCGTCTCCCCTCCTGGTGTCGTCGGGATTTCCCCGGCGCCGCGGCCTGACCCCGATCACCTGTTCGGTGTGCGGGCGATCCTCCACGTAAAGCGGCTCGTCCGTGGACAGCTGCGGATTGCGCTTCTTCTCTCCCGCGCCACCTGCCTGTGCGCCATGCATCGGCGCCATGCCGCCCATGCCGCCGCCCATCATGGCGCCGCCGGCACCCGCGGAGGCCACCGGAACCGGAGCACCCACCCTTGCCGGCGACGGCGCCACTGTCTCTGCGCCCACTGCCGGCTGCAGCGGCGACGACGGCGCCCCGCCACCACCCCCTCCGCCGCCGGCCGAACCGCCGCCCGCCGCAGCAGGTTTGAGCGCTGGTCCGGTCGGCAGCTTCGGGTCGGTGCCCTTGCCGAATCCTGGAGCCCCACCGCCAGGGGCGCCCCCGGGAGACCCACCGCCGGGCGACCCGCCCCCCTGCTGACTGCCCTGCTGTCCGCCTTGCGGGCCGGCCTGCTGGGCTGCCTGCGCTGCGGGATCGGTCGCCGACGCCGCCGAAACAGGCGCCTGCTGCGGTGTCTGCGGCTGGCCGCCTCCGCCGGATCGTTCGCCCGGAGCGCCTCCGCCGGAAGCCGAAGGGCCCCGGCGCTCTTCGTCTTCGGACCGGGCCGGAACACCGCGCGCATTGGGGTCGCCATTCCCGGTTACGGGCGAGGACGGCGCATTCGACGTCGGACGCGGCTGCGGCGGCTGCACCGGAGTCGGGCGTCCCCCGTTGGCGTACGCCTCGCGGATCGACTCCGACTCCTGATACAGCGCTTCCATCTTCAACTGGATGGCGCGCGCGGCACCGCCGTCGGTCTGCCCGGACAGCAGTTGAGTCCGCAGTGCTTCGTACTCCGCGCGCACCGGCGCGTTCGCCGACTTGGCCTGATCGTGGGCAGTCGCCAACTTCTCGGCTTCGGCGGCCAACTGCGTCCATTTGCCGGCCAACGCCTGAAGCCACCCCCCGAACGCCTTGAACTTCGTGTACGCCGCCTCGGCGGCGACCCCCTCCCAGTTCTGCATCCGGATCTCAAACGGAAGTGCCGCCTGGGTGAGCCGGCCCGCGGCGGCCGTCCACTCCGCCGCCGCCGACCGCAGCGTCGACGCCTGGTCGCCGCCATGGAGCTTCTCGTCTGTCTCGATCGGGTCGAGGATGTCGCCGTCGGTCGGGACGTCCTCGAACGACGGCATCGGCGGGGGCACCGGCGGAACCGGGGCGGTGTTGATCCCGACAGGCACGGGTGTGGGTGCGGGACTTGCGGTTCCGCCTGGCATGGAGGCCTCGATGTTATGGCGCGACGCCTCGTCGACGTCCTCGTAGGCTTTCCCGACCAGTCGCAGCGTCTCGGCCAGCCGCCGACTCTCCGCGATTCCCCATTTCTGCTCTGCGCCCAGTGCTTGGGCGTTCTTCACCAGGTTGCGGACCGAAGCCGTCGTGGCGGAGAGTGCGTCGGGATCGCCGACGGTGGCGGCAGTCGGGTCGTCACCCCACGGGATGCCCTCGATCATGGTCGCCTTGCTGTACAGATCGCTGGGGTCGACCTTGAGTTCGCCGCCGGGCATTACCGGGCCTCCTTCCTGCAGATCATGATTCGAGCGCCATCTGGTAGCGACTCTCCTCGCGGGGGTTGATCAGCCGGATCGGCAGTTGCTTGTGACGCGGTGTGGCGATGTAGCTGTCCCGCAACATCACTCGGCCGACGCCCGGGTGCGGGCGAAGGTATGTCGTCGCCTGTGGCCAGGACACCTTCGGCACGGGGCCGATGTCGGCGTTGACGAATCCGGCGAACTCGCGGAACTGCGGCTGCAGGGTCACGTTCGCCCCTGCCGCGGCGGCACGCACCACGAACTGTGTGAACAGCCGTGCGTTGCCGAGGTTGATGCTGACGTCGATGTCGTCGAACGGCATGTACACCGGGTAACGGTCCGCGGTCTCGCCGACGAGCACCCCCGCCGATCCGAGGGGCAACTCGTGGTGACGGTCGCTCACCGGGCTCTCACCCAGCAGCGCCGCCCGCTGTCCGCCGTACAGGCACGAGAATCCGCGCGGTGTCGACGGATTCGCCAGCGTCGTCAGCAGCACGGTGGTGGTCGGCGCAGCGCCGGGCGTGATCCGGACACGAGTAAGGGTGTGATCCGCTCGAGCGGACCACCACACGTCGGGCCCACCCGGGGCGTGGTAGGCGGTGGTAAAGGTGCTGCGGCCCTTGACCATCGACCAGGTCTCGCGCTCGAAGCTGATGTCGGTGGCGTGGTCGAAATCGGTGAAGCTGCGGGCCGGGCGGGCATCGACACCGCTGCCGGCGAGCTGGTCGGCGATCCGCGTCGTCGACGACACCAGGTACTGGGCCAGGCCGGATACCCCGGTGTCACGGCGCAGTGCCGATTTACGCGTCTTGTCCGGATCGGCGCGCAACACGATCCACGTGCGGCGGTTCGCCGGCGCCGGATAGGGCCCGACGACCTGTTCGTAGAGCCCCACCAGCGCGGCAGGGGCGGTGCGGCCCACCCGGTAGCCGGCCGAGACGACATCGGCCTCCAAGTCGGGACAGTATGCGGTCAGCAAGTTTTCGAGAAGTCTGGTGTCGATCACGTCATCGGTGGCCGCGCTGCCGTTGACGATGACGGTCGGGGTGAACGGGCGGGGGATCAGCTCGATCGCCGACACCAGGTAGCCGTGCTGCCACCGCAGTGCGACGTGATCGCCGGGCAGCACGGTCGCACCGACCGCGGACTCGGAAGGCGTTGGCGGAGGCTGCTTGTGGCGGTGCCGCCACGCGAACAACGCGGCCACCCATCCGCTGACCCGTCGGCCGCGAATCGTGACGAACGCCGACAACGCGATCAGTACTGCCAGTGTCACACCCAGCCACATCAGGTCCAGCGGCGCGAAGATGAGTATGCAAGCGGGGATGAGCACCGCCGCCCACAGGGCATGGCCGGTGGTGACCTTCAGTCCGAAGATCGAGGCGATCCTGCTCATCGGCGCCCCAAGGCCCGACGGGCCAACGCCCCGACGCCGAGCAGCACCGCCACTCCGATGCCGGTCACCACGACCCAGGTGATCGGGCTGCGATCCGGCGGTGGGTTGTACACCGGAGGCGGAATGGCCTTGACGTTGTAGGGGATTTCGGACGGGCCGGCAGGTACATCCCAGGTCAGTGCCGCTACCGGGTCGATGACGCCGGCGCCGACGATGTTGTTCACGCCGCCGCCGGGATGACGGGCGGTCGCGGTGATGCGGTTGATGATCTGGCCCGGCGTCAGTTCGGGGAAGCGTTGCTTGACCAGGGCCGCCAAACCCGAAACATAGGCCGCCGAGAACGAGGTGCCGCTGATCGGGATCAGCCCGTCCTCACCCTGGAGGGCGTTGACCGGGTTGCCGTCGTAGCCGAGAGCGACCAGGTTCTCTCCGGGGGCGGCGGCGCCCACCCAAGGTCCCTGCACCGAGAAGCCGCTGGGCTGCCCATTGGGGGCGATGCTGCCGACGGTGAGTACCAACGGCGAGTACCAGGCCGGCGACACGATCGTCTGCACCTCATTCCAACCGCGGGGATCCGCGGGCAGTGCGGGGTCCGGCGGTGGATTCTGGGTGCAGTTCTCGCCGGTGTTGCCGGCCGCGGCCACGATCACCACGCCCTTGTCGTTGACGGCGTAGTTGACGGCAGCACCGACCACCGCTTCGTCGATCCGGCGGGTCACCTTGTAGCAGGCGGCCTCACTGATGTTGATGATCTGGGCGCCCATGTTGGCCGCGTGCACGATCGCGCGGGCCAGGCTGCGCAGGGATCCCGCTGTTTGCGTCGCGTTCGGGTCGTTCGGGTCGCTGCGGGCGCCGACGGGGGAGAAGCTGTCCGAGGTCTGGCGCAGCGACAGGATGCGGGCGTCGGGGGCCATGCCGACGAACGCGTCGGTGGGGGCGCCACGCCCGCCGATCACCGCGGCCGTCAGCGTGCCGTGCGCGTCGCAGTCCGACATGCCGTTGCCTGCGGCGTCGACGAAATCGCCGCCGGGTTCGGCGGGGACGCGCGGAGATCCGTTGACGCCAGTGTCGATAACGGCGATGGTGACACCGGCGCCGGTTGCGAACTTCTGCGCTTCGGTGATCTGCAGGTAGTCGCCGGCCCACGGGCGGTCGGCGAAATTCGAGTCCGGGAACACCGCCGGCGTGGCACAGATGCGGCGCTGTTCCATCGGCTGATCGGGTCCGGTCTCGTCGGGGGGAACGGCAGCGGGGTCGATGATCGGTTGCTCGATGGCTCCCGCGGGCGGGGCGGCGAGCAGCACCAGCAACGCCGCGACGATCAGCGCTCCGGTGCGCCGCACGCGCGCTCACCCCCCGAAACGGAGGTCGCGAGCACGCCGCTCAGGAGCCTCGTCAGCAACCTCGGCGACGCGGCAGCCGGGGTGTAGGACCTCCCCCTGGGCGCACGAATCGCAGACACATCGGCCATGTTAGGGGCGCTCAGGGAGGGGTCATTCCACTTTCTTTTCCCGCCGGGCTCCTGTGGAGGTGCCGTCCGGCGGCGACGAGAACACCCCGATCACGGGTATCCGCGCGTCAGGCGTCGAGATCCTTCTGCACCAGCTCGGCGATGGTGTCCATCGCGTTCTCGTCATCGGAGGACACGGTGACCTGTGCACCATTGCCTGCCCCGAGCGTCATGATCATCAAGGCCGAACCGGCGTCGACGGGTTCGCCGCCGTCCATCGACAGCGTGACGGGCACCCCGGCCTCGACCACGGCCTCGGCGATGATCGCGGCGGGACGGGCGTGCAGGCCGATGGCCGATCCGACGATGACGGTCTTGCTGGGCATGGATTCTCCTTTATCGGGGGTTGACGTTTCGGATGTTCAGGCGGCGACGAGTTCGGTGTCGGCCTTGGCGCCGGGTTTGACGAGCTGTTTGGCCGCGATGACGGCGAGTGCCGATGCGATGGTGCCCGCGGCCAGGGCGACCACGAACCACAGCAGGTTGCCGATCGCGAAGAACACGAAGATGCCGCCGTGCGGCGCGCGCAGTGTCACGCCGAACGCCATGCACAGTGCACCGGTGATGGCGCCGCCGAACATCATCGACGGGATCACCCGCAGCGGATCCGCCGCGGCGAACGGGATGGCACCCTCGGAGATGAACGAGGCTCCGAGAAGCCATGCGGCGCGGCCGTTTTCCTTTTCCGGTTCGCTGAACAGACCCGGCCGGATGGTGGTGGCCAGGGCCATCGCCAGCGGCGGCACCATGCCTGCGGCCATCACCGCGGCCATCACCTGGAACGAAGCGGTGGTGGAGGCGGCGAGGCCGGCGGTGGCGAACGCGTACGCCGCCTTGTTGACCGGGCCGCCGAGGTCGAAGCACATCATCAGACCCAGGATCACGCCCAGCAGCACCGCGGAGGTGCCGGTGAGGCTGTTCAGCCAGTCGGTCAGGCCGGTGTTGATCCACGCCAGCGGGCGGCCGATCAGGAAGAACATGATCAGCCCGACGGTCAGTGACGCGACCAGCGGGATGATCACCACCGGCATCAGGCCGCGCAACCACCGCGGGGCGTCGAACCTGCTGATCCACAGTGCGGTGAACCCGGCGATCACACCGCCGAGGATGCCGCCGATGAAGCCGCCGCCGACGAACACCGCCAGCGCTCCGGCGGTGAAACCCGGTGCAATGCCGGGCCGGTCGGCGATCGCGAAGGCGATGTAGCCGGCCAGCGCCGGGACCAGGAAGCCGAACGCCAGGTTGCCGAGGGCGAACAGTATCGCCCCGAGGTACTGCGTGAACCCGCCGTCGGGCAGGTTGGTCAGGGAGTTGTTCAGCGCGATGTCGTTGGCGATCTCGGAGATCTCGTAGCCGCCGAACAGGAATCCCAGGGCGATCAGCAGGCCACCGGCGGCGACGAACGGGATCATGTAGCTCACACCGGTCAACAGGATCTGCCGGGTCCTGGTACCCCAGCCGACATCGCCCGACGGTGCGTCCGGCGCCGCCGCACCCGACCCCTCCACCCGGGCCGCGTTCGGGTTATCCGCTGCGGCAACGGCTTCGGCGATCATCTTGGCCGGTTCGTTGATGGCCCGCTTCACCCCCGACGCGATGACCGGCTTCCCCGCGAGCCGGCCCCTGTCCTTGACCCCGACGTCGGTGGCAAAGATGACCGCGTCCGCTTCGGCGATCGTCGCGGCCGGCAACGGCGTGCTGCCCGAAGATCCCTGGGTCTCGACGAGCAGGTTGACCCCGGCCTCCTTCGCGGCCTGGGCCAGCGAGTCGGCGGCCATGTAGGTGTGCGCGATGCCGGTCGGGCACGCGGTGATCGCGACGATGGTCTTCTGCGCCTTCGGCGCGGCGGGCGTCTCCGCCGGAGGCGCCGCGGGTGCGGTGGCCGGGGCAGCGGGTGCTGCGGCCGGGGCGGGGTTGACGACCCCGTCGACCAGTTCGACGATCTGGTCGGCGGTGGTGGCCGCGCGCAGCGCCTCGACGAAGTCCTTGCGGACCAAAGCCCTCGCCAGACTCGACAGCAGCTTCATGTGCTCCTGACCACCGGAATCCGGCGCCGCGATCAGGAACGCGAGATCGGCGGGGCCGTCGGGGGCGCCGAAGTCCACCCCCGGTTTGAGCCGGGCGAAGCCGATGGTGGGGGTGTCGACGTACGGGGAACGGCAGTGCGGGATCGCGATCCCGCCGGGCAGGCCGGTCGCGGACTGCTCCTCACGGGCCATCGCCGCACCGATCAGACCCTCGGCGTCGTTGGTGCGCCCGGCCCCGGCCAGCGCCTCGGCAAGCCTGCGGATCACCGCCTGCTTACCGCCGTCGACCGCCGTGTCGAGCAGGACCAGATCGCCGGTGATGATCGGCGGTGGGGTGGAGCTGGTCATGGCGCTACCTTGTCTCTGAGTTACTGCTGGTTGACGCGACGGGTGAAACAGGGGATACCCGAACTCCGTTGAGATCGATCTCGCTGGGCGACGGCAATGTGGTCCCCGGCAGGGCGGCGGCCGCGCTGCCGTAGGCGACGGCCATCTGCAGCCGCTGCGGCGGCACCGCGCCACCGACTTCGGCGCGCAGGTAGCCGGCCAGGGACGAATCCCCGGCGCCGACGGTGCTGCGGGGCACGATCGGCGGCGGCGTCGCCATCCACGCACCGCTGCCGTCCACCAGCACGGCCCCGGCGGCACCGAGGGTGGCCAGCACCGCGCCGATACCGCGATCGATGAGCTGCCGGGCGGCGGCGACGACGGGTCCCGGATCGCCTTGTGCGACAGCGTCTTCGAGATGCTGCGCCGACAGGCCCAGGATGCCGGCGAGTTCTTCGGCGTTGGGTTTGATCAGGTCGGGTGCGCCGTGGTCGAGGCCCTCGACGAGCGCGGCCAGGGGTGCGTCGGAGGTGTCGACCGCGACCCGGCAGGGCCGGCTCGCGAGGTGCGCGACGACGGTCGCGTACCACGACGCCGGGACGCCAGGGGGCAGCGAACCCGACATCACCACCCAGTCCGCGTCGCCGGCCGCGTCGAGCACCGCGTCGGTGAACGTTCGCAGCGTCACGTCGTCCAGCGTTGCGCCGGGTTCGTTGATCTTGGTGGTGGTGCCGTCCTGTTCGGTGATGGCCAGATTGGTGCGGGCGGGCTCGCCGGTGGTCACGATCCGGTACGGCACCGCGGCCGCCTGCAGCGCGTTGATCAACGGGTCGTTGGTGGCCGCGGGCAGCACCGCGACGGCGTCGACCCCGGCCATCGTCAGCACCTTGGCGACGTTGACGCCCTTGCCTCCGGCCTGATCGGTCACCGACGTGACGCGATGCACCGCGCCGCGGACCAACGGGACGGGCAGCGTGACGGTGCGGTCGATGCTGGGGTTGGGGGTCACGGTGACGATCACTGGGGTCCTCCCGCGCAGATGATCTCGACGCCGTGCCCGGCCAGTTCGTCGCGGTCCGCGGCAGAGATCTCGGGATCGGTGATGAGGGTGTCGACACAGGAGATCGGCGCGAAGCTGACGAACTCCTCCCGCCCGACCTTCGACGAATCCGCGGCGACGACGACGTAGTTGGCGGCGTTGACCATGGCCCGCTTGACGGCGGCCTCGTCGTTGTCCGGGGTGGACAGCCCGTGCCGGGCGCTGATCGCGTTGGTGCCGATGAACGCGATGTCCACCCGCAGCGTGTCGAGCACGCGCAGCGCCTGCTCGCCGACCGCGGCCTGGGTGACCCCGCGCACCCGCCCGCCGAGCAGCTGCAGGGAGACCGAGGGCATCGTCGCCAGCCGCGCGGCGATCGGAACGGAGTTGGTGACCACCACGAGTTCGCGGTCGGTGGGGATCTGCGCCGCGATGCGCATCGTGGTGGTGCCGGCGTCGAGCAGCACGCTGGCACCACCCAATGGAAAGAACTCCGCCGCCGCCGCCGCGATCGCGTCCTTGTGTTCGGCGCGGGTCACATCGCGCTCGTTGACGCCGGGCTCGACCAATTGCAGCGACCGCACCGGCACCGCGCCGCCGTGCACCCGCCGCACAATGCCCGCCTTGTCCAGGACGGCCAGATCGCGGCGCACGGTCTCGGTGGTCACGTCGTAGGCCTGGGCCAGTTCGGTCACCGATGCCCGCCCGCGGGACATCACCAGCGCCGCGATGGCCTGCTGTCGCTCTTCCGGGTACATGGAGCTCCGCGTTGGCGAGTTGTGTGGATATCGTGCCGATTCAATGTTGATATTTTTGGTTTTACTACTGAATGTGTTGACTTGTCAAGGGATTTCTGTAACCTAGTTCACATGACTTCGGATACCTCGCGTGCATCACTGTCGGCGGGCGCCGTGCTCCACGGGGTGCCGGTGGTTCCGGGAATCCAGTACGCCCCGGTCATCCGGCCCGGCAAACTTCCCGACCTCGACCTCCAGGCCGATGTGCAAGTCCCCGAGGGGGAACGCGAGGCGGAGCGGGAGCGGTTCAGCACGGCAGCGGCGGCGGTGGCCGACCGGCTGCGCGAGCGCGCGGCCCACGCGACCGGCCCGGCCTCCGAGGTGCTTGCCGCGACCGCGACCCTGGCGACCGACCGCGGCTGGCTGAGCGCGGCAGAGAAACGCATCAAGGACGGCGCGCCCGCGGTGCGCGCGGTCGACGGCGCCATCGACCAGTTCGTGGACGTGTTCACCAAGCTGGGCGGGCTGATGGCCGAACGCGTCACCGATCTGCGTGACATCCGCTCCCGCGTCATCGCCGAACTTCAGGGCCTGCCCGAGCCCGGCGTCCCCCTCCCCGACGAACCCTCGATCCTGTGCGCCGAGGACCTCGCGCCGGCCGACACGGCCGGGCTGGACCCGGAGCTCGTCGTCGCGCTGGCCACCACGCTGGGCGGGCCGACCAGCCACACCGCGATCATCGCCCGCCAGCTCGGCATCCCGTGCGTCGTCGCGGTCACCGGCCTCGACGACGTCGCCGCGGGCACCATGGTGATGGTCGACGGCACCCGGGGAACGGTCACGGTGTCCCCGGACGCCGAGTCGGCGCGCTCCCAGATGGCGGACGCGAAGCGGGCGACCGATGCCGCGGCGAGCTGGACCGGCCCCGGGGCGACCGCCGACGGCCACCCGGTCGCGGTGTACGCCAACGTGCAGGACGGGGCGGCCGCGCGCGCCGCGCGCAACACCCCGGCCGAAGGCATCGGGCTGTTCCGCACCGAGCTGTGCTTCCTGAACACCGACACCGAACCCACCGTCGACGAGCAGGCCAAGATCTACGCCGAGGTGCTGGAGGCGTTCCCGGAGAGCAAGGTGGTGATCCGCACCCTCGACGCGGGCTCGGACAAGCCGCTGAAGTTTGCCGGTCACCCTGACGAGGCGAACCCCGCGCTGGGTGTGCGCGGTTTCCGTATTTCTTTCAACAACCCGGGTCTGCTGCAGCGCCAGCTCGAGGCCATCGCGCTCGCCGGTGAGCGGACCGGTACGTCGCCCTGGGTGATGGCGCCGATGATCGCAACCCCCGAGGAGGCACGGAGCTTTGCCGAAAGTGCACGTTCGTACGGATTGATCCCGGGGGTGATGATCGAGGTGCCTGCGGCGGCGCTGCTCGCCGACCGGATCCTGGAGCACGTCGAGTTCCTGTCGATCGGCACCAACGACCTGGGGCAGTACACGATGGCCGCCGACCGGATGTCGGCCGAGCTGGCCACGCTGACCGACCCGTGGCAGCCCGCCGTGCTGGCCCTGGTCGCAATGACGGCGAAAGCCGGTGTGGCGGTGGGTAAGCGGGTCGGGGTGTGTGGCGAGGCGGCGGCAGACCCGCTGCTGGGCTGCGTGCTGGCCGGATTGGGGGTGTCGTCGCTGTCGGCCGCCGCCGCCGCGGTGCAGGGCGTCGGCGCCAAACTGTCGCAGGTCACCATGCAGCAGTGCCGCGACGCCGCCGACGCCGTCCTGGGCACCGCGAGCGCGGCCGAGGCCAGGGCCGCGGCGCTGGCCGTACTGGGTTAGACCGTCCAACCCGTCTGCTGCGGCCACGACTCGACATCGCGGCCGTCACACCGCAACCGCACATACTCGTAGCCCCGTTCGCCGGCCTCGGCCGTGGTGTCGGCGTAGACGCGCCGCGCCTCGTGCTCACCGCCGCGGGCCACGGTGGTCTCCTCGGCGCCCGCCGCGGGATTGCCCCGGTCGTAGGCGGTCGCGGTCACCACCTCCCACTGCGTGGAGCCGTCGCTGTCTGTCATGGCCCCTCCTCTCCGGGAGGCGGGTACCCCGGGTCGCGCGCAGTGCACACTGGGAGCACCCAGACGCCCCGGGAATTATTCGGACCACAGTCCGGTTAGGGTGGACATGCCTGCTATCACCGCGAACACGCTGGAACTGCCGCGGATCGGACGACCCGCGGCCACCGATACAGAACGTCCCGTTCGGACCATCACCACCGGTCCGCGCGGCTTCGAGGGCGAGGGGTTCCCGGTCGTCCGGGCCTTCGCCGGGGTCAACCCCCGCGACCTCGACCCGTTCATCCACATGGACCAGATGGGCGAGGTCGAGTACGAGCCGGGCGAGCCGCGCGGCACCGACTGGCATCCGCATCGCGGCTTCGAGACCGTCACGTACATGATCGACGGGCGCTTCGCGCACCAGGACTCGCACGGCGGCGGCGGCCTGATCACCGACGGCGCCACCCAGTGGATGACCGCCGGCTCGGGCATCCTGCACATCGAGACACCGCCTGCCGAACTCGTCGAGAGCGGTGGGCTGTTCCACGGTATCCAGCTCTGGGTGAATCTGCCGAAGCAGGACAAGTTTGCCGCCCCGAGATATCAGGCGATCGAAGGGGAACAGGCCGCGCTGCTCGCGTCCGACGACGGCGGAGCGCTGGTGCGCATCATCGCCGGCGGCATCGACGGGCACACCGGGCCGGGTGCGACGCACACCCCGATCACGTTGGCGCACGCGACGATCGAGCCCGGTGCGCAACTGAACCTGCCGTGGAACCGGGACTTCAACGCGTTGTTGTACGTGCTGTCCGGCCGCGGCACGGTGGGCCCCGTCGGCCATCCGATCCAGCAGGGCCAGTTGGCGGTGCTCGGCCCCGGTGACCGCATCAGCGTGTCCGCCGAGGCCCGGCAGGACTCACACCGTCCCGCCCTCGAAGTACTGCTGTTGGGCGGCAAGCCGATCCGCGAGCCGATCTTCCAGTACGGACCGTTCGTGATGAACACCAAGTCCCAGATCCTGGAAGCCGTCGAGGATTTCCAGGCGGGCAAGTTCGGCGCGATCCCGCCGGACGCGCTGCGGCCGCACCGCCCGTCGCGATGACGGGCTAGGACTCCTCCGGGTCCCACGGGTAGATCAGCTCGAGCTCGCCGATCACCGCGGCGGCGGTGAGCAACGGCAGCGCCGCGGCGACACCGAGGTCGTCGGGAATCGCCTCCGCGCGCAGCGTGCGGACGAAGTCCTCACTGATCGGCACCCGGTGCCCCGTCGGTTCGCCGGCGACGCGCCGACAGATCGCGTCCACGTGGGACTCCAGTACCGCGCGCACCTTCGGGTAGGCCCCCAGCGGCGGCGGGGTCGGAATGTCGGCGATCAGATCGGCGGCGCTGCGCAGCCGGGTGGCGCGGTTGAACGACCGCACCACCGGCGCGCGGAAGTCGGTCTCACCGCTGCCCTCCGAAAGATACTGCCGCACAGCGTCATCGATGACGCGCGACGCGTCGAGCGCCTGGTGGCCGAGGGTCACCACCTCGTCGTTGCGGCCCTCGTACGCGCCGCGGGTCACGCGCAGCACCGCCGCCCGCAGATACCGGGCGGCGACGAACCGGGCCGAGTCGATCGCGCGTGTCACCGATGCGGTCGCACCGCGCGGCCACATCAGCACCGACACCACCACACCCACCATCGCGCCGACGAACACGTCCTCGACCCGGATCAGGCCGACCTCCCAGCCGGTCGGAACGATCAGGTTGAAGAAGATGAGCACCATCATCGTGAACGCGGCCTGCGCCGCGGTGAACGACGCGATCTCGGGAACGTAGGCCGAGCCGAACACCGCCAGCGGCATCAGGATCCACAGCACCACCGGGTTCACCCCGACAAGACCGATCAACAACGCACCGAGCAAGAACCCGATACCGGTGCCGACCACCGCACGCCACACCCGCGTACCGGTCGTCAGGGCGCTGCTCCGCAGCACCGACAGCGCGCCGAGCACCACCCAGAACCCGTGTTCGACCGGAAAGACGTGGGTCACGGCCACCGCCAGCGCCAGCCCGAGTCCGGTGCGCAAACTGTTGCGCACCGCGACAGAGCGGTTCTCCAGGAACCCGGTGGTGATCTCCGCGGCGGCAACGGTTTCCGGCAGCAGCCGGTCCGACGCGCCGGTCGGAGGCAACTGCCGGCCCAGCGCCCGCGCCCACACCGGGCGCGCGTCGGCTGCGGCAGCCACCGCGATGATGCGGCCGGTGGCGATCACCGTCGCGGCAATGGTGCGGCGGCGCAACAGATCACGGCCGAACGCGACGGCCTCGTCGTCGTCGGCGCAACCGAGGATCTCGTCGAGGTCCTCGCGCCAGCGCCCGCGCGCGGCGGTGCGCAACGCCAACAGCGCGGCCTCCAGCTCCGCGCGAGCCATCTCGCGGTCCGCAGGCCGGGTGATGCTGAGCACGCGGGCCGCGGCGCGCAGCACCCTCACCACCGCATCCTTGTCCCGCAGGAAGACGCCGGTCGAGGAGCCGGTGCGATCGGCCACCCATTCCAGGTCGTCGACCACACGCACCAGTGCCCGGCTGCCCGCGGTCAAGCCGACCGGCCGAAAATCGGCTCCCAGGAACGTTTCCCGCAGCGCGTCCATCGCCCGAGTGACATCCTCGGCTGTCGCGTCGCCGTCCAGCCGGTCGGCCAGGGTGGCGCACGCCCGCGCCGCGCGGCGGCGCAGTTGACCGTGGTGGCGCGGCGGCAGCACGAAGAGCGCGGCAGGCACACAGACCGCCAGCGCGATCGCCCAGCCGAGCAGGCGTTCCCCGACCGGACCTGGCGGCGTACAGGCGGGCAGCACGAAGGTCAGCAGGGTGGCACGCTGGCCGGCGGCCAGTGTCTCGCTGAGCACCCCGGAGAAGGTCACCGCGACACCGAGGGCGAACATCGCCGCCACCGCGGGCCACGGATGCGGCGCGACCAAGGTGCCGAGGGTGATGAGAACGCATCCGTTGAAGCCGAGTCCCAGATAGGCCACCGCGCGGTTCTGCCGGTTTCCCGGGAAATCGGAGAACACCAGCAGCGCCACCGAACCGAAGATTGTGAACATCGGTGTTTGTGAACTGCCGCCGGCAAGCGCGAAGCTCAGCCCGCCGGCCACCGGCACCACCAAGGCCGCGCGCAGCGCCCGGCGCAGGGCGTCCCGGTCGGGATCGCGCCGCGCAATCCGGTCCGCGATGCGGGTGCGCGCCCCGGCCCCGGCGGTCCGCATCAGTCTCCGAGCCCCGCGGTGACGCCGCTCAGCGCAGAAAAAGGCAATAGTAAGCGAACCGTAACAATTTGCTGCGGCGTAGAAACGTGGTCGCGGTGGACCGCTGCGGCGGCGGTGCGGACGCGGTCACTCACCGGGCGGCACCGACTCGAATCGGCCCGCGTCGAGAGCGTCGAGGAGCTGGTCGACCAGCCACCGCAATCCCGCGATGTCTCTCGGCAGCAGGGCCTGCTCGTAGCCCACCAGCAGGTAGACCGCCCAGGCCGCGAACAGCTCCGCCTGGCGGGAGTTCTCGACGATCTGCAGCGCAGAGTCGTGGAGCACCTGAAACCGCTGGCGATCCACGTCGGCCTGGACGGACCGCACCTCGGGGTCGATGAAGCTCCACACCCTGATCGCAGACTCCGCACCGTGCGGAAGGGACAGGCCGAATTCGATGAGCCGGCCGATGCGTTCGCGCGGATCGGGCTCGGACTGCACGGCCTCGACCACCCGCACCGTCAGTCCGTCGTGCCAGTACTTCACCAACTGCGTCGTGTACGCGCCCCAGTTGGTGAAGTAGTGGTAGAACGAGCCGGTCGTGACCCCGAGCCGCTGGCACACCTCGGCGAGCTTCAGCCCGCCATAGCCCTGATCGGACAGGACTTCCAGGCCCGCGTCGAAGAACGCCTCCCGCGATGACACCGCCCCCATGTCAGAAACCCTAGTTCGATATCCACGGTTGCCCAGCCAGCCTCGTGGATCGGCCCTCGGGCCGCCCCTTACGGAGTTTGCTGACCGGTCTCCGAGCGGTAACGACCGAAAGATGCGTCACCGGCTCCCAGGTGGCGTGTGGCACAATTTGACCGTGCCGTATACGGCTAGTCGAGGCCCAGGACGTCCTCCCGCAGCGAAGGCAGCTGAAACCCGGGAGCGCATTTTGCGCGCCGCTCGCGAAGTGTTCAGCGAACTCGGGTACGACGCTGCGACGTTCCAGGCGATCGCCATTCGCGCCGATCTCACCAGACCCGCAATCAACCACTACTTCGCGAGCAAACGCGTTCTGTGGTCGGAGGTGGTCGAGCAGGTGAACGCGACCGTCCTCACCGAGGGCGTCGTGCGGGCCCGCGAGCAGACGACGCTCGTGGACCGGCTGACCGCCTTCCTGTCGGTTGCCACCCAGGCCCACTCCGAAGACCGCTCCGCGGCGGCGTTCCTGGTCACGTCCGTGCTGGAGTCCCAGCGCCATCCCGAGCTCGGCAACGACGAGCACGACGCGATGAAGAACTCGCGCGCGTTCGTATCGTGGGCGGTCAACGACGCCATCGCTCGCGGGGAGCTCAGCGGTGACACCGACGTCGACCACCTCGTCGAGATGCTGGTCGCGGTGGTCTGGGGGATGGGCTTCTATGCCGGGTTCGTCGGTGACCGCTCCGACCTGAGCGCCGTCGTACACAAACTCGAGCTGCTGCTGGCCAACAAGCTCTGGAACGTCGCCGACTAGCGTCGGCTCGTTTTAAGTGTTTGCCTCCTGATTTGCCGCTGTAATTTCGCGCACAGCGGAGTCTCGCACCCACCTTTATTAGATAGACTTGCGAAGTACTTGTGTCTTTCGACCTCCGGAGTTGAGTAATGAGTTCGCTTCGCACCGACAACGACACCTGGGACATCGCGTCCAGCGTCGGCGCCACCGCCGTCATGGTTGCCGCGGCCCGAGCCGCCGAGACCGAGCGCCCGAACCCCCTGATCAACGATCCGTACGCGAAGCTGCTGATCGCCGGCGCCGGAACCAGCGGGGCCTGGCAGTTCATCGCCGACCAGGCCGCGGTCGCGCGCATCGCCGAGACCGACCCCGAGATCGGCGCGATGTTCGAGCACATGAGCAGCTACCAGGCTGTACGCACCCACTTCTTCGACGCGTTCTTCGCCGACGCGGCCGCCGCCGGCATCCGTCAGATCGTGATCCTGGCCTCCGGCCTGGACTCGCGGGCCTACCGGCTGGCGTGGCCCGCCGGCACCACAGTCTTCGAGATCGACCAGCCGCTGGTGCTGGAGTACAAGACGTCGCGGCTGGCCGAACACGGCGTGGCGCCCACCGCGGACCGCCGCGAAGTACCCATCGACCTGCGCCAGGACTGGCCTACCGCGCTCAAGGCCGCCGGCTTCGACCCGGCCCAGCCGACCGCGTGGCTGGCCGAAGGCCTGCTGATGTACCTGCCCGCCGATGCCCAGGACCGGCTGTTCGAACAGATCACCGCGCTCAGCGCGCCCGGGAGCCGGGTCGCCGCGGAGTCGATCGGGAATCACGCACCGGACCGACGCGAGAAGATGCGGGAGCGTTTCGCGTCCATCACCGCGCAGATCGGCGTCGACGAGCCGATGGACATCGCCGAACTGACCTACGAAGACGACAACCGCGCCAACGTCGCCGACTGGCTCAACACCCACGGCTGGCAGGCCGAGCCCACCGCGGCCCAGGACGAGATGCGCCGCCTCGGCCGCTTCGTCGAGATCCCGGAGGCCGACGAGGAGTCGTTCTCGACGTTCACCACCGGGGTCAAGTCCTGAGGTCTTGACACCTGTTCACCAACCGGATGGTTGGTTAGGATTCGGGTTACTCCGAGGTCAGGAAGGGCCCCATCATGACCACCGAATCCGTAGCCCCAGTTCAGGCCGCCGAAGGCGCCGACATTCCCGCCATCGTGCAGCGACTGCGCCGCACCTTCGCGACCGGTCGCACCCGCAGCGTGCAGTGGCGCAAAGAGCAGTTGCACGCGCTGGAGCGGCTGATGAGCGAGAACGAAGGCGCGATCACCGAGGCGCTGGAAAAGGATCTGGGCCGCGCGCCGTTCGAGGCGTGGCTGGCCGACATCGCCAGCACCACCGGTGAGGCCGCCTATGCCGCCAAGAACGTCGGCAAGTGGATGAAGCGCCGCTACCGCCTGCTCGAGGCCTCCCAGCTGCCCGGCCGCGGGTGGATCGAGTACGAGCCCTACGGCACCGTGCTGATCATCGGCGCATGGAACTTCCCGTTCGCGCTGACCCTCGGACCGGCCGTCGGCGCGATCGCCGCCGGGAACACCGTCGTGCTGAAGCCGTCCGAGGTCGCCCCGGCGTCGTCGGCGCTGATGGCCGATCTGGTGCCGCGCTACCTGGACAACGACGCCGTCGCGGTCGTCGAGGGTGACGGCGCGGTCAGCCAGGAACTCATCGCGCAGGGCTTCGACCACCTGATCTTCACCGGCGGCACCGAGATCGGCCGCAAGGTCTACGAGAGTGCCGCCACGCATCTGACCCCGGTCACGCTGGAACTGGGTGGCAAGAGCCCGGTGATCGTCGCCAAGGACGCCGACGTCGAGGTCGCCGCCAAGCGCATCGCGTGGACCAAGCTGATCAACTCCGGCCAGATCTGCATCGCCCCGGACTACGTGCTGGTCGAGGCGCCGGTCCGGGACAAGCTCGTCGACGAACTCCGCAAGACCATCGATGCCTTCGAGGCCGGTAACACCGCAGGCAAGCGGATCGTCAACGAGCGGCACTTCAACCGGCTGTCCAACGCACTGGCCGCGACGAAGGGCAAGGTCGCCATCGGCGGCAGCACCGACGCCGCCAACATCAAGATCGCGCCCACCGTCGTCGTCGACCCGGACCCGGCCGAGCCGCTGATGACCGACGAGATCTTCGGCCCCATCCTGCCGGTCGTCACCGTGCAGAACCTCGACGAGGCGATCACCTTCGTCAACTCCCGGCCCAAGCCGCTGGCGGCCTACCTGTTCACCAAGGCCAAGGCGGTGCGAGAGCGCGTCATCAAGGAGGTCCCGGCGGGCGGCATGCTGGTCAACCACCTGCTGTTCCACTTCGCGACGCACAAGCTGCCGTTCGGCGGCGTCGGCCCGTCCGGTCTGGGCGCCTACCACGGCAAGTTCGGCTTCGAGGAGTTCAGCCACCGCAAGTCCGTGCTGACCAAGCCGACCCGACCCGACCTCACCGCGATGATCTACCCGCCGTATACAGAGAAGGCGTTCAAGCTGGCGCGCAAGCTGTTCTAGATTCGTACAACCCTTAAGACCCTCTAGAGAGGAACATCAGTGCCTGGAGTGCAGGATCGTGTCATCGTCGTCACGGGTGCCGGAGGTGGACTGGGCCGCGAATACGCCCTGACGCTCGCGCGTGAGGGCGCCAGCGTCGTCGTCAACGACCTCGGTGGCGCGCGCGACGGCACCGGCGCCGGATCGGCGATGGCCGACGAGGTGGTCAAGGAGATCAAGGACGCCGGCGGCCGGGCCGTGGCGAACTACGACTCCGTCGCCGAGCCCGAGGGCGCCGAGAACATCATCAAGACCGCGGTCGACGAGTTCGGCAAGGTCGACGGCGTGGTGTCCAACGCGGGCATCCTGCGCGACGGCACCTTCCACAAGATGACGTTCGAGAACTGGGACGCCGTGCTGAAGGTGCACCTGTACGGCGGCTACAACGTGATCCGCGCGGCGTGGCCGCACTTCCGGGAGAACGGTTTCGGCCGCGTCGTCGTCGCGACCTCGACCAGTGGTCTGTTCGGCAACTTCGGCCAGGCCAACTACGGCGCCGCCAAGCTCGGCCTGGTCGGCCTGATCAACACGCTCGCCCAGGAAGGCGCCAAGTACAACATCAAGGCCAACGCCGTCGCGCCGATCGCCGCGACCCGTATGACGCAGGACATCCTGCCGCCCGAGGTGTTCGAGAAGCTGACCCCCGAATACGTCGCGCCGATCGTGTCGTACCTGTGCACCGAAGAGGTGCCCGACACCGCGTCGGTGTTCATCGTCGGCGGCGGCAAGGTGCAGCGGACCGCGCTGTTCCAGAACCAGGGTGTGACGTTCACCGAGGTGCCCTCGGTCGACGACGTCGCCGCCAAGTGGGGCGAGATCACCGATCTGTCGGCAGCCGAGCGGGCTACCTTCAGCCTCGGCTGATATTGATGAAAGCACTTGTCGCACAAGAGCTGACAGGTCCGGCAGGGCTGGCCTACACCGACGTCGATGAACCCGGCGGCACTGATGCCGTGGTCGTCGACGTCGGTGCGGCCGGCGTCTGCTTCCCGGACCTGCTGATGCTGCGGGGCGAATACCAGATGAAGGTGCCCGCGCCGTTCGTGCCAGGGCTGGAGGTCGCGGGCACTGTGCGGTCCGCCCCGGAAGGCTCGGGTTTCGTTGCCGGGCAGCGGGTTTCGGGTTTCAGCCTGCTCGGTGCGTGGGCCGAACGGGTGGCGCTGCCGGTGGGTAGCGTGGTCCCGACCAACCCGGCGCTCGACGACGGGGCGGCGGTCTGCCTGCTGGGCAACTACTACACGATGTACTTCGCGCTGCACCGCCGCGGCGGGCTGCGGTCGGGCGAGACGGTGCTGGTCCTCGGCTCGGGCGGCGGTATCGGTACCGCGTCGATCCAGATCGCGAAAGCTCTGGGCGCCAAGGTGATCGCGATGGTGCACCGGCCGTCGGCGACCGACTTCGTCACGTCGCTGGGCGCCGACGTGGTGCTGCCGCTGACCGACGGCTGGCTCGACGCGGTCAAGGCCGAGACCGGTGGCCGCGGCGTCGACCTGGTGGTCGACCCGATCGGCGGGGACACGTTCGACGATGCGGTCCGAGCGTTGGCGACCGAGGGCCGCCTGCTGGTGATCGGCTTCGCGGCGGGCGGCATCCCGACGGTAAAGGTGAACCGGCTGCTGCTGCGTAACGTGAGCGTCGTCGGCGTCGGCTGGGGCGAGTTCGTCAACCGCACACCGGGCGCGCAGGCCGAGGTCGGTGCGGCGCTGGCCGAACTCGTCGACAACGGCCTTAAACCACCAGACCCGGTGCGGTACCCGCTGTCTGACGGGGTGGCGGCGCTGCAGGCATTCGCCGACGGCGCGGTGAACGGCAAGCTGGTCCTGGAACCGTAAGCATGTGCATCAGAGCGCTGGCCTTCGACGTGTTCGGCACTGTCGTGGACTGGCGCTCCAGCATCATCGCCGAGCTCACCGCATTCGGCCGCGAGCACGGGGTCGACGCGGACTGGGCACGGTTCGCCGACGACTGGCGCGCCGGGTACGCCCCGGCGATGGACCGGGTGCGCCGTGGTGAGCTGCCGTGGACACCGATCGACGATCTGCATCGCGGCAGGCTCACCGAGCTGCTCGACGGTGCCGGGATCGCGGTCGACGACGCCGCGATCGACCACCTGAACCGGGCGTGGCACCGGCTGCTGCCGTGGCCTGACGCCGTCGCCGGGCTGGAACGGCTGAAGCGGCGCTACACGATCGCGACGTTGTCCAACGGCAACGTGTCGCTGCTGACCAACATGGCCGCCCGTGCGGGCCTGCCGTGGGACAGCGTGCTGTCGGCGGAGATGTTCGGGCATTACAAACCGGACCGTGAGGTGTACCTGGGTGCGGCGCGCGCCCTCGACGTCGCGCCTGCCGAACTGATGCTCGTCGCCGCCCACCCGTCCGATCTGCGGGCGGCCCGCGATGCCGGTCTGCACACGGCCTATGTGCACCGTCCGCTCGAGTACGGTGCCGGTCGCGACAGATCCCGTCCGGCCGCAGAGGAATTCGATGTCACGGCAGAGGATTTCGGTGACCTCGCCGATCAACTCGACGCCTGAGCCGCCCGGCGACGTAGGCTCGCCGGCATGAGCATCGGCGGCCTCGTCCTCGTCGCGCTGGTGATCGCCATCGGACTGGTCGGCATCGTGGTGCCGATCCTGCCCGGCGGGATCCTGGTGATCGGCGCCATCGCGGTGTGGGCGTTCGTCGTCAACACCACGGTGTCCTGGGTGGTGTTCGCGATCGCGGCGGCGCTCTACGTCGCGTCGCAGATCATCAAGTACACCTGGCCGGTGCAGCGCATGCGCGCGGCCGACGTGCGTACCTCGGTCCTGGTCGTCGGCGGCATCGCCGGCGTCGTCGGCTTCTTCGTCATCCCCGTCATCGGGCTGCTGATCGGCTTCGTGCTCGGGGTGTTCGTCGCCGAACTCGGTATTCGGCGCGACACGACCCGCGCGTGGGTGTCGACGTGGCACGCGCTGAAGGGAGTCGCACTGTCCGTCGGCGTCGAACTGGCCGGCGCGCTGCTGGCGACCGTGGCGTGGGTGGTCGGTGTGGTGCTGACCGCTTGACCCCGTCGGGCCGAGTTCTGCGTCAGGGTCGTGATTGTGTCGATGGCACAGCCCTGGTGCAGATTTCGGCAGTGAGAACAGCCGGTCACGTGATCGACCAGAGCTCCAGCAGCGTGCGCAGGGTGGCCACCAGCGGCAGCGGCTGGTCCAGCATCGGATGATGGCCGGCCTCGGCCAGTTCGATGAAGGGGCCACGCAGCTGCAGGATGTCCTTGACGACTTCGGCCATCTCGGGTGGTACCAGACCGTTCTCGCACCGCAGATAGCCGACGCGACAGGGCATCTGGTTCATCATCGCTTCCATGACCTCCTGCTCGGCAGGAGTCTGCTCGACGAGGTGCCCGCCGAAGATCCCCGGGTCGAACTTCCACACCCACCCGGTGAGTGTGCGCCGCACCGACTCGCTCGCGATGTGTTCCGAGACGTACGGCAGCACCCCGTGCTGCGCGGGGACCGGCCGGAACCGGCCGACGATCTCGTCTTTGGTGCGGTAGACCTTCGGGGACCTGCTGCTACGACTGAGGTCCCGTTCCTCCGGTGCACGGTCACGCAGCGGCGAATCGACCACGACGATGCTGTTGATCCGCTCGCCGAACAGTGACGCCGCCGTCGCCGTGACCCAGCCGCCCAGGCTGTGACCGACGATCGTCGGGTGCCCGTCGGACTCCGCGGCCGCGGCGGCCATCACCTCGCGCGCCCAGAGCCGAAGATCGTAGGACTCCCTGGTGCCGCTGTCCCCGTGTCCCGACAGGTCGGGGGCGACGACGCGGTGGGTGGCCGACAGCAGCGGCGCGATGTGGTCCCACCAACCGGAGTGCGCGGCACCGCCGTGCACCAGCACCAGCGGCGGGTTCTCGCGGTCGCCCCACACCCTTATGTGGATTTCGGCGCCCTCGACGTCGACGTGCGAGTGCTCCGGCTTGTCGGCCAGCGCGGTGGTGAACCACGCGGGTATCTCGGCGACCGGCCGGGAGCGCGAGAACACGACGCGGCTAACCGTGCAGCGCTGCGCGCAACCGGGAGAGGTCCTCGTCGGTGACCCCGGCCGACTCCAGATAACCCTGCAGGGAACCGAATTCGGTGTCGATGGTGCGCCGGGCGATGTCGAGGTACTCCTCGCGCACCCCGAGCACCGCCTCGGTGAGATTGGCTTCGGCGAGTTCCAGAATCTCGGGGGCCTCGGCCGCGCGTACCCGTACCGACTCCAGGATGCTCTCGCGCAGCTCCGGCACCGCCGCGTTGCTGCGCAGATAGTCGGTCATGATCGCGTCGCGGTCGGCGCCGGCGGCCTCCAGCACGACCGCGATCGTGAACCCGGTGCGGTCCTTGCCGGCGAAGCAGTGCGCGAGCACCGCGCGTCCCGAGCCGAGCAGCGTGATCACCCGGTGCACGGCGCGCTGGGCCAGCGGGGCCTGCGCGATCCGGCCGTACTCCTCGGACATGTAGCGCGCGGCCGCCGCGCCGGCGGGTTCACCGTCGGGCTTGTCGGTCATCATCCGCTGGAATGCGTGCTCGTGCGGGGACTCCCCGTCAGCGGCCACCGTCTCGACGAACGGCAGGTGGTGGATCTGCACCTGGGCGGGCACCAGGCCGGGGCCGTGCCGTTCCAGTTCGCGGGCGGTACGAAGGTCGGCGACGTCGGTGACGCCGTACCCGCCCAGCGCGGCGCGGCCGGCGTCGTCGAGCCTGGACAGCTCACTGGCCCGGAACAGCCGCCCCGCAGCCACACCGGTCTCCTCGGAGACGTCGCGGAAGTTCCACGCCCCCGAGAGTTCGTGCCCGGTCGAGGGCACTAGCGCGTCCCTGCGGGGTTTGATACGCCGCACGCGGCGGCTGCCAGGGGGGACTTCTCTTTCCCCAGCTCCGCCCGCGCGATGGTGCGCATGTGCACCTCGTCGGGACCGTCGAACAACCGCATGGCACGGTGCCAGCCGTACATCCGGGCCAGCGGGAAGTCGTCGGACACCCCCGCGCCGCCGTGCACCTGGATGGCCCGGTCGATCACGTCGCACGCCATCTGCGGGGCGACGGCCTTGATCTGCGCGACGAGCAGCTGGGCGTCCTTGCTCTTGTTGCCGTGCTGGTCGATGGTCCAGGCGGCCTTGTGGCACAGCATCCGGGTCTGCTCGATCTCGTTGCGCGACTTGGCGATCGCGTCGCGCACGACGCCCTGCTCGGCCAGCGGTTTTCCGAATGCGATACGCGTCTGCACCCGGTCGACCATCAGCGCCAGCGCCCGCTCGGCCGCGCCGATCGCCCGCATGCAGTGATGGATCCGGCCCGGCCCGAGCCGGGCCTGGGCGATCGCGAAGCCGGAGCCCTCCTCGTCGAGCAGGTTCGACGCCGGCACCCGAACGTTGTCGAAGGTGATCTCGCAGTGGCCGTGCTGGTCCTGCCAGCCGAACACCGGAAGGGACCGCTCGATGGACACCCCGGGCGTGTCGGTGGGCACCAGGATCATCGACTGCTGCCGGTGGCTGGGTCCGTCGGGGTTGGTGCGGCCCATCACGATCATGATCTTGCAGCGCGGATCGGCCGCGCCGGTGATCCACCACTTGCGGCCGTTGATCACGTAGTCGTCCCCGTCTCGCAGCATCGTTGTCTCGATGTTGCGGGCGTCGCTGGAGGCCACCGCGGGTTCGGTCATCGCGAACGCGCTGCGGATCTCCCCGGCCAACAGCGGCTTGAGCCACTGCTCGCTCTGCTGCTCGTTGGCGAACAGATGCAGCGTCTCCATGTTGCCGGTGTCGGGCGCGGCGCAGTTGGTCGCCTCGGGGGCGATCTCGGGGCTCCAGCCGGTCAACTCGGCCAGCGGCGCGTACTCCAGGTTCGACAGCCCGGAGATCGACGGCAGGAACAGGTTCCACAGGCCGCGCTCCTTGGCCTGCTTCTTGAGCTCCTCGACCACCGGCGGGACGGTGTGGTCCTTGGGCCCGGCCTCCTCGCGATACCGGTGGTAGGACTCCTCGGCCGGGAAGACGAACTCGACCATGAAGTCGCTCAACCGCTCGTGGTACTCGGCCGCCTTGGCTGACATCGCGAAGTCCATGACGCCACGATATGACACGTGTAAACGTGCACTTCGCGCAGGTCGACGGACCGAAACCGGCCTACTCGGCGCCGCGGCCCTCCCGGCTGTTGCGGTACGCGGCGTTGCGCAGCGAGGTCAGCCATCCCGGCAGCAGCGTCACCGCGGTGCCGCTGCGCACGGTGGGGTCGAACGGCTGGTCGCAGCCCGGGTCGTCGTCGCACAGCTCCCGGTCGAAGGTCAGTGTCGCGAGCGGGAGGAACGGCCCCACCCCGAACGCCTGCTCGACCTCGAACTCGACGGTGCCGCTGGTGAGTTGCTCGCGAACCGCGTCGAGCGACAATCCGTCGTCGAGCGGGGTGGTCATCGTCGCGCGCAGCCAGAAGATCCCGCCGGGGTAGCCGAGCGGCATCAGGGTGGAGTACTGGGCCGCGTTCCAGGACGCGACAGGACGCAGCGCCACGCGCGCCGACGACGACACCGTCAGCACGTCCCAGGGCTCGGAACCGTCGGCATCGCGCTCCATCCGCCACGCCAGGCCGGCGAAGTCGGGCAGTGAACCCGGCGTTCCGAAGCCCTTGGAGATCCGTCCGATGACATCGCCGGAGACCAGCGGCAGGCCTTCCTTGTCGGGGGCGGTTCGGGTGACAGTGCCGCCGCACAGCACGCCGGCGGGATGGAAGAACCGCTTGTCGCGCAGCGCCGCTCCGGCCCGGACGGGAAGGGTGGTCAGTTCGGAGATGCTCATCCGCCCTGACTGCCCGGTTCTGACTCGATGAAACGGTGTGTCAGGCCACCACCCGCAACCTCTCCAGTGACGGGTCCGCCGGATCCGGCAGGTTCATGCCTGCGGCCAGCCCGGACCGCAGGTAGTCGATGACCGTCTGGTTGAGCCGTTCGCCCGGGATCGCCGCCGGGATGCCCGGCGGGTACGGCGTGATCTGCTCCGCGCAGATCCGTCCGCAGGCCTCGGCTGCGGGCACCATCTCTGTCGGGCCGAAGAACGCATCACGAGGCAGCATGACCGTCTCCAACTGCAGTTCCTCGGGGTCGGGCAGATGGATTTCGGGTGGGCTGTCGAAGTCGTCGGCGGCACGCCGCCAGGCCTGCAGCGCCTCGAGAAGACGGCCGGTGGTCGCGGTGTCGTCGGCGGTGGACAGCGTGGCCAGGATGCGGCGGTGATCGCTCATGCCGACGTCGACCCGCCGGTGCTCCCGCAGCCAGTCCACGGCCTGGTAGCCGGAGGTGCCGGTCGCCGACACGTCGAGCAGGACCTGCATCCGGTCAAGGTCATGAGAAGCTTGCTCGCCGAGCAGCTCGTCGTCCATCACATCGACGTCCACGAGGTCCGCGACGGCGCCGCGTACCGAGGTCGCCAACTCCAGCGCGCCACCCACTAGCGGCTCCCCGTGCTCGACCATCTGCCGTCGCCAGCCGTCGATCGCCGAGTACACCAGCACGTTTGGGCTGGTGGTCATCAGCAGGTCGGCGCAGGCGCTCAGCCGCTGGCGGTCCACCAGGTCGCCCTGCACGTGGAAGACGGAACCCTGTTCGAAGCCCATGCCCATCTTGTGCACGTTGACCACGCAGACGTCGGCTCCGGCGTCCATCGCCCAGGTCGGTAGTTCTCGATGGAACGGCAGGTGCGCGCCCCACGCTTCGTCGACGATCAGTGGTTTGCCCCGGCGGTGGCACACGTCGGCGATACCGGCGAGGTCGGCGCAGGTGCCGTACGGGCTCGGGCTGACGATCAGCGCGGCGTCGGCGTCGGGATGGTGCTGCCAGGCCTCCTCGACCTGCTGCGGTGACGGCGGGTGCGACAGATGCCTGTCCGCGTCCCATTGCGGGGTGATCCAGCGCGGCTGCAGGCCACCGAACACCAGCCCGGCGACGATCGACTTGTGGCTGTCGCGGGTGACGAGAAGACCGTCGCCCCCGGCGGAGACGGCCATCATCGCGGCCTTCACGGACAACGAACTGCCGCACGTCGAGAAGAACGCATATTCGGCGCCGACCGCGTCGGCCATCAACTCCTCGGCGTGGCTCAGGAGCCCACCGCGCGAACGTCGATCGTCGAGACCACCGCTGGCCAGCACGTCGGCGCGGAACGGGTCGCGTCCGAGCACTGCGAGAACCCGGTCGTCGGCGCCGCGGCCCTGGCGGTGACCGGGCGGGGAGAAGCCGTAACGGTCCTGGCGGTGGTAATCGGCGACGGCGTCCAACAACGGGGCTTCGGACTGATCCATCGGGATCGCGTTCCCTCTGTCGCAGTGGACAAACCCCAAAACCGTTTGGGCCGGTGCCGACCGGGTAAACGGCGCGCCATGTCATCTCTGTGGACCGACGGCCGCGCCGAATCCGCCTCACGCCCAGACGAGGTGGACGGAGTCCGGACCGCCGATGTCGTCGTGGTCGGTGCCGGGATCACGGGTCTGACGACCGCGCTGCTGCTGTCCCGCGCCGGCAAGAAGGTCGTCGTCGTCGAGGCACGGCATATCGGTGCGTGCGCGACCGGCAACACCACCGGCAAGGTCAGCGTCCTGCAGGGCAGCAAGCTGGCCAACATCGCGTCCAAGCACGGCACCGAGACGTTGCGCGCCTACGTCGACGGCAACACCGAGGGCCGCGACTGGCTGCTGCGCTACTGCGACGAGCACGGCATCAGCGTGCAGCGCGAGGACGACCACGCCTACGCGCAGAACAGCAGGGGAATCAGCACCGCCAGAAGAATTCTTGACGCCTGCCGGGAGGCGCAGCTGGATGCGCAGTGGGTCGACGAGGCCGACGTCCCGTTCCCGTTCGCCGGTGGGGTGCGGCTGCGCGACCAGGCGCAGCTCGATCCGATGCCGTATCTGAGCAGCGTGGTCACCGGACTGGAACGCCACGGCGGCACGGTGCTGCAGGGGGTGCGTGCGACGTCGGTGTCCGGGGTGCGGACGCCGACGGTGAAGCTGCGGATGACCACCCAACCCGACGACACCCGCGATGAGCACTTCGCGATCACCGCCGGAAAGGTGGTGCTGGCCACCGGAATCCCTGTGCTGGACCGCGGCTTCTTTTTCGCCAGGGCCGAACCGATGCGGTCCTACTGCATGGCCTTCGACGTCCCGGGTGACCTGACCCGGCCGATGTTCATCTCTGTGGACTCCCCGACGAGGTCGGTGCGGTACGCGCCGACTCCGACAGGCGAGAAGCTGATCGTCGGCGGCGCGGGACATCCCGTCGGGCGGTCCGACGATCCCAAGAGTGCGGTCGACGAACTCGCCCGCTGGGCGACCCTGCACTACCCGGGCGCGGTCCGGACACACTTCTGGTCGGCGCAGGACTACCATCCCGCCGACGAGCTTCCCTACGTCGGCCCACTGCTGCCGAAGCTCGACAACATCTTGGTTGCAACGGGATTCGACAAGTGGGGGATGACGAACGGCATCGCGGCGGCGCTCGCGTTGTCGTCGCGGATCCTGGGCGGCCGGATGGACTGGGCGCAGGCGTTCGCGAGTTGGAGCCCGCACGAGCTCAGCGGGATCCCGACCGCACTGCAGCTCAATTTCGAGGTCGGGCTGCATCTGGCCAAGGGCTGGGTCACGCCGATGAGCACCCCGGCGCAGCGGCCCGCCGAGGGGGAGGGGATCGTGTCGGGCCCGCCGTGGAACATGCGTGCGACGAGCGTCGTCGACGGGGTGCAGCGCACGGTGTCGCCGGTGTGTCCGCACCTGGGTGGCATCGTCGAGTGGAACAACGTCGACCTCGCCTGGGAGTGCCCGCTGCACGGGTCGCGGTTCGCCCCCGACGGCTCGCTGCTGGAGGGCCCGGCGACCTGCGGCCTGAGTTAGGTCAGCTGCGCAGGGTCTCAGAGGGGTTGCGCCCGTAGGCATCCCGATACATCGACGCGAACCGGCCGGTGTGTCCGAAACCCCAACGCGCCGCGACCATCTGGATCGTGGTGGTGGCCGGGTCGGCCTTCAGCAGATCGTGGTGCGCGTGGTCGAGCCGGACCCGGCGCAGATACTCCATCGGTGTCATGTCCAGGTTGCGGCGGAACATGTACTGCAGCGCCCGGGGTGTGACGTGGATGCTCGCGGCGATGTCGCTGAGCGCAATGTCGTTGTCCGCGTTGCTCTCGATGTACGCGATGGCGCGCCGCAGCAGCGGTGGGTTCGCGTCGACCCGGTCGGCGGAGGTGGGGTCGAAGCTCGCGTTGGACGGCAAGGTCTGCAGCACCACCGCGGCCAGCATCGACGCGGTCGTCGACGCGACCAGCGGTGTCGGCTCGACACCGTCGGCCTGAACCACCGTGCGCACGTAGTCGATCGCGTCGTCGAGTTGGCGCTGCGCCTGCGGGGACACCGCACGGTGTCCGAGCAGCCGCACCCGGGTGTCCCGACCGCCCACCGGAGCCGCGACACGGTCGAGCAGTGCGGTGTCGAACATGGTGAGGTCGAAGGTTGCCTCGCACACCCGCCCTGAGTACGGCAGATCCGGCGGCGACAACAGCGCCACATCCCCGGGGGCGAACACGTCGTCGTCCTCGCCGATGAAGTTCTCCTCGATGTGCCCGTCGTGTACCCGGCACAGGCAGATCCGGCCGAGCGCCGCGGCGTCGTAGGACATGTGGAAGTCGAGGGCGATCTCGTCGAAGGTGAGCGATCCGAGCCAATGGCGGTCGATCCGCGCCGCGGCGCGCTCACCCTCACCCGCGCCGATCTTCATCTTCGTGTACGCGCGTACCAGAAAATTCTCGGTCGCGCCGAGGTCGTCGCTTTCGAAATGCAGGGCATCGCCGTTGGGCATGGGCGACGGTGGTGTTTGCATGGTGCTACTCCGCAATCCGCGGTGGAGCGGCGGGGCATAGGCTTTACCCCCGTTCGCGCCCCACTTTACAGGCAACGATCAAATGTCCGTCAAGCGAAGTGAGGCGAACCACGCGCACCACCGTTCGTCTGCGCAGAGTCCGTCGAGGTGCCGAATATGTGCCGTGACGGAGCAAACCGGCACCGGCAGGATGAAAGCCCCAGCGCGACATACGGGTTCCGGTCCGATTTGACGCTTGCGTCGGCATCGCTGTGGGAAGCTGACCGGATGACCGGATCCGAGAAGGTGCGCGTGGTGGTCGGGGACGACCACCCGATGTTCCGCGAGGGTGTGGTGCGCGCGTTGCAGTCGAGCGGGACGATCGACGTCGTCGCCGAAGCCGACGACGGCACCGCGGCGCTGGCCGCGATCCGCGAGCAGCGGCCCCAGGTGGCGCTGCTGGATTACCGGATGCCCGGGATGGACGGCGCCGAGGTCGCGGCGGCCGTGCACCGCGACGAGCTGCCGACCCGGGTGCTGCTGATCTCGGCGCACGACGAGTCGGCGATCGTCTACCGCGCGCTTCAGGACGGGGCGGCCGGTTTCCTGCCGAAGGAGTCGACGCGCGGCGAGTTGATCAGCGCGGTGCTCGACTGCGCCAACGGGCATGACGTTGTCGCACCGAGGCTCGCGGCCGGGTTGGCCGGTGAGATCCGCCGCCGCGCCGAGCCGGAGGGCCCGGTGCTGAGCCCGCGCGAGCGTGAGGTGCTGACGATGATCGCGGCGGGCAGCACCATCCCGGCGATGGCCAAGGAGCTGTATCTCGCCCCCTCCACCGTCAAGACCCACGTCCAGCGTCTGTACGAGAAGCTCGGCGTCAGCGACCGTGCCGCGGCGGTCGCCGAGGCGATGCGGCGCAAGCTCCTGGATTAGCGTGGCCGAGACATTCCGGTACCTGCGGTGGTGGCGCGACTTCCTGGCCAGTGAGCCGGTGCGCGTCTCCGCCGTGCTGCGGTTGCCCCTGATCGCCTTGATCGGTGTGCTGGTGTGGATCTGGGAGGTCAACCACTGGCTGCCCGAGCTGTACGCGGTGATCCTCATCGGCTACGCCGTGGCCGCTGTCGCGTGGTTGTGGGCGGTGCTGCGCGGCCCGGTGCCCGGGTGGGCCGACTACGCCTCGAGCGCGGTGGACCTGCTCGTGATCGTGTCGCTGTGCATGGTGTCCGGCGGTGCGACGGCGGCGCTGCTGCCGGTGTTCTTCCTGTTGCCGATCTCCGTCGCGTTCCAGGACCGGCCCAGGCTCACCGCGATCATCGGAACCATCACGGCCGTCGCGTATCTGGCGGTATGGATCTTCTACTCCAAACGCGATGACACCGTCGGTCTGCCCAACATGGTGTTCACCGAGTTCGGCTTCCTGGTCTGGATGGCGGTCGCGACGACGGCGCTGAGTTTCGTGCTGGCGCGGCGCGCCGCCCGGCTGCGGACACTGCAGCAGGTGCGGGTCCAACTCGTCTCGGAGGCAATGCAATCCGAGGAGAGGCACAGCCGCGAGGTGGCCGAACACCTGCACGACGGGCCGCTGCAGACGCTGCTGGCGGCGCGGCTGGAGCTCGACGAGGCGCGCGAGCGCAATCCGGATCCGGCACTGGACGCGGTATACGAAGCGTTACAGGAGACCGCGGCGGGCCTGCGCTCGACGGTCACCGAACTGCACCCGCAGGTGCTCGCCCAGTTGGGGTTGACCGCCGGGGTGCGGGAGCTGTTGCGGCAGTTCCAGTCCCGTCATCTGCTCGAGGTCGACGCAGAGCTCGAGGAGGTCGGCGCGCCCCACTCGCAGCCGCTGCTGTACCGGGCGGCGCGGGAACTGCTGACCAACGTCGCCAAGCACGCCGACGCGACCACGGTGCGCGTCAGACTGTCCCGGCGCGGGGACCGGGTGGTGCTGACCGTCGCCGACGACGGGACCGGGTTCGACCCCGGCATCGTCGGTACGTCATTGCAGCAGGGTCACATCGGGCTGGGGTCACTGATGGCGCGGTTCGACGCGATGGGCGGATCGATGCGGATCACCTCGGCCCACGGGCACGGCACCGAGGTGGTCGCGACGTCGCCGCCCGAACCGGACTAGAGCGCGGTGACCGTCAGACCCGGTCGCCGACCGCCAGCGCCGCGTTGATCGCGTCCACCCGGTCCTTGGCGTCGCCGAACAGCATCTGGGTGTTCTCCCGGAAGAACAGCGGGTTCTGCACACCGGCATAGCCCGAGGCCATCGACCTCTTGAACACGATCACGTTCTCGGCGTTCCACACCGTCAGCACCGGCATACCGGCGATCGGGCTGCCCGGATCTTCCGACGCCGCCGGGTTCACGGTGTCGTTGGCGCCGATCACCAGCACGACGTCGGTGCCGTCGAAATCGTCGTTGATCTCGTCCATCTCCAGGACGATGTCGTAGGGCACCTTCGCCTCGGCCAGCAGCACGTTCATGTGGCCGGGCAGCCGGCCCGCGACCGGGTGGATGCCGAAGCGCACCTCGACGCCGCGCTCCCGCAGCTTGCGGGTCAGCTCGGCGACGCCGTACTGGGCCTGCGCGACGGCCATGCCGTAGCCGGGGGTGATGATCACCGACCGCGCGTTGGCCAGCAGCTCGGCCGCGCCGTCGGCGGTGATCTCGCGGTGCTCGCCGTAATCCACATCGGAACCAGCCCCGGAGCTTTCGACGCCGAAGCCGCCCGCGATCACCGAGATGAACGAGCGGTTCATCGCCTTGCACATGATGTAGGACAGGTACGCGCCGGAGGAGCCGACCAGCGCGCCGGTGACGATCAGCAGGTCGTTGCCGAGCAGGAAGCCGGCCGCGGCCGCGGCCCACCCCGAGTAGCTGTTGAGCATCGACACCACGACCGGCATGTCGCCGCCGCCGATCGAGGCCACCAAATGCCACCCGAGCAGCAGGGCCAGCACGGTGACCACGACCAGCAGCCACAGCTGCGGATCGATCACGAACCACACGGTCAGCACCGCGAAGACCAGCAGCGCGCCGACGTTGAGGATGTTCTTGCCGGGCAGCATCATCGGCGCGCTCTTCATCTTCGCCGACAGCTTCAGGTTCGCCACGATCGAACCGGTGAACGTCACCGCGCCGATGAACACGCCGATGACGACCTCGCCGGAATGGATGCCGAGCATCCCCTCGGTGGCGAGCTTGGCGGCTTCGGCGCCACCGGGGTCGCCCTCCACGTGCAGGTAGCCGTTCCAGCCGACCAGCACCGCGGCCAGGCCGACGAAGCTGTGCAGCAGCGCGATCAGCTCGGGCATGCCCGTCATCTCGACGATCTTGGCGCGCCACAACCCGATTCCCGCGCCGATGGCCATCGCGGCGACCAGTAGCGCCAGGCCCAGCGGCTCGATATGGCGGGCGAGCGCCAGCGCGATGGTCGCGACCAGCGCGACCGCCATCCCGGCGATACCGAAACTATTGCCGGCCCTTGAGGTTTCGTGCTTGGACAATCCGGCCAGCGCCAGGATGAACAGCAGGGCTGCGACGACGTACGCCGCGGTCGCGGCGGTTTCCAGAGTGAACATGTCAGCGTCGTCCTAGCTTCTCGAGAACATTGCGAGCATGCGGCGCGTGACCGCGAAGCCGCCGAAGATGTTGATACTGGCCAGCAGGATCGCGATGAAGGCGACCGCGCTTACCACGGCATTGCCGTGCCCGATCTGCAGCAACGCGCCGACGACGATGATCCCGGAGATCGCGTTGGTCACCGACATCAGCGGCGTGTGCAGCGCGTGGTGCACGTTGCCGATCACGTAGTAGCCGATGACGATCGCCAGGGCGAACACCGTCAGGTGCACCTGCAGCGCCGCCGGGGACAGCGCGATCAGCGCGAACAGTGCCGCCGCGGCGGTGAACGTGATCCCGAGGCGGCGGCCCATGGACATGGGGGCCTTCGGTTCCGCTTTCTGGACCGGCGCGGCGGCCGGGGTGGTCGCCGGGGCCGCGGAGACCTGGACCGGCGGCGGTGGCCACGTGATCTCCCCGTCGCGGACCACGGTCACCGAGCGCTGCACCACGTCGTCCCAGTCGAGGGTGAGCTGCCCGTCCTTCTCCGGGGTGAGGAGCTTGAGCAGGTTCACCAGGTTGGTGCCGTACAGCTGGGAGGCCTGTGCGGGCAGCCGCCCGGCCAGGTCGGTGTAGCCGATGATGGTCACGCCGTTGGCGGTGACGACCGCCTCGTCCTTGACAGTGCCCTCGACGTTGCCGCCGTTGGCCGCGGCCATGTCGACGATCACGCTGCCGGGCTTCATCGAGGCCACCATCTCGGCGGTGATGATGCGCGGCGCCGGCCTGCCGGGGATCAGCGCGGTGGTGATGATGATGTCGACGTCCTTGGCCTGCTCGGCGTACAGCGCCGCCTCGCGAGCCTTGTAGTCCTCGCCCATCTCCTTGGCGTAGCCCGTTGTGGAGACTTCGGCGACGCCTTCCGCCGGGTCCGTGACCGCCAGGTACTCCCCGCCCAGCGACGCGACTTGATCGGCCACCTCCGGGCGCGGGTCGGTGGCGCGCACGATGGCGCCCAGGCTGCCTGCCGCGCCGATCGCCGCGAGGCCCGCGACACCGGCGCCGACCACCAGCACCTTGGCCGGTGGAACCTTGCCCGCCGCGGTGACCTGGCCGGTGAAGAACCGGCCGAACCGGTGGGCGGCCTCGACGACCGCGCGGTAGCCGGCGATGTTGGCCATCGACGACAGCACGTCCAGCGACTGCGCGCGCGAGATCCGCGGCACCGCGTCCATGGCCAGCACGGTCACCGGCCGGGTGGACAGGGCCTCGAGCAGTTCGGGCTTCAGCGCCGGGGAGATCAGGCTGATCAGCGTCGCGCCGTCCCGCAGCCCGGCGATCTCGGCGTCGGTGGGGGCGTTGACCTTCAACACCACGTCCGAGGACAGCACCTGGTAGGTGGACCCGATCTCGGCGCCGGCCTGGGCATACGCGTCGTCGGAGAAGCTGGAGGCCGCCCCGGCGCCGGTCTCGACGACCACCTGATAGCCGAGCTTGATGAGTTGCCCCACCGTCTGTGGGGTCGCGGCCACCCGTGTCTCTCCGAGGAGGGACTCTCTCGGTATCCCGATGATCATCGATACAGATCCGATCTAGGTCACGGCGCCCCGACGTGTCGCCGTCGGGGACGTTGGAAACTGACAGTGTAGGAGGTCGGTGTGGCCCGCCTCGCACTCCGTAGAGCCGCTAACCATCGCCGGCCGGGCCCATGTTTGCTGTTGACGGGTGTCAAACAGGCGATACCGTGACTCCCATGCCCCAGGCCACCCCCGCGCTGCTGTCGTACGCGCCTTCGGACCCGTTCGCCGTCGCCGAGGTGCAGGTCGACGATCCGCGCGCGGATGAGATCCTGGTGCGGATCGAGGCGGCCGGGATCTGCCACACCGATCTGGTCAATCGCGTGGCGGGAAAGTCCGATCGGCCGGTGCTGCTCGGACATGAAGGCGCCGGAGTCGTCGAAGAAGTCGGCGCGGCAGTGAGTTCGGTGAAGCCCGGCGACCGTGTCGTGCTGTCGTTCCGGTCCTGTGGCAGCTGCGCCACCTGCGCCGCGCAGCGACCGGCATACTGCCGCAACGCCGTTGCGCTCAACCAGTTCGGTAGACGCGCCGACGGGACCGCCCGGGTCACCGTCGACGGCCGGCCGGTGCGGGACGGATTCTTCGGACAGTCCAGCTTCGCCGGGTACGCGCTGACCACCGAGGACAACACCGTCGTCGTCGGTCCCGACGTCGATCCGGTGCTGGCCGCACCGTTGGGTTGCGGATTCCAGACCGGTGCCGGTGCGGTGCTGAACCTGATGCGCCCGCGCCAGGGCAGCGCGCTGGCCGTATTCGGCGCCGGCGCAGTGGGTTTGGCGGCAGTGCTGGCCGCGCTGGCGGCCGGTGTCGAAGCCGTACTGGTGGTCGAGCCGGCGCCGCAGCGCCGTGCACTCGCCGAAAGGCTGGGAGTGGCAAAGGCTTTGGCGCCGGGAGAGGATGTGGTGCCGGTGATCAGGGAGATGACCGGCGGGGGAGTGGACTACGCGTTCGACACCACCGGACGACCCGAGGTGCTCGCCGACGCGGTCGCCGGGCTCGCGGTCGGCGGAACGGCCGTCGCGGTCGGGCTCGGTTCCGGGGTCCCGCAGATCGACGTGCGCGACCTGGTGCTGCGCGGCAAGAGCGTGCACGGTTGCCTCGAAGGCGATTCGGTACCGTCGGTGTTCATCCCGCAGCTGCTGGAAATGCATGCGGCAGGCCGTTTCCCGATCGAGACGCTGGTTACGTCGTTCGCGTACCGTGACATCGACGACGCGCTCGCCGCCCAGCACGCCGGCGACGTCGTCAAACCCGTTCTGACGTGGTGAGCGGGGTTTCGCTCGCGCTGATCCTAGCTATTCCGCCGCGGTGACGTTTCCGTCAATGTCTGCCGGTGTCCGTTTTCGTCGATATCGCACCGGACGCCGGGTCGCCGGCGGCCGGCAGTGACCCGCGCCCGGGCGGGGGACGGTGGCGCGGCCGGCTGACCCGTGCGACGCTGCCGCTGCTGTCGGTGCTGGTATTCGGCGTGGTGTGGCAGATCGCCGCGGCCAGCGGCGTCTGGAACCAGACCTTCGTCCCGTACCCCGCGACGGTGTGGAATGCGTTCATCGACGTCTCGACCACCCGTGACGGGGTTCGCGGCTACGCCGGCTACCTGCTGTGGGAGCACCTCTACATGACGCTGCGCCGGGTGTTCGCCGGCGTGCTGATCGGGGTCGCACTCGGGGTCCTGCTCGGGCTGGTGATGGGTTCGGTCCCCTGGCTGCGCAGCGTGCTGGAACCGTGGCTGACATTCCTGCGGGCGCTCCCCCCGCTGGCCTACTTCTTCCTGCTGGTGATCTGGCTGGGCATCGACGAGGCGCCGAAGATCACGCTGCTCGCCCTTGCCGCATTGCCCGCCGCGGCGGTCGCGACCACCGCGGCCGTGGTCGCCGCACCGGTCGGGTTGATCGAGGCCGCGCGCGCCCTCGGGGCCTCCCGCAGCCAGGTGATCCGCGACGTCGTCATCCCATCGGCGCTGCCCGAGACGTTCACCGGGATCCGGCTGGCAGTCGGCATGGCCTACTCCGCGGTGGTCGCCGCCGAGCTGTTCAACGGCATCCCCGGCGTCGGGGGCCTCGTCAAAGACGCGAGCAACTACAACAACACCCCCGTCGTGCTGGTCGGCATCTTCGCCATCGGATTCTCCGGCCTGGTCATCGACGGCTTGCTCCGCGCGGCAGAACGCCGCGCTGTTCCTTGGAGAGGAAAGATATGAAACTGAAGGCCCTTCTCGTCGCGCTGGTCGCGGGCATGCTGGCGCTGACCGGCTGCTCGGTCGACCAGGCCGGCAATGACCCCGAGAAGCCCACGATCCGCATCGGCTACCAGACGTTCCCGAGCGGCGATCTGATCGTCAAGAACAACAAGTGGCTCGAAGAGGCGCTGCCCGACTACAACATCAAGTGGGTCAAGTTCGACTCGGGCGCCGACGTGAACACCGCGTTCGTCGCCAACGAACTCGACTTCGGCGCGCTGGGCTCCAGCCCGGTGGCGCGCGGATTGTCCGAGCCGCTGAACATCCCGTATCAGGTCGCGTTCATCCTGGACGTCGCCGGCGACAACGAGGCGCTGGTGGCGCGCAACGACTCCGGCATCACCACCATCGCCGACCTCAAGGGCAAGCGGGTAGCGACCCCCTTCGCGTCCACCGCGCACTACAGCCTGCTGGCCGCACTGAACCAGAACGGGCTGTCGCCCGCCGATGTCCAGCTGATCGATCTGCAGCCGCAGGCCATCCTGGCCGCATGGGAGCGCGGTGACATCGACGCCGCCTACAGCTGGTTGCCGACACTGAACGATCTGCGCAAGAGCGGCAAGGACCTGATCACCAGCCGGCAGCTCGCCGCCGAGGGCAAGCCCACGCTGGACCTGGCCGTCGTGTCCACAAAGTTCGCCGAGGCCAACCCCGATGTCGTCGACACCTGGCGCAAGCAGCAGGCCCGCGCGCTCGACGTGCTGAAGGACGACCCGTCGGCGGCCGCCAAGGCGATCGCCGCCGAGGTGGGCCTGACCCCGGAGGACATCGAGGGTCAGCTGACCCAGACGGTGTTCCTAACCCCGCAGCAAGTCGCGTCGGCCGAATGGCTCGGCACCGACGGCACCCCGGGCAACCTGGCCGCCAACCTGCAGAGCGCGTCGGAGTTCCTGGCCGAGCAGAACCAGATCCCTTCCGCCGCAACGCTGAAGGCGTTCCAGGACGGGCTCTACACCAAGGGACTGCCGGGTGTCCTCACCGAGTGAGACCGAAACCGTTGCTTCACCCCGCCGTAGCGGTGCGATCCGGATCGAGTCGGTATCGCACCGCTACGGGCGGGGCCGCGACGAGGTCACCGCATTGGGTCCGGTCGACCTGACCGTCGATCCGGGGTCGTTCCTGGTCCTCGTCGGCGCTTCCGGCTGCGGGAAGAGCACTCTGCTGCGGCTGCTGGCCGGATTCGAGTCGCCCACACAGGGTTCGGTGCACATCGAGGGGCGGGCCCCGACGCCCGGCGTCACCGCCGGTGTGGTCTTCCAACAGCCTCGGCTGTTCCCGTGGCGCACTGTCGGCGGCAATGTCGACCTGGCGCTCAAGTACGCAAAAGTGCCGCGCGACAAGCGAGTTGAGCGTCGCGAGGAGCTGCTGGACCGGGTCGGGCTGGCCGGAACCACCGGTCGCAGGATCTGGGAGATCAGCGGCGGGCAGCAGCAGCGGGTCGCGATCGCGCGGGCGCTGGCCGCCGAGACACCGCTGTTCCTGCTCGACGAGCCGTTCGCGGCGCTGGACGCGCTGACCCGGGAGCGGCTGCAGGAAGACGTTCGTCAGGTCAGCGCCGAATCGGGCCGCACCACGGTGTTCGTCACCCACAGCGCCGACGAGGCGGCGTTTCTCGGTTCCCGGATCATCGTGCTGACCCGCAGGCCGGGTCAGGTGGCGCTGGACATCCCGGTCGATCTGCCGCGCACCGGCGTCGACCCCGACGAGCTGCGCCGCTCGCCGGAGTACGGGCAGTTGCGGGCCGAGGTGGGAGCGGCGGTGAAGCGAGCCGCGGCGTAGCCGCGAATCAGGCTGGAGCGGCGTAGGAGCCAGGTCTCGAAACGGCACCGATCAGGGCACGAGATGAAATTCCCCGTGCGTCGGACGTGACGCGGGCCGCACGATTATCGGCGTGAGCAAGGTTGTCGAACGCGGAGTCGCCCGATGCCCGCGCTGTGTCGCGGTTGCCGATTACATCTTCGTGGAGATGTCAGACCACGGTCCGCGGGGGCTGCGCTACGAGGTGCGTTGCCGTAAGTGCGGTGAGCGCTACAGCGAGGACAGCAGAGCGGTCGCGAATCTGCCCGCGGTCGTGGAGATGACGCTGCACTGGCCGCCGGACTGCGAGCCGGTGCCCGCCCGGGATTGGCGTAACGAGGTCCGTGAGAAATGGTCGGTCGCTGCCGAACGGGGCAAGACCGAATTCGATGCGCTGGGCAAGCAGGCTCATGCGGCCATCGAACTCACCCGAGAACTCACCCGGGCGTGGCTCGACGAACGCCGAGCGGCGCGGCTGGATCAGACCGGCGGATACGCCGGCGGCGGATAGACGCCGCGCAGGATCCAGGCGAACCAGTTGATGCCGTACTCGAGCTCGTCGCTCGCGTCGTAATCCGGATTCGGGTCCACCGCGCCACCTCTCCGTCATCTGTCGCCACCCACGGCGGCCTGGCATGAGTCTAGACCTGCATGCCAGGCGCCGACACCGTATCGGCCTAGACTGAACCAACCAGTTAGTAGACCGCCCTCGCGCGGTCCGCCGATGCCTATAGTGAGTCGCCATGTCTGAACGTCCTGTGACATCCCCCGCGCCCGCCGGGTCCAACGGGATGTCCCGCCGCGAGGAATTGCTGGCTGTCGCGACCAAGCTGTTCGCCGCGCGCGGTTACCACGGCACCCGGATGGATGACGTCGCCGACGCCGTCGGCCTGAACAAAGCCACGGTCTACCACTACTACGCGAGCAAGTCGCTGATCCTCTACGACATCTACAAAGGTGCCGCCGACTTCACCGTCGACGCGCTGCACGACGACCCCACTGCGTCGGCCCGCGAGACGATCTACCACTTCACCCGCCGCCTGCTGGTCGGCATCGCCAACGACATCGAACGCGCGGCGGTGTACTTCCAGGAGGGTCCCTACATCTCGGAGTGGTTCACCGAGGAGCAGGTCGAGTACATCCGGGAGAAGGAAGCCCAGGTCTACGAACACGTCCGCGACGTGATCGACCGGGGCATCGCCAGCGGCGAGTTCTACGAGTGCGATTCGCATGTGCTGGCGCTCGGCTACATCGGCATGACGCTGGGGTCCTACCGCTGGCTGCGGCCGCACGGCCGGCGCAGCGCGCAGGAGATCGCGGTCGAGTTCAGCACCGCACTGCTGCGCGGCCTGATCCGCGACGAGACCGTGCGGACGGAGTCACCGCTGGGCGTCGGGATCGACGGCGCCCCCGAGCCGCGGGTCCTGCAGGACGAGAGTTAGCACCGCCGTAGCGGACGCCTCGAACCTGGGTACCTGACCTCGGTGAGCGTCAGAATCGGCACGTCGGGGTGGGCGTACAACCATTGGCGCAACGTGCTCTACGAGCCGGGGCTGCCGACCACGCGGTGGCTGCAGCGCTACGTCAGTGAGTTCGACACCGTGGAACTCAACGGCAGCTTCTACCGGTGGCCCTCGGACGCACAGTTCGAGCGGTGGCGCGACCAACTACCTGCGGGTTTCGTGATGGCGGTGAAGGCCGCGCGCGGACTCACCCACGCCCGGCGGCTGCGCTCCCCGGAGGTGTGGGCCGAACGCCTCGACCGGGGCTGGCGGGCGTTGGGGGAGCGCCGGGGACCGCTGCTGGTCCAGCTGCATCCCGCCCTCGAACGTGATGACGAGCGCCTCGACCACTTCCTCGACGTGATGGCCGACGACATCCCCATCGCCGTCGAATTCCGGCACCCGTCCTGGGACGACCCGGCCGTCTACGAACTGCTGGAGACCCACGATGCCGCCTACGTGGTGATGAGCGGCGCGAACCTGCCGTGCATCCTGAAGGCGACCGCGTCGTTCGTCTATGTGCGGCTGCACGGGCCCGACCCGCAGGAGATGTACGGCGGCTCCTACAGCGCCGACGACCTGCGGTGGTGGGCCGATCGGATCTCCGAGTGGGCCGACCAGGGCAGGGACGTCGCGGTGTACTTCAACAACGACCTCGGCGGCCACGCCGTGCACAACGCCCGCGATCTGAAGGTCGCGCTCGGGCTGTAGCGTCCGTTTTCGGCGGACCGGTACAGGGAAGTAGACGACAGACATGGACGGCATCTGGCAGTGGCTTGCGACCACGGGCCTGCGCATCACCCTCGTCGTGCTGTTCGCGGTGCTGGCCACGCGGCTGATCCGCTGGGTCGCGGACAAGGTGAGCCGGCGTATCGCCCGAAGCGATGAGCTGAACTCCAGCGTGCGTTCGGAGAGCGTCAAGCACCGCCAGGCCGTCGCCTCGGTGATCTCGTCGGTGTCGATTGCGATCCTCTACACCGCGGTCGGCCTCGACATCGCGAACGAACTCGGCCTGCCCATCGGCTCGCTGGTCGCTCCGGCCGCGGTGCTCGGCGCCGCGCTCGGCTTCGGCGCCCAGCGCATCGTGCAGGACCTGCTCAGCGGGTTCTTCGTGATCACCGAGCGCCAGTACGGATTCGGCGATCTGGTCGAGCTGACGGTCAGCGCAGGCGGCACGGCGACCGGCACCGTCGAGGCCGTCACCCTGCGCGTGACCAAGCTGCGCACCAGTGAAGGGGAGGTCTACACCGTGCCGAACGGCACCATCGTCAAGGCGCTGAACCTGTCCAAGGACTGGGCCAGCGCGGTCGTCGACGTACCGGTGTCCAGCGCCGTCGACATCAACAGGGTCAACGACGTGCTGCGCGGGGTCGCGGCGGCGGCGATGGATGACGACGAACTGCCCGGCCTGCTGCTCGACGAGCCCCAGCTGATGGGTGTCGAGAGCATCGAGGTCGGCACCGTCAACGTGCGGATGGTGGCCAGGACCCTGCCCGGCAAGCAGTTCGAGGTCGGGCGCCGGTTGCGCGCTCTGGTGGTCTCGGCGCTGCGCCGCGAGGGCATTGCGACGGCGGCGTGAGGCCGCGAGGCGAGTCGTTATGCTCTGCCAATGCCTCTGGTGAGTAAGACCGTCGAGGTCTCCGCGCCCGCTGAGACGATCATGGCGATCGTCGCCGACTTCGAGAAGTACCCGGAGTGGAACGAGGAGATCAAAGGGTGCTGGATCCTGGCCCGCTATGACGACGGGCGGCCCAGCCAGCTCCGCCTGGACGTCGTCGTGCAGGGGCAGTCCGGCACGTTCATCACCGCGGTCTACTACCCGGGCGAGAACCAGATCTTCACGATGCTGCAGCAGGGCGATCACTTCACCAAGCAGGAGCAGCGGTTCGCGGTCGTTCCGATGGGCCCGACATCGCTGTTGACCGTCGACCTCGACGTCGAGGTCAGCATGCCGGTGCCCGCGGCGATGGTGAAGAAGGTCATCGGGGACACCCTCGACTACCTCGCAGGCAACCTGAAGGCCCGCGCCGAAGCGCTCGGGTAGTTGCCGCCCGTCAGCGCCAGAGCCCGACCTGCTCCAGCCACGCGGTCAGCCGGGCCAGCGCATCCGTGAACTGACCTCTGGTCAGTTCCACGACGCGGTCGGTGTCGCGGGCCCGCAACGCGTCGATCATCTCGGTATGGCTGGCCACCGCGAGCGCACCCCAGTCCTCGTCGGCCGCGAACAGCTGCGGCGGCAGGTACCGCGCGGCGTGCAGGAGGAACCACGCCAGTTTGATCCGCCCGCCGGCCCGGTTGAACGTGCGGTGGAAATCGAACTCCGACTGGGTGATCCGCTCCAGGTCGCGCGCGTCGACGGCGGCGGCCAACTGCGTGTTCAGCCGCGCCAACTCCTCGATCTGGTCGTCGGTGATCCGCCGCGTGGTGGTCGCGGCCAGTTCCTGGGCGATCGTGGACTGCAACCAGAAGATGTCCTCGATGTCGCTGCGCGACAGCGGGATCACCCGATGGCCGCGGTGCGGTTCCAATTCGACCATGCCCTCGCCGCGCAGGGTGCGCAACGCCTCGCGGACCGGGGTGATGCTCACCCCGAGGCGGGCCGCGGTCTCGTCGAGACGGATGAACGTCTCGGGGCGCAGTGCCCCGGTCATGATCTCCGCGCGCAGTCGCGCCGCGACCTCGTCGGAAAGCTGCTCCCTGCGCACGACTGTCCCCGAGGTGCGGGTTCCGGTGGGGGCGTTCATCGGTGCCGCCTTTCCGGGAGGCCGGTGGGTGCTGCTTTCGGAGGACGCGAAAAGGCTTGTTCCGACGTGCACGGGATCATAGTGTGACCGGAACAACATCATGTTTGATCAAATGTCATACTTCCGCAAATCCCTTTCGGAATGGAGCGCAAGCCGTTGACCGACCCCACAGGCCTTTTCGGCTCACCGACCGAGCAGCCGAATCTCGCGCGCCGACGGAACTGGACCAACCAGCTCAGCCGCCACGCGTTGATGCAGCCCGGCGCCCCGGCGCTGAGGTTCCTCGGCCGGACCACTACGTGGGGTGAGCTGGACCGGCGGGTGACGGCGCTGGCCGGCGCGCTGCACGAGCGCGGAATCGGCTTCGGTGACCGCGTGCTGATCCTGATGCTCAACCGCACCGAATTCATGGAGGCGGTGCTCGCCACCAACAAGCTCGGGGCGATCGCGGTGCCGGTGAACTTCCGGATGACCCCGCCCGAGATCGCGTTCCTGGTCTCCGATTGCGCGGCCACCGTCGTCATCACCGAGTCGGTGCTGGAGAACGTCGCGACCGCGGTCCGCGACATCGACCCGACGCTCGCGACGGTCATCGTGGCCGGCGGTGCGAGCGGCGACGGCGTGCTCGACTACGACGAGGTGCTGGCGACCTCGACCCAGGAGCCGCCGCCGGTCGACATCCCCGACGATTCGCCCGCGCTGATCATGTACACCTCCGGCACCACCGGGCGGCCCAAAGGTGCGGTGCTGACCCACAACAACCTGACCGGGCAGGCGATGACGCTGCTGTTCACCAACGGCGCCGACATCAACCACGACATCGGTTTCATCGGGGTGCCGTTCTTCCACATCGCCGGGGTCGGCAGCATCGTCTCCGGGCTGCTGCTGGGCCGGCCGACGGTGATCTACCCGCTGGGGGCGTTCGACCCGAACGAACTGCTCGACGTCCTGGAGGCGGAGAAGGTGACGGGGATCTTCCTCGTGCCCGCCCAGTGGCAGGCGGTGTGCGCGGCCCAGCAGGCCAAGCCGCGAGACCTGAAGTTGCGCTTCCTGTCCTGGGGCGCGGCGCCCGCGTCCGACACGCTGCTGCGGCAGATGTCGGAGACCTTCCCCGGGGCGCAGATCCTGGCCGCCTTCGGCCAGACCGAGATGTCGCCGGTCACCTGCATGCTGTTGGGCGACGACGCGCTGCGCAAACTCGGGTCGGTCGGCAAGGTCATCCCGACGGTGGAGGCGCGCATCGTCGACGAGGACATGAACGACGTGCCGATCGGTCAGGTCGGTGAGATCGTCTACCGCGCATCCACGCTGATGGCGGGCTACTGGAACAACCCGAAGGCCACCGCCGACGCGTTCGCCGGCGGCTGGTTTCACTCCGGTGACCTGGTGCGACAGGACGAAGAGGGCTACATCTGGGTCGTCGACCGCAAGAAGGACATGATCATCTCCGGCGGCGAGAACATCTACTGCGCCGAGGTCGAGAACGCCTTGGCGGCCCACCCCGACATCGTCGAAGTCGCCGTGATCGGGCGTGCCCACGAGAAGTGGGGGGAGGTTCCCGTTGCTGTGGCCGTGCTGCGGACTTCGCCAGGATCGTCCGTCGGGTCGCAACTCGCGTTGGCCGATCTTGAGCAGTTCCTCGCGGACCGCCTCGCGCGCTACAAGCACCCGAAGGTCCTCGAAATCGTCGACGCGCTGCCGCGCAACCCCGCGGGCAAGGTCCTCAAGACCGAATTGCGGGCCCGGTTCGCCGCCGTCGCTGGCGTTGACGCCGGCGAAAGCTCCACTGCAGCAACAGTTTCTGCCAGTGAACAGGGGAGCTGACGGATGCCCGCGAGGTCGGCTAACGGTTCGGGCTTCAATCACGTCGTTGCGGTACATCGGGGCTGTGCCATCGGGTACAGTCCTGTGGTCTGTATTACTACTGACCGGTAGGAAGACCGGGCTTACACGGATGGGGATCAGGCTGGAAGGGAGCGTGCGACACGTGCTGCCAGTGCGCTGCGCCAGTGGTGGGGCCGTCGCGGGAGCCCGCCGTTGACGACGACTTCGGGCCTGCCGGGGTACATCCGCGAGCAGGTCAAGCCGGGTTTGGTCGCTGTCGGCGGCTTCGTGCGCATGTGCGTGCTCACCGGCAAGGCGTCGCTGCGTAGGCCGTTCCAGTGGCGCGAGTTCATCTTGCAGAGCTGGTTTTTGCTGCGAGTCGCCTTCCTGCCCACGGTCGCGGTGTCGATCCCGCTGACCGTGCTGCTGATCTTCACGCTGAACATCCTGCTCACCGAGTTCGGTGCGGCCGACATCTCCGGCGCGGGTGCCGCGCTCGGCGCCGTCACTCAGCTGGGTCCGCTGGTGACCGTGCTCGTGGTGGCCGGTGCCGGTTCGACGGCCATCTGCGCCGACCTCGGCGCCCGGACCATCCGTGAGGAGATCGACGCGCTCGAGGTGCTCGGCATCGATCCGATCCACCGCCTCGTCGTCCCCCGGGTGATCGCGTCGACGTTCGTCGCGATGCTGCTCAATGGCGCGGTCATCACCATCGGCCTGGTCGGCGGCTTCATCTTCGGCGTGTACCTGCAAAACGTGTCCGCGGGCGCCTACGTGTCCACGCTGACGTTGGTCACGGGCCTTCCGGAGGTCCTCATCTCGTTGGTCAAGGCGCTCACCTTCGGTCTGATCGCGGGCCTGGTCGGCTGCTACCGCGGCCTGACCGTGGCCGGCGGCGCCAAGGGTGTCGGCACCGCGGTGAACGAGACGCTGGTGCTGTGCGTGATCGCGCTGTTCGCGGTCAACGTGGTGCTGACGACCATCGGTGTTCGATTCGGGACGGGGAGCTGACGTGGCCGATACCGCAGCAGTCATCCGGTCCCGGTTCCCCAGGGGCGTCGCCCGTGCCGAGCGGATCGTCGGCGCGCCGGCGCGCGGGCTCGACAGCATCGGCCACGTCGCGTGGTTCGTCGTCACCGCGGTCGGTTCGATCGGCCACGCAATTCGCTACTACCGCAAGGAAACTCTGCGCCTGATCGCCGAAATCGGTATGGGCACAGGCGCGATGGCCGTGGTCGGCGGCACCGTCGCGATCGTCGGCTTCGTCACGCTGTCGGGTTCCTCGTTGGTCGCGATCCAGGGCTTCGCGTCGCTGGGCAACATCGGTGTCGAGGCGTTCACCGGATTCTTCGCCGCGTTGATCAACGTGCGTATCGCCGCACCCGTGGTCGCGGGGCAGGCACTGGCGGCCACGGTGGGTGCGGGCGCGACCGCCGAGCTCGGCGCGATGCGGATCAGCGAGGAGATCGACGCGCTGGAAGTCATGGGCATCAAGTCGATCTCGTATCTGGTGTCGACGCGCATCATGGCCGGCTTCGTCGTGATCATCCCGCTCTACGCGATGGCGATCATCATGTCGTTCCTGTCGGCGCAGGCCACCACCACGATCTTCTACGGCCAGTCCTCCGGTACCTACGAGCACTACTTCCGCACGTTCCTGCGGCCCGACGACGTGTTCTGGTCGTTCGTGCAGGCGATCATCATCTCGGTCATCGTGATGCTGAACCACTGCTACTACGGCTTCTACGCCAGCGGCGGTCCGGTCGGTGTCGGCGAGGCCGTCGGCCGGTCCATGCGCGCATCGCTGGTCGCGATCGTGTGCGTGGTGCTGTTCGCCTCGTTGGCGCTCTACGGCGTCGACCCGAACTTCAATCTGACGGTGTAGCGCCATGACCGCACCGATGAACTCGAGACGCGAACCGCCGTACAAGATCGCCGGCGTGGTGCTGGCGCTGGTCACCATCGCCGTGCTGGTGCTGGTGTACCTGCAGTTCCGTGGCGATTTCCTGCCGCGCACCCAGCTCACCATGATCTCGGCCCGGTCGGGTCTGGCCCTGGATTCGGGGTCGAAGGTCACCTATAACGGCGTCGAGATCGGCAAGGTCGGGCAGGTCGAGGAGACCAGTGTCGACGGCGAGCCGCGGGCGAAGATCATCCTCGAGGTCAACCCGAAGTACCTCGATCTGATCCCGCGCAACGTCAACGCCGACATCACCGCGACGACGGTCTTCGGCACCAAGTACGTCTCGTTCTCGACGCCGGACAACCCGGTGGCCCAGCGCATCACGGCGTCCGACGTGATCGACGTGACGTCGGTGACCACCGAGTTCAACACGCTGTTCGAGACGGTCGTCGACATCGCCGCGCAGGTCGACCCGATCAAGCTGAACCAGACGCTGACCGCGACCGCGCAGGCGCTCGACGGTCTCGGCGACCGTTTCGGCCAGTCGATCGTCAACGGCAACGAGATCCTCGCCGAGATCAACCCGCAGATGCCGCAGATCCGCCGTGACAACCAGCTGCTGGCCGACCTCGGTGAGGTCTACGCCGACGCCGCCCCGGATCTGTTCGACGGCCTGCAGAACGCGGTCACCACCGCCCGCACGCTCAATGCGCAACGCGGCGACGTCGACCAGGCGCTGATGGCCGCGGTCGGGTTCGGCAACACCGGCGGTGACGTCTTCGAGCGCAGCGCCCCGTATCTGGTGCGCGGCGCCAAGGACCTGATCCCGACCACGGCGCTGCTCGACAAGTACAGCCCGTCGATCTTCTGCATGATGCGCAACTACCACGACGTGGAGCCCAAGATCGCCGACGCCCTCGGCGGCAACGGCTACTCCCTGAAGACCCACTCGCAGGTGCTCGGGCTCGGCGCGGGCAACGCCTACGTCTACCCGGACAACCTTCCCCGCGTGAACGCCAAGGGCGGACCGGGCGGACGCCCGGGCTGCTGGCAGCCCATCACCCGCGACCTGTGGCCGGCGCCGTTCCTGGTGCTCGACACCGGTGCGTCCATCGCGCCGTACAACCACATGGAACTCGGCCAGCCGCTGTTCACCGAGTACGTCTGGGGACGCCAAGTCGGGGAGCACACGATCAACCCATGAAAATCACCGGTACCGCGATCAAGCTCGGCGCCTTCGCGCTGGTGCTGCTCATGTTCACCGCGCTCATCATCGTGGTGTTCGGTCAGGTGCGCTTCGACCGCACCACCGGCTACACGGCGATCTTCAGCAATGCCAGCGGTCTGAGGTCCGGCCAGTTCGTCCGCGCCTCCGGCGTCGAGGTCGGCAAGGTCAAGGACGTCACGCTGCTCGAGGGCGGCTCGAAGGTCAAGGTCGACTTCGCCGTCGACCGTTCGCTGGAGCTGTTCGACGAGACGACCGCCTCGATCCGCTACCTGAACCTGATCGGCGACCGCTACCTGGAACTGTCCCGCGGCGACAGCAACACGAGAATGCCTGCGGGCGGCACCATCCCGGTGGAGCGGACCCAGCCCGCACTGGACCTCGACGCGTTGATCGGTGGCTTCCGGCCGGTGTTCCAGTCGCTGGAGCCGGAGAAGGTCAACACCATCGCGCAGTCGATCATCACGGTCTTCCAGGGGCAGGGCGGCACCATCAACGACATTCTCGACCAGACCGCGTCGCTGACCGCGGCACTGGCCGACCGCGACCAGGCCATCGGCGAGGTGATCAACAATCTGAACACCGTGCTGGACACCACTGTTCGTCATCAGCAGCAGTTCGACGACACGGTCAAGAATTTCGAGGTGCTGATCACCGGCCTGAAGAACCGGGCCGATCCGCTCGCCACATCGGTCGCCGAGATCAGCGATGCCGCAGGCACGATCGGTGATCTGCTCGCAGACAACCGGCCGCTGCTGCAGAGCACGGTCAGCAAGCTGGAGGTGTTCCAGCAGCCGCTGGTCGATCAGCGCGATGAGCTCAACCAGCTGCTGGAGAAGCTGCCCGACGCGCTGGCCATCATCGGCCGCTCCGGCGGTGTCTACGGCGACTTCTTCAACTTCTACGCCTGCGATGTGACCCTCAAGCTCAACGGATTACAGCCGGGAGGTCCCGTCCGCACGGTGAAGGTCTGGAGCCAGCCCTCGGGTAGGTGTACGCCGCAATGAGAGTCCTCGAAGGTTCCAACCGCCTCCGCAGCGGGTTGATGGGCATCATCATCCTGATCATCGTGATCGGGGTGGGGCAGAGCTTCGCGAGCGTGCCGATGCTGTTCGCGAAGCCCACCTACTACGCGGAGTTCACCGACACCGGCGGTGTCAACACCGGCGACAAGGTCCGCATCGCCGGCGTGGACGTCGGCGATGTTCGGTCGCTGGAGATCGACGGCGACCGGGTCCTGATCGGCTATTCGCTGGGCGGCACCGAGATCGGCACCGACAGCCGGGTCGCGATCCGCACCGACACCATCCTGGGGCGGCGCAACCTGGAGATCGAGCCGCGCGGTTCAGAGCCGTTGCGCGCCAACGGGGTCCTGCCGCTCGGGCAGACCACCACGCCGTACCAGCTCTACGACGCGGTGTTCGACGTCAGCAACAACGCCGCCGGCTGGGACACCGCGACGGTGCGCGACTCGCTGAACGTGCTCTCGGAGACCATCGACCAGACCTACCCGCACCTGAGCGCGGCGCTCGACGGGGTCGCCAGGTTCTCCGACACCATCGGCAAGCGCGACGAGCAGATCAAGCAGCTGCTCGCCAACGCCAACAAGGTCGCCGGGGTGCTGGGCAACCGCAGCGAGCAGATCAACCAGCTGTTCGTCAACGCGCAGACGCTGCTGGCCGCGGTCAACGAACGCAACTACGCGGTGAGCCAACTGCTCGAGCGCGTCGACCGGTTCTCGTCGCAGGTCCGCGGGTTCATCGACGACAACCCGAACCTCAACCGCGTCCTCGAGCAGCTGCGGGTGATCAGCGACATCCTCAACGAGCGCAAGCTCGACCTCACCGACACGCTGTCGTCGCTGTCGAAGTTCATGGTGTCGCTGGGCGAGGCGCTGGCCTCGGGCCCGTACTTCAAGGTCATGCTGGCCAACCTGGCCCCGTACTGGATCCTGCAGCCGTTCGTCGACGCCGCGTTCAAGAAGCGCGGGATCGACCCGGAGGAGTTCTGGCGCAACGCCGGTCTGCCCGCATTCCGGTTCCCGGATCCCAACGGCGTCGGCTTCGAGAACGGCGCACCGCCGCCGTCACCCGCGGCGATCGAGGGCACTCCGGAAAACCCCGGCCCCGCGGTGCCGCCCGGCTCGCCGTGCTCGTACACCCCGCCCGCCGACGGGCTGCCGCGTCCGGGCAACCCGCTGCCGTGCGCCGGCCTCACCCAGGGTCCGTACGGTGACGTGCCCGGTGGCTACCCGCCGCCGAACGTCGTCACCTCGGCGCCGAATCAGCATGGCCCGCAACCGTCTCCGGGCGTCCCCGCGGCCGCCATCCCGGGTCAGATGTCCCCGAACGTGCCGGGCGCGCGTCCGCCGCTGCCGGAGGCACCGCCCGGTGCCCGCACCGTGCCGTTGGCCCCGCAGCCGTCGGCGCCGGACTTCACGCCAGGTATCGCACCGCTGCCGCCGGCGCTGACCGGTCCGCCGCCGCCCGCGGGCCCCGGCCCGTCGCCCGGCCCCGCGGGGCAGCCGCTGCTTCCGGGCAATCCGCCGTTCCTCCCACCGGGATCGCAAGGGTAGGAGGGTCCGAGAAACGATGTCGACTGTTTTCAACGTCCGAAACCTCAAGGGCGCCGGCCTCGGTCGCGGCCTGGTCATCGCCGGGGTGGTCATCCTGCTGGTGATCGCCGCGGTGTTCCTCGGCCAGAAGTTGTACAAGGCCGCGACCACCAAGACCGCGGTCGCCTACTTCACCCAGACGCTGGCGATCTACCCCGGCGACAAGGTCCAGATCATGGGCGTGCAGGTCGGTCAGATCGACAAGATCGAACCGGCCGGCGACAAGATGCGGGTGACCTTCCACTACGAGAGCAAGTACAAGGTCCCGGAGAACGCGACCGCGTCGATCCTGAACCCGAGCCTGGTCGCGTCGCGCACCATCCAGCTGTCCCCGCCCTACACCGGCGGGCCGGTGCTGGAGGACGGCGCCGTGCTGGACCTCGACCGCACCCAGGTGCCCGTCGAATACGACGATCTGCGCGATTCGATCAGCAGGCTGCTGCGCGATCTCGGCCCGACCCCGGAACAACCCAAGGGCCCGTTCGGTGACATCATCGAATCGGCGGCCGACGGGTTCGCCGGTAAGGGCAAGCAGTTCAACGAAACCCTGAACAACCTGTCGGAGGCGCTGTTCGCGCTCAACGAGGGCCGCGGCGACTTCTTCAGTGTGATCAAGAGCCTCGCGCTGTTCGTCAACGCGCTGCACGAGAGCGATCAGCAGTTCGTGTCGCTGAACAACAACCTCGCGCAATTCACCAACTCGTTCACCAACACCGACCGCGAAGTCGCCAACGCGGTGCAGGACCTCAACGAGTTGCTCACCACCACACGGGGTTTCATCGAGGAGAACGGTGAGGTCCTCACGCATGACGTGCAGAACCTGGCCGACGTCACCAACGCGCTGCTGCAGCCCGAACCGCTCGACGGTCTGGAGACCGCGCTGCACGCGTACCCGAACGTGGCGGCGAACCTGATGAACATCTCGTCGCCGAACGCCGGTGGCATCGTGTCGATGCCGGTGATCTCGAACTTCGCCAACCCGATGCAGTTCCTGTGCAGCGCGATCCAGGCGGGTAGCCGGCTCGGCTACCAGGAATCCGCGGAGCTGTGCGCGCAGTACCTCGGGCCGATCCTCGACTCGATCAAGTTCAACTACCTGCCGTTCGGCGCCAACCAGCTGCAGACGGCGATGACGCTGCCCAAGCAGATCGCCTACTCCGAGGAGCGGCTGCGGCCGCCTCCGGGCTACAAGGACACCACCGTGCCCGGCATCTTCTCCCGCGACACCCTGTGGTCGCACGGCAATCACGAGCCGGGCTGGATCGTCGCGCCCGGTATGCAGGGTGTCGAAGTGCAGCCGTTCACCCGGAACATGCTCACCCCGGAGTCGCTGGCCGAGCTGATGGGTGGACCCGACATCGTCCCGCCGCCCGCGCCGCCGGCATTCGGCACCACGCGCAACGGCAACCTGCCCGGCCCGCCGAACGCGTTCGACCAGAACAACCCGCTGCCACCGCCGTGGTACCCGCAGCCGGGGCCGCCGCCGGCGCCCGCGCCGGGTGTCATCCCCGGCAACCCGGCACCGGTCAGCGCACCGGCCGCGCAGGCTCCCGCTCCGGCGGCGCCGTCCGGTCCGCTGCTGCCCGCCGAGGCTGGAGGAACGCGATGAGCAGGCTCGGCATCCTCAAGCGCGCCGTCGCGCTCGGAGCCGCGGCACTGGTGCTGACGTCGTGCGGCGGGTGGAAGGGCATCGCGAACGTGCCGCTGCCCGGCGGACCCGGCAGCGGTTCGGGGACCACCACGATCTACGTCCAGATGCCGGACACCCTGGCGCTGAACGTGAACAGCCGGGTCCGGGTGGCCGACGTCTACGTCGGCCGGGTGCGCGCCATCGAGCTGCGCAACTGGGTCGCGACGCTGACCATCGACCTGGAGCCGAACGTCCAGCTGCCGGTCAACACGCTGGCCAAGATCGGGCAGACCAGCCTGCTCGGCTCGCAGCACGTGCAGCTCGACATGCCGCCGGACCCGTCGCCGGACAAGCTCAAGGACGGCGACACCATCCCGCTGCAGAACGCGTCGGCGTTCCCGACCACCGAACGCGTGCTGGCCAGCATCGCCGGGATCCTGACCGGCGGCGGGGTGTCGAACCTCGAGACGATCCAGACCGAGATCTTCAACGTGCTCAACGGGCGCGCGGACCAGATCAGGGACTTCCTGGGCCAGCTCAACACGTTCACCGCGGAGCTGAACCAGCAGCGCGAGGACATCACCCGCGCCATCGACTCGACCAACCGGCTGCTGTCGGTCGTGGCGCAGCGCAACGAGACGCTGGACGCGGTGCTCACCGAGTTCCCGCCGCTGATCGAGCACTTCGCCGAGACGCGCGACCTGTTCGGCGACGCGATCGAGTCGCTGGGCCGGATCAGCGCCGCCGCCGAGGACGCCCTCGAACCGTCCTCCGACGACATCCGGACCAACCTGGCCAACCTGCAGCGTCCGCTTCGCGAGCTGGGCAAGTCGGGTCCGTACCTGCTCGGCGCGCTGAAGATCTTCCTGACCGCGCCGTACAGCATCGAGAACGTGCCGAAGGCGATCCGCGGCGACTACATCAACGCGTCGCTGACGGTGGACCTGACGCTGTCGGCCATCGACAACGGGTTCTTCTCCGGGACCGGTATCTCGGGCATGCTGCGCGCGCTGGAACAGGCGTGGGGCCGCGACCCGAACACGATGATCCCGGACGTGCGGTTCACGCCGAACCCGAACTCGGCGCCCAACGGTCCTCTCATCGAGAGGAGTGAGTGAGCGATGCTGACCCGCTTCGTCAAGATCCAGCTGATCATCTTCACGATCCTGACCGTCGTCGCGCTGGGCGTGCTCGGCCTGTACTACCTGCGGCTGCCCACGCTCGCCGGGGTCGGGGAGTACAAGCTCTACGCCGAACTGGAGCGCTCCGGTGGGCTGTACGCGACCGGCAACGTCACCTACCGCGGCATCCAGATCGGCAAGGTCACCGAGGTCGAGCCGACCGAGTCCGGCGCCAAGGTGACGATGAGCATCGGCAACGAGTACAAGATCCCGGTCGACGTGTCCGCGAACGTGCACTCGGTGTCGGCGATCGGTGAGCAGTATCTGGACCTGGTGTCCGAGACCGGCACCGACCAGTATCTGAGCGCCGGCCAGACGATCACGAAGAGCACGGTGCCCGCCGAGGTCGGTCCGGTGATCGACGCGGCGAACGACGGACTGGCGGTGCTGCCGAAGGAGAAGATCGACGCGCTGCTGACCGAGACGGCCACCGCGGTCGGCGGGCTCGGCCCGTCGCTGCAGCGCCTGGTCGACTCGACGACGAACCTCGCCGAGGGCTTCCGCGACAACCTGCCGCAGGTCAACGACATCATCGCCAACTCGGCGCCGATCCTGGAGAGCCAGGTGACGTCCGGGGACGCGATCGAGCAGTGGTCGCGCAACCTGAACACCATCGCGTCGCAGACCGCCGAACAGGATGCCGCGCTGCGCAGCGGCATCTCGCAGGCCGCGCCGACGCTGGATCAGGTCAACAACGTGTTCAGCGATGTGCAGGAGGCGTTGCCGCAGACGCTGGCGAACCTGGCCGTCGTCAACGACATGCTCAAGCGCTACAACAAGGGCATCGAGCAGACGCTGGTGATCTACCCGCAGGGTGCGTCGCTGCTGCAGATGGGTTCGATCTTCGAAGACGGCGGTCTGCTGCACTTCGGTCTGTCGATCAACCAGCCGCCGCCGTGCATGACCGGCTTCCTGCCGGCCTCGGAGTGGCGTTCGCCGGCCGACACCAGCACCGCGCCGTTGCCGTCGGGCATGTACTGCAAGATCCCGAAGGACTACCAGGGCAACTCGGTGCGCGGCGCGCGTAACTACCCGTGTGCGGACGTGCCGGGCAAGCGTGCGGCGTCGCCGAAGGAGTGCCGCAGCGACGAGCCGTACGTCCCGTTGGGCACCAACCCGTGGTACGGCGACCCGAACCAGATCGTGGCCTGCCCCGCGCCCGGTGCGCGCTGTGATCAGCGGGTGGCTCCCGGGCAGGTGGTCCCGGCGCCGTCGGTGAACAACGGCCGCAACCCGCTGCCCGCCGACGAACTGCCGCCGCCGGCCTCGCTGGCGCCGGTCAGCGACCCGTTGAGCCCTCCGGGCTCGGGTACCGTCAGGTGCAGTGGGCAGCAGCCCAACCCGTGCACCTACACTCCGGCGCAAGGACCTCCCGGCACCACCGCGGGGTACAGCCCCTCCAGCGGTGAGGTGGTGGGACCTGACGGCGTCAGGTACAACGTGACCAACTCGACCAACCCAGGAGACGACGGATGGAAGGAGATGCTGGCACCGGCCAGCTGATCCCCGACCCCGAAACTGGCACGGTCACGCCGGATACCCGCAGGCCGTCAAGGCTGGGCACCGGCTGGGTCGCGACGATCTGCGCGGTACTGCTGCTTCTCTCCGGTGGGGCCATCGCCGCCGGTGTGCTGTCGCTACGCGCCAACGAGCGTGCCGCCGACATCGCCCGCTCCGACGAGGCGGCGCTGCAGGCAGCCAAGGAATGCGTCGCGGCCACCCAGGCGCCGGACACCGCGGCGATGACCGCGGCGCAGACCAAGATCCTGGAATGTTCCACGGGTGAGTTCGGGGTGCAGGCGGGGCTGTACAGCAGCGTCATCGCCGAGGCGTACCAGGCGGCGAACGCCTCGGTCGCGGTCGACGACCTGCGCGCGGCCGTCGAGCGGCACAACGAGGACGGCACGGTGAACGTGCTCGTGGCGGTGCGGGTCAGGATCACCAATGCCGAGGCCGCCGATCAGCAGGTCGGGTACCGGCTGCGCGCGACGATGGCGTTCGACGAAGGCCAGTACCGCATCTCCCGACTCGACCAGGTCAACTCGTGACGGCGGTGTTGAACACGTCTGAGGTCTTGCCCGATCAGTCCGCGGAGGCGCCGTTGGCCTCGTGGCCGGCGCGGGCCGGTGCGCTGGCCGTCGACATACTGCCGGGGCTCGGCGTGCTGGCGGTCAGTGTGCTGTTGGCGCTGACGGCACCGTTCGACAGCGTGGCCCGATGGGTGTTCACCGCGGTGGCCGCGGTGGTGTTCGTGCTGATGGTGGCCAACCGCGTGGTGATGCCGGCGGTGAAGGGGTGGACGCTGGGCCGGGCGCTGTTCGGGATCGAGGTCCGGCGCGCCGACGGTGGCCGGCCCGGGCTCGGGCGGCTGGCCGTGCGCGAGCTCGCGCACCTACTGGACACCTTCGGGCTGTTCGTCGGGTGGTTGTGGCCGCTGTGGGACCGGCGCCGTCGCACGTTCGCCGACATGCTGGCGGGCACGCAGGTGTACCGAGTTACGCCCCCGTCGCCCGAGATGCGCAGGATCGTCGGGATGGCGCTGGCGGGCACGGCCGCGGCGGCGGTGCTCGTCGTGGCGGTGGGCTACGCGTGGGTGTACGGACCGGCCCGGGCCTTGGACAACGCGCGCCAGCAGGTCGCCGCGCAGGGACCCCGCATGGTCGAGCAGATGCTGAGCTTCCGCGCCGACAACATGGACGAAGACTTCGCCAGGGCACGGGAGCTGACCACCGAGGGATATCGGGACCAGCTGGTCAAGCAGCAGGACTCGGTGCGCGAGGCCGGGCCGACCAACAACGAGTACTGGGCCGTCAACAGCGCGGTGCTCACCGATCCGCCCGTGACCGAGAACCGGGTGTCGATGCTGTTGGCGATGCAGGGCCAGCGCGGCACCAACGCCGAGGACATGAAGTTCATCACCGCGACCGTGCAGGTGGAGTTCGAGAAATCCGACGACGGGCAGTGGCGCGTCGGCAATCTGACCGTGCTGAAGAAGCCGATGATGAACACGGCGGGCCAATGAGCCCGGTACGCAAGTTCTCCGAGTCTGGGGCCGACTACTTCGAGCCGACCCCGAAAAAGCCTGTGCGCTGGGGACTTCCGCTGGTATCGGTGCTGACGGCGCTGGTGATCGTCGCGGCGATCACCGCGGCGGCGTTCATGTTGGTGCGCCAGCTCGACGACCGTCGGCAGGCGGTCAACGAAGCCGCGGCGCTGGGGTACACGCGCGAGTTCATGGTGATGTACACCAGCTTGGATCCGTATAACGCCAACGCCTATACCGATCGCGTCAAAGCGGAGGCCACCGGGGAGTTCGAGAAGAACTTCGGTGAGCGGCTCAACGAGATCCTGGTCCAGGTCGCGCGTGCGGAGCCGAGCACCGGTGAGGTGCTGGCCGCGGGCGTGCAGCGCTGGAACGACGACGGTAGCGCCGAGGTGTTGATCGCGACGAAGGTGACGTCCAAGACCCCGGACGGGAAAGCGACGATCGAGAGCGGAAGCCGTTGGCTCGCAACGACGATCAAGGAAGGACCGCAGTGGAAGATCAGCAACCTGGTTCAGGTGATCTGACCTCCGACGCTCCTGCCGCGCGAGCTCGCCGAGGGTTGTTCCGGAGACGTCCGAAGGGTGAAGTCTCGCCACCCGCGGTGCTTGACGACGCGGTGTCTTCCGAGCCCACGGAGTCGGCGAGTTCCGAGGCGCCGAAGGCGCCGATGGGTAAGGCGGCGCGCAAGGTGCGGTCTGCGGGGGAGCCTTCGGAGTCTGTCGTCGCTGAGGTAGAGGAAACTGAGCCGGCTGACGAGTCATCGCTGCCGGACGAAACCGCCGGTGTGCGTGAGCCTGCGGCTGAGCCCACTGCGGAGACGGCGGTCGATCCGGAAGGCGAAGCCGAGCGTGGCGAGGAAGCCGACCCGGCAACAGAGGCACAGTCTGAGCCTGCTTCAGAGACGGACGAAACAGCAGAGGTGGCCGCGGGACCGGAGGCGGAGCCCGTCGTCCTGGTGCCGCACCGCCCGGCGAGTCGCCGTGCACTGATCGCGACGGCCGTCGCATCAGTGGTGTTCGTCGGCTCGGCAGGGTTCGCCGCGGCGATGGCTCAGCCATATCTGTCCGAACGCGCGCTCGTGCAAACGAAACTGAACATCGCGCGCACCGCGACCGACGCGATCACCACGCTGTGGACCTACACGCCCGACGACATGGTGACGCTCGCCGACCGCGCGTCGGTGTTCCTCTACGGGGGCTTCGCGGACGAGTACCGTCGCTACATCGACGCGATCGTCGAACCCAACAAGCAGGCACAGGTCACCAACACCACGCAGGTGATGGGGGCAGCGGTGGAATCGGTGTCGCCGCCGGGGATTCCGAACGAGGCCACCGCGATCGTTTACACCAACTCGGTGGCGACCAGTCCGGTGACCAAGAACATTCCATCGTTGCGATACCTGTCGTACCGGCTGACGATGAAGCGGGATGGGAGTGACTGGCGCATCACCCGGATGTCGACCATCACGTCGTTCGACCTGACTCCGCAGTTATAGGACCGCGGCCGTGGCCTTCCCCTCGCCGGTTTCGCGCCGACAGACGGTCACCGCCTTGCTGTTGCTCACATTCACGACGGGATTGATCGACGCGGTCAGCGTGCTCGTCCTCGGCCACGTGTTCGTCGCGAACATGACGGGAAACGTTGTGTTCCTCGGCTTTTGGTTCGTGCCGCATTCCGGGGTGGACCTGACGGCGGCAGTGGTGGCGTTCGCGGGGTTCGTCTTCGGGACGATCATCGGTGGGCGGCTGGCGCGGCATCTCGACCACAATGTGAGGTTATGGCTGACGACGGCGTTCGGGCTCGAAGTCGTCGCACTCCTGGTGCTGGCCGTGGTGGCGGGCTTGGGTGTGGTGGATTACCACGACGATTCGAAGTTGATGCTGATCGCTGGTCTCGCAGTGACATTCGGCAGCCAGAACGCGACGGCACGGCAGTTCGGGATTCAGGAGTTGTCGACGACGGTGCTGACGTCCACGATCGTCGGGCTGGGTTTCGACAGCAGACTGGCCGGTGGAACCGGGGAGGGGGAGAAGCTGCGCTACGGCGTGGTGGCGACAATGCTGGCCGGAGCCGCGGTGGGGGCGACGCTGACGCTGTTCACAGTCGCGCCGATCATCGCGTTGGCGGCAGCGATAGTCGCCACTGCCACCGCGATCTTCGCGTTCGGCCCGAGCGTGGAGAAGGCGGCTGGCTAGGCCCAGCGAGCGCGCGGGTCTGCACGGCGACACTCCGTGTCGGCTCGTGCAAGACCGCGCACTCGTGGCGGGGCGAAGGCCCGGAGGGAGCCTGCGTAAATGCAAGACTCGGCCGAGGACCCAATGCGTTTCGAGGGCGCCGCGACGCGGAGCCGAATGTCAACTGTCGAGTAGCCCAAAGTGTAGCTTTACAACCATGCCGAGAGCGCTAATCGTCACCCGGTTATCCCGGGTCACCGACGCTACAACCTCACCCGAGCGACAGTTGGCGAAGTGCCGGGAACTCTGCGAACAGCGCGGCTACGAGGTTGTCGGCATCGCAGAGGGCTTAGACGTGTCAGCGGGAGTAACCACGCCGTTCAACCGCCCACAGCTCGGGGATTGGCTGACCAACCGACTCGGTGAGTTCGACGTTTTGGTGTTCTACCGGATGGACCGCATAGTCCGGAGGCTGTTGGACCTGGCAGACCTCATCCGTTGGTGCCAAAACCACTCCGTCGCAATCGTTTCCGCTACAGAGCAGTTCCTAGACCTCACCGCACCGTTCGGTGACATCATCGCGCTACTCGTCGCCAAGGTAGCCGAAATGGAATTGCAGGCGATTTCAGATAGAAACGCCTCGGCAGCTCAGCACAACATCCGGGCTGGCAAGTACACCGGAGGCCCGACGCCGTGGGGCTATCTGCCCGCTAAGGACGATGCAGACACGTGGCGGCTCGTCCAAGATGCCGAGCAAGTCGCGGTCATAAGAGAAGTCGCCAGCCGCGCACTCGACGGCGAACCACTGCGCGCCATCGCGCACGATCTGACTGCCCGCGGCATCCCGACTCCGAAGGATCGACTGGCCCAACACCAACGTAGAAAGGTCAACGGTTACGCGTGGCACTCGGGACCGCTGAAACGCTCGCTGACGAGCCCGACTCTGCTCGGGCAGGTTGTTGCACGGGAACCGTTGGTAGACGCTCAGGGACGCCCCCAGCGCGACAGTAAAGGCAGGAAGCAGTACGGCCCGGAGTACATCGTCCGAGGCGACGACGGCACACCCGTGGTACGGGCGGAGCCGATCTTGACCCGGGAAATATTCGAGCGGCTCGGTAAGGAACTGTCCGCCCGAGAGAACCGGAAGGAACCCACCAAGCGCAGTACCGGGCTGCTGCTTCAGGTGATTCACTGCGGCAGGTGTGGCCGACCTGCCTACCGACTCAAGGGTGGGAAGGGTAGGAATCCCCGTTACCGTTGTGCGTCAGCGCAATACAAAGAGCCGTGCGGCAACAGGTCGATACCGCTGGACTACGCAGACGAGTCGGTCGAACGCATTCTGTTGGCGATGCTCGAAGCGTCTGAACGTAAAGAGCGCGTATGGGATTCGGGGTCGGATAACTCGGCGGAGCTCGAACAGGTAAACGTGACGTTGGTCGATCTAACTGGCCTACTTGGTACTGGCCCGTACGGCGCCGGTACGCCGCAGCGGGTGGCGCTGAATAAGCGCATCGCAGACCTCGCCGCAAGGCAGGCTCAGCTCTCCGCTGAGGCGGTCAAACCCGCCGGGTGGACTTGGGAGTCCACTGGGGAGAAGTTCGGCGACTGGTGGACACGTCAGGACGTGACAGCGCGCAATGTCTGGCTCCGCTCGATGGGCGTGCGACTCGAATACGAGTACACCGAGGGGCACCCGGACCCCGCTATCCGCCTGGACCTCGGAGACCTCCACCAACTCACAGAGCAGATGGACGCCGCAGGCCCGGTAGCCGGATGGCTAGACGTCCTCGCCACGATGAAAGAACGAGGTATCCGGGGAGTCGAACTCGGGTCTGATGAGCCCAAGATCGTGCGCGAGTAGTTCGAGTTCCCACCGCACGATGTCATCCAATACCGGGTCTAATTCATCGTCCATATTCAATTTGTCGGTGCCGGGCTGCAATCGGTTCCATTGAGTCCGAGTCCGCACCCGAAATCTCCGCATGGTCACACGACTAATCCTCAGCTTGGATGATGGCGTTGATAGTCTCCGACAGCCGGGTCACTGCCGGAAATCCGAACGCAGAACTGAATACCTTATCTGCAAAGTATTCGATTCCCAAACCGATTAGCCTTTCCGCCTGGTCTGCTGGAATGCTCAGATTTGGAGGATCGACCGCCGGTGGAGGGGGGAAGTTGTGCAGCTCGTAGAGCCGCATTCCGTTGTCGTGAAATTGCACTCCAACGCCGCCGAAATATGCGCGAGCACCGTCCTTTTCGTCGCAGACGTACCTTAAATCCAAACCGAGCCCCTTGCATATTTCGATAAATAGCAGATGGATATCTATCCACGACTCCACAGCATTGCCGTCGGCGTCGGTCATTGCCTGCATGAACCCGTAGCCTGCCTCCAGTAGCGCTAGGGCTCGCAATGGCCGCACGACCTGATCCGAATTGCCATCTACCGGTGAGACAAGGAACACCTCGTTAAAACTGGACGAGTTCAAGGATGCCCGAGTTTCATCGGACAAAAATATGTTCGAGTCGAATACTTCATCTGCGCTCGGTGGAGAATGACTGACGCGATCATGAATTACCAGGTTGACATGCGTGAGCCCAGAGGCGTAGTCGGTGATGTGTCCATTCTTTCTGTCGATGCGTTTGGCGATCAGACTCGGAAGTGATGGAATTTTGGTAACTTCCATCATTACCACCGGAAATTCTCCGGTTACATTGCCGTCCTTGTCGAGGAATTTAGCCGGACCAGTTTTCAGTACCTCGACGTCATCTCTATGTCGATGCGGTTTCCCGTCCCACAACTCCTGGAGGTAGCCATCGAGATTTGTGAGGCGCGCGTCAGATTCGTTCGCGTATATCTCGGTGATCTCAACACCGAAGGGTTTGGCGCTGCCTCCGTAGGCGAGCTCAAAGTCGGGTCGCTCGCGCTGTTTCACGATGGCGAACTTCCCGACGTCGTACACCGTGCGGAGCACCGCCAGTTCCACGTCCCGGGCTGTGTAGCTGCGCCGTTCAGTCACGTTGGAAATGATTGCACCACTCACCGACGCAACTGAGCATGTCTGCGTCGCTCTATCTCACAGGCGTCCCCGTGAACGGACCTGTTCGGGGGTCAGTCCCAGCCGGTAACAAGCACCTCGCCCGCGAGGCGGCGAGCATCTCCGATCACCCGGTGAAGTGCCTCCATAGCCATGAAGAGGGGGGCTTCGTTCCCGACCTGGCCCGCCATGATGACGGTGTTCCGATATTGAATCTCACCCTCGGGACCGCGCATCGCTTCAGCATTCACACGATCAAGGGCATCATGAAGCCGGTCATTATTGGTCAGCATGTGAGCGCCAGCGATCTCGACAGATAGATCGTCCATTAATGCGCCGAGGCGCTTGCTGACTGGTCTGAGAGCGTCAGCCCGCTCTTGTCGTTGGGACATAGCGACCACCCTGCTTCCAGTTTCGACCAAAGTCGCAAGCTCGTGCGTGTAAGCGGTGGCGGCGCGAGAAACGCGAATCAAGGCGAGCTTAAATTCCTGCTCTCGCAGGTGAATTCGTTGAATGCGGGCTATCTCGCGTTGTTGCTCCATCTCGATGCCGTGCCGTTCGTTCGCTGCGTCAAGCTCTTTCTGAGTTCGCTGCTCCGCGGCCTGCACCTCTTGAATCGTGCGATCCTTGGCAGCTTTAAGCTCGTCGCCAAAACGCTTCGCGGCCTCGGCCGCGTCGGCCTTCGCCTGCTGGCGTATGACAACCGACTGCCACAACGCGACCGCAACGGCCCCGAACGAGGCCACCCCCGAGAACCATTCGGCTTTAGATCCGATCTCCCATCCGCTGAATATGAGCAGCCAGCTTGCAAACCCGCCCGACGTCAACCCCAGGGCGATCCATCCCGTGTCTCGAAGCGTCCACGGTCGCCGTTGCGAAGCTGACGGCACGACGGTCTGCGGAGGCGTAATGCCTCTAGCTTCTTCCGGGGTTGCTGATACTTCGCCATCTTCGTTCGGTGTCAAGTTTCAGTCCTCTGTTTTGGAAACCAACTTGCGAGACTTCGCGGTGGCCTCACCGCCTTCCCTGCCTTCTAGGGCCTCGGTCAGAAAGCCTTCCCGCCTGGCCCGCATGATGTGGCCCTTGACTGTCGGCAACTTGGCGTCGAGCGCGCTGGCTAACGCAAGAGACACGCTTCGCCCTCGCGGCAGAAGTTCCTCGTACGCGATCGCGAGCCGCGCGAGGTAGTCATCGGTGACACGCCCGTGCCCCTCGTTGTACGCGGCGACCATTGCACGCACCGATTGTGGAACATCGCGGATGACCGGGCCGCGCGTGCGGAGGTTTTCACGCCGGTAGTAGTCGAGGATTTGTCTGGTCGCTTCTCGGATCTCGTCGTAGGTCAGCTCCGCGCCCTCTCCCACCGCGCGAATGGCAATCTCCACGAGTCGACCATCTTCGACGCCGCGAAGGATCTCGTACGGCTCGTTGAACTTCTCGTACTCCATGCACCTACCGTATCACATTCATATGGTTAACAACCATATGAACTGTATGCGACGGTTGTACGGTCAGAGATGGCGACAACTGAAAACTGACAGGCAAGATTCGGGCTAGGCGGGCACTGCCTGCCCTCTCCGCTGTTGGCGTGGTGTCCGGTGGGGACTGCCCCGCTTCGCCGTCGCCCGGCTGCAACTGCCTCGCCCGTGGGTACACACCCCCGCCTACCCCAGGGGGTATACCCCTGCCCGGGGGAGCAAGACCGGTCCGTAATGCGGGTCCGAGATCGGATGCGATTCGCATTCGCCATTTTCACAGCCAGCGCGGCCTGGCGTGTCCGCGACGAAATATCAAACCCAATCAGAAGGATTCGAGAATGACAGACAAGCCGACTATGCCGAAAGGGCAGTTCGGAACCGAGGGCAAGAGGCTCTGGAAAGACCTCACAGAGGTATTCAACTTCACCGATGAGCCCGCGAAGCTGCGCGTTTTGTTCGACGCATGCAAGCTAGCCGACGCAATCAAGCGGATGGACGACGAGGCAGCTGACGCGCCTCTCGTAGTCGAAGGCTCCAAGTTCCAGCCGGTGATCCACCCGTGCATCTCGCAGGCGAACTCGGCACGGGCTCTGATGGCCACGCTGCTGACGAAACTCGGTCTACTGGACGCAGATCACGAGGTGGCCGAGAAGAAGGCCAAGCGAAGGGAATCAGCCACTAGGGCTGCTCAGGCTCGGTGGAATCTATGACGTCGCGGTGGAACGAAGGCCCGAAGCTGACGACCGCCGAGGAACTAGCTCAGCGCGTCCTCGAACGGCTGTTGAATCTAGGTCCGTACTTATACGAGGACTCCGAGATGTCCGGGCTCAAGACCTACATGTCGGAGATGATTGCGTGGATCTCGGAGATGATTGCGTGGATCGCCTCCGAGGTCGGGAGCGTCGACACCACGCTCACGCTCGGTGTTATGGCCGAGATCGGCGTGACGATCGGCCCGTGGTACCAGCACGTCCTCTCGCAACCCTCCCCGAAGGGCCATCGCGAGGTCACATCGAGCGCGCCTGGAACAGCTGTCAGTGGCTCGTAGTTACACTTATGTCATGGCGCGAAGTGTCTCGGGGGTGATGGTGTGAGCGCTCGTCCGGTCGACGCCGCCCGGTGGTTAATCGCCGCAGCCAGAGATGCCGGTCGGACTCTTACCAACTTCCAGGTACAGAAGTTGCTGTTTTACGCCCACGGTGAGTATCTCAGCAAATATGGAAAGCCGCTGTTCACGGATGGTTTTCAGGCATGGGATCACGGCCCCGTCTGCCCACCTGTTTACCGAGCTTTCAGCGACTTCGGCGCGGAGCCAATCGTCAACATCCCTACTGACCGCGAACGACTGGCGGCAAAGATGTCTGCGGCCGACCTCGCAGTGTTGGAGCAGGCGTGGTCAGACTATGGCGATTGGTCCGTCTCCGAGTTGTGGGATGACGTCCACCGACCGGAAAGCCCCTGGGAGCGGGTGTACGTGCCCGGCGTGGACAACACCGCGATCGACGACGAGTCCATTAGGGAGTACTTCACCGACTTACAGACGCCAAAGCTACGTCGTTCGATGAACCGCTTACGTAAGCGCCGCGACGAGCGTGGGGATGTCCCCGGCGGGACGACGGGTGACGCCGGACTTGCTGAAGAGATCGAAGCGTGGAGCGAACTCCGCGCCGCCGGGACCAGCGGCCTACTGCGATAGCGCGTATTAGTGGCACTGAGTTCGATCCAGTACAGAGGCGTGTACAAGGTTCAAGATTCCGACCTGCGGTTACACCCTGACCCCGATGGTCGCCAGTCGACACCGAAAGCCCGGTTCTTCGTCGTGCTGAGCAATCGGGCTGTATGTCAGAGCGCGAAATGGCGTACGTCGTGGGGTGTCCGACTTCGACTGATCCGAACCTCGTGACGGACTTCTGCGTTGACGCACCGCGCGGGAGCGGGAACCTGCCGCAGGACTGTTGGATAAGGGTTCCTGCAGTACAACCTCTGGACAAATCTGTGCTCTTCCGAGGCGACTTCCTCGGAGAACTCAAGGGTGAGCCGCGTCTGCGCCTAGAGGAAAGAATCGCCGAAATGATGGGATTGTTGTGATGGCTGCTCCGCGCGGGTAACCGCACCGCGCCTAACTACTCGTCCATGGAGTCGCGTAAGACCAGGATGTCACGCTTACGGTATTCACGATGAACTACGTCAATATTATCGCCAAATACGTCACTTCTATCAAAATAGATTCGCACTAATACAAGCTTGCGTACCTTCTTTTCATTGGGGTTAGCAATTTTCACAATCGAGTAGGCTCGCCAAGAGGCAAGCTCAATGACGATATCCCCTAAAGCTAGCTTGGCGAACTTCTTATGCTTAATTTTTAGACGTTTATCCTTCGCATGGAAGTCATGAGCTAGGAACTTTAAGAATAGGTAGATACGAATACGACGGATCCCGCGACCGAATCGGTGATACTTGCCCGGCATGGTCGCCGCGATTAACAAAAATAGTAAGCTCGGGACAAGTACGCACAACGACACGCTCCACCAGAGCCTGTGTAGCGCAGTAATTTCTAGGGTAAGAAACGTCGGCCAACTCGTAAGAATGATGAATGTGCCAGCGCAGAACGCAACATAAAAGCCTGTCAACGCGGACAGCGCTTCGACGGATTTGTGGCGTGGATCCCGCACCTGCGCCCAATCGGCATCCGTCTTTACGAAGAACATAAAGCCGAATGTCTTTACGGTCAATATCCACATGGCCAGTATAAATGCGAGGCCGCCGCCGATTCCCGCAACTAACTGCGCCGCTAATGCGGCCGAAGAAGATATTTCCGCGGGTTCAACCCGCATCGCGTCTACATATCTAATGAATACAAAGCATGTATTCATTAGCAGGGCACTTGTGGCAAACATGGTCATCCCAGTGAGCATTGTGCCGAGTTGGGTCAATTGTTTATTGGGCGATTCCTCGCTAATTGTGTGTTGGGTGAGCATCCATCCAAGGCCGCCAATTAGAAGTGTGGCGCCAACGGCTAGCATTCCAGCGGCGGGCATGAACTGCACCCAGGCGGAATAGCAATATAGTTCAGGATCCCGCACTCGCGAGGGAGGCTTGGCTGCTGCGACCGATCCGAATAGGTACGCGTCGATTCCAAGCACAACGACGCCGGTGGCTAATAAGGCCAGCGTATGAGAAACACTGTTGGGTGGAAGCTTCTCCTTCATCAAGAGCGTCGTGGTTGCTACCACCAAAAAGCCAGCCAGGACCCCCGCAAGTTGCCCGTTGGTCACTGCGCCATCGAAAACCCCCCATGGCTGTGATGGCGATCGGCAACCCTCATCAAGTACGGAAGCGTATATAGCCAGCATGAGTCCCCCCAAGACGATGCGACCCGGCCATATAACCGCTAGGCCGCGGCATCGGTGGCCATTTCCTCGAAACCGTATTGCGGGAGACACAAGAGGTGTGGGTGTAAAGATTAACTGTCGAGTACGCAGCCGGCACCATCGCGGGAGCGACGAATGCGCGGTTCGCAGTGCTGTCACGCGTCCCTCACCGCCCCACGAGCGCGCACAAGTGCACGAAAAGCCCGGCGCGCCAACGTACAGACACGCGCGCTCGCGGTGCCCGACGTGACCCCTAGTTGAACGCGAGCCAGGCCGGTTGGGCGCGCTCGCGCGAATCGCACAGCACCGCCATCGTGTCGCAGGAGCCGCGCGGCGATCCGGCGCCGGCCCACATGCCGCCGGTGTCGCGGCGCAGCACGATCGCCGACGAGCCGCCGCCGTCGAGCAGCACCGCGGTGTCACTTCCCAAGCCGCGGAACAGATCCTGGATCTGGTCGGGGGTGTAGCTCCCACCCTGGAACACGTACATCTCGTCGCGGTCCTTGGCGTACGCGAGCGCGGTGCGCGCGGCGCTGGGGCCGGGATCGTTGAGCTGGCCGGTCTCCCCGGGCGCGAGTAACCCGATGCCCGCCACCGCAACGAACCGCGTGCCCGCATCGATCAGCCGGGTCACCACCGGGGTGGCCGCGTCGTAGTCGTCGTCGTTGCGCGGTGGTACCACGAAGGGCGCACCCGCAACCGGCAGGATCATTGTCGACAGCGCCATCCAGTGCTCGTTGCCGCCGGAGAGACCCTGCTTACCCGCATAGGCGAGCGTGCCCGTCACCTTCGTGTTGGTGCGGCCCAGGTTTCGGGTGTTGTCGACGTACGCCCCGAGCGGTGAGCTGCAGCCTGTCGTCTTCCAGGACCCGCCCTTCTGGCCGCGCACGTCGAAGAAGTTGGCGTTGATCGCGATCGTCGGTTGGCCGAGCGCCTGCCACGCCTCGATCGGGGAGTAGATCTCCGACGCCTGCCACAGCCCCTCTCCGGTCCGGGCCCGCGGATCCCGTTCGCAGCGCGCCTGATACCCGGTATGCGAATCGGCGAGCAGTCGCGGCGCGAGCCGCTGCGAGGCCGACTTGATGATCATCAGCCGTCCGCCGTTGTTCATCTCGTACCAGTTGCCCGCGGCGTTGAGCATCGGCGCCGGGAACCCGCCGCCGAAGTTGTAGACCAGATACGAGCCACGAGTGTTCGCGATCGCCGCGGCCAACAGCTCCCGCGCACTGGCGGCGTGCGCCTGCGGGGCACCGGCCGTGGCGAGCACGGCGGCACACATCGTCGCGGCGGCGAGCACTCGGGCGGTGGCCAGGAGGTGCCGGATGTTTGCGGTCGGAGTCGTCACCGGCGGCTCCTATCGGGACTACGGATCAGGCGTAATAACAATAATCCCAGCAGAACCACTGTCAACTTTCGTCACAGAGGCATCACAGGATGATTCCGAGCAGGTCGCCGTCGCCTTTGCTGTCAGGCACAACGCCTGATCCGGGTGGGCGATCGGCGCAACGGGTATCCGGAAGACATGTCCGCCGTCTCCCGAACCTTCACCGTCGAATTGGCGCCTGCGCTGACGCTGGACTACCTCAAAGACTTCCGCCACACCGAGCAGTGGGATCCCGGCACCCGCAGTTGTGATCGCATCGACGCCGGCCCCATCGCCGAGGGCGCCTACTGGCACAACGTGTGCAAGCTGCTGGGTTTGACGGTGGAGCTCACGTTCCGGCTCGACGACGTCACCGATCGCCGGCTGGTGTTCGTCGGCGAGAACCAGTCCGCGCGGATCACCGACACCATCACGGTCGAACCCAAACGCGCTGGGTCGACGATCACCTACCGATCTGATCTCGAAACCTATGGCACCGCAAGGATTTTCCGCCCGCTGATAACGCTGGTGCTGCAGAAACGGGCCGCCGACATCGAGCGGCGGATGTCGTCGGTCCTGAACAGGCTCGCGACGGTCGACAAATAGCGCGAGCGTGCGTGAAGGCGCGCAATTGTCCGGCGTGTCGGCCGCAGACACGCACGCTCGCGGGGAGTAGAGGGGCGCGGTGGCTAACCCGGCGTCAACCGGTAGATCGCGTCGGCGGCGTCGTCGGTGATATAGACCGCGCCGTCGGGCCCGACGACCGCGGCCACCGGCCGGCCCCAGCGGGAGCCGTCCTCGGCCTGGAAGCCGCCGACGAGGGTCTGCTGATCGCCGAGCCCACCGTCGCGCCACGGATAGAACGACACCTCGGGGGCGCGCGGTGGCTGCCGGTTCCACGACCCGTGCACGCCGACGAGCGCACCCCGCGCGAACGGCTCGGGCAACTCGCCGTCGGTGAAGCTCAGGCCCAGGGGCGCCGAATGCGCCCCCATGCTCTGCTCGACCGCCGGCAGCGCATCACAGTCGAGCTGCGCGCCGTCGGGGTTGGTCTGGACGTCGCGGACGAACGGCAGGTCGGCCGGTCCGCCGACGTTGTTGCAGTACGGCCAGCCGAGCTCGCGGCCTGGGGTGAGCTTGGCGACCTGCTCGGGCGGGTTGTCGCCGACGTAGTCGGGCAGCACCTTGCCGTAGGACGGCCCTGGTTCAGGGAACGCGACGTTGTCACGCCCGTTGTTGGCGATCCAGACCGCGCCGTCGGGGGCGACGGCCAGCCCGGTGCCGTTGCGGACGCCGGTCGCGAACGGCTCGGCGGGCCCGCCGCCGGGCGGCACCCGCATGATGGTCGCCCGTGGCGGCGTCGCGGTCCGGTCGCCTGCGGAAATGTTTCCCGTGGAACCAATGGAGAAGTACACCGCGCCGTCGGGTCCGACGGCGACGCTCTTGAGCACGTGGGAGTACGCGCCCCGCAGATCCGGGCTGCGGTCATCGGGCAGCCCGCCGGCGACCACGCGCGCGCTCCTCGCCGCACCGTCGGCATAGTCGTAGGCGTTGACCTGGTCGCTTTCGGCGACGTACAGCGTGGCGCCGTCGAAGGCCAGCCCGTGCGGTTCGTCGAGATCGTCGAGCAGCACGGACTCCTCGGGCGCGTCGTCACCGCGCGGCACGTACCGCAGTACGTGGCCGGTGCTGGGCACCGAGACCAGCAGTGTCCCGTCGGGTGCCCAGGCCATCAGGCGCGGCCGCGACGTGCGCGCCCACACCGACATCGTCCAGCCGTCGGGGACCACGGCTTCGCGGGGTTCGTCGAACGGCGCCTCGGTCAGGCCGTCGCGGACCTCGACGGCGACGGACCCGAATCCGGCGGCCGGGGTGGCGGCCGTCGTCTCCGGGGTGGCCGGTGGCGGTGTCGTGGTCTCGGCTGTCTGCGGGGACTCCGCGCATCCGGCCAGCACCGCCGACGCCGCGAGCAGGGCGCCGATTCGTCTATGCGGCACCGAGTCTCGCATGCATCTCCCAGACCAGGATTTCGGCGGGTTCGGTGGCGGTGACGCGCTGGCCGCCGGATGCGGTGAACCGGACCGCGTCGCCTTCGAGCAGCTCGCCGGCGCCTTCGAGGGCGACGGCGCCGCGCGGCACGAACAGATGCAGGTACGGGGCGTCGGGAAGCTCGACGCTCTGGCCGGGTTCGAGCCGGGCGCCGTGCAGCGCGGCGTACCGGTTGCGGATCGAGATCGCCGTCGCGTCGCTGTGCTCAGGCATCCCCGAGGCGATGGTCACCAGGTCGCCACGCAGCAGTTCGTCGTCGATCTCCAGCTGCTGATAGCCCGGCGTGATGCCGGATTCGTCGGGGACCACCCACATCTGCACGAAATGCACTGGCTCGCTGTGGGATTGTTCGCCGGTCAGGGTCCAGGAGTCGTTCTTCTCGGAGTGCAGGATCCCGCGCCCGGCCGACATTCGCTGGGCCAGGCCCGGGTAGATGACCCCCGAATGGCCCGTCGAGTCCTGGTGCACCAGGGAACCGCGCAGCACCCAGGTCACGATCTCCATGTCGCGATGCGGGTGGGTGTCAAATCCGGTGCCGGGTTTGACGATGTCGTCGTTGTTGACCAGTAACAGCCCGTGGTGGGTGTTGCCGGGGTCGTAGTGGTCGCCGAACGAGAACGAGTGCTTGGAGTCCAGCCAATCGATCCGGGTGCTGGCACGGTCGCCGGCGCGCCGGATGTCGACAGTGCTGCGGGTGCTGGTCATGACGAATCCCTTCGGAGTCCCTGACAGCCTAGGTGGCTGCCCTGCGCCCGACAACATTCATGACGTGTCATATATTCCAGGGTTACGCTGGGTGGAATGGAGTGGCTCACTGACGAGCAGCAGCAGATCTGGCGCGACTACCTGGCACTGACCAGCCGGCTGCACACCGCGATGCATCGTCAGCTACAGCAGGACTGCGAACTGTCGTTGTCCGACTACGACGTGCTGGTGGCGCTGTCCGAACACGGCCCGATGCGTATCAACGAACTCGGTGAGCTGATCGGATGGGAGCAGAGCCGGCTGTCGCATCAGCTGCGCCGGATGCGCGGGCGCGGCCTGGTCGAGCGCGAGAGCGACGGCGACGACCGGCGCGGTGCGAGCGTGACGCTCACCGACGCCGGGATGGCGGCGCTGCACACCGCCGCGCCCGGGCACGTGGACCTGGTCCGGTCCGTGGTGTTCGACGGGCTCACCCCGGCCGAGCAGCGCGAGTTCGGTGCCGCGCTCGCCACGGTGCTCTCCCGGCTGCGCGCCTCCCGCCCGGGGACCTGACGAGCTCAGAGCGCTTCGGGCAGGCCGAACTTCGCGAACAGGGAGACGTCCATGAACGCGACCACGTGTGCGACGCCCGCGGTGGTCATGTCGAGCACGTGCAGCTGAAAGGCCTCGTGCACATCGGTCTGCGGGTTGCGCATGTACATCGCCGCGACCGGCTGCCGATTCGCCGTGGTGGTCAGGAAGCGCATGTCGCCGGCCTTCTCGGCGGGGCAGTGGTTCTTCGACAGCGCGATGATGTCGGCGGGGCCGGAGTACCAGCCGTCGAACGGCGGCATCTCCCAGACCGCGTCGGCGGTGAACAACTCGACGAGCCGGTCCATGTCGTAGGACTCGAACGCCGCCATGTACTTCGCGAGGGTGGCCGCGGCCTCCGGTGACTCCGGGACGACGGGCTGGTCGTCGCGCGACGGGGACACCTCGTCGAGCTGAGCGCGAGCCCTCTGCAGCAGGCTGTTGACCGCCGCCGTCGATACGCCGATGGCCTCGCCGACCTCGGCGGCCTTCCACTGCAGCACCTCCCGCAACACCAGCACCGCGCGCTGGCGCGGCGGCAGGTGCTGCAGTGCGGCGATGAACGCCAGCCGCACCGATTCGCGGGACTCCGCGATCACCGACGGGTCGGCGGGGTCCTCGTGCGGGGCATCGGGGATGGGCTCGAGCCAGGCGATCTCATGGCGCTCGGTCAGATCCGCATACGGATCGGCGGCGGGCCCGCCGAGACCCGACGGCAGCGGTCGGCGTTTGCGGCCGTCGAGCGCCGTCAGACACGTGTTCGTCGCGATCCGGTACAGCCACGTCCGGACCGAGGATTTGCCTTCGAAGTTGTCGTACGACTTCCAGGCCCGTAGATAGGTTTCCTGGACGAGATCTTCCGCATCGTGCAGCGAGCCGGTCATCCGGTAGCAGTGCGCCAGCAGTTCTCGCCGGTATTTCTGTGCATCGGCGAGAAAAGCGTCGCGGGCACCGCCCTCGTCGAGAGCCAAGACGGTCACGAAATGCAGCCTACGCACCGGCTGTGACAAGTTCATCGGTCTGCGCAAGCTCCGTGCAAAGCGGGTCGACAGCCCGGCCCGATAGTCTCCCTGGCATGGCCGTGACCCACACCGAACGCAGTTTCGACGGCATCGGCGGTGTCCGGATCGTGTACGACGTCTGGACCCCCGACAGCCCGCCCGCCGGCGTCGTCGTGCTGGCCCACGGATACGCCGAACACGCCCGCCGTTACGACCACGTCGCGGCGCGGTTCGCCGAGGCCGGCCTGGTCACCTACGCGCTCGACCACCGCGGGCACGGGCGCTCGGGCGGCAAGCAGGTCTACGTGCGCGACATCAGCGAGTACGCCGAGGACTTCCACACTCTCGTCGGCATCGCCCGCTCCGAGCACCCCGGCCTCAAACTCGTCGTGGTGGGCCACAGCATGGGCGGCGGCATCGTGTTCACCTATGGCGTCGAACATCCCGACGACTACGACGCGATGGTGCTCTCGGGCCCCGCGGTCGCCGCCCACGCGTCGGTGCCGCCGGTCAAGCGCGCGCTGGCCAAGGTCCTCGGCCGGATCGCCCCGGGCCTGCCGGCGGAGAACCTGCCCGCCGACGCGGTGTCGCGCGATCCGCAGGTGGTGACCGCCTACGAGAACGATCCGCTGGTCTACCACGGCAAGCTGCCGGCCGGCGTGGGTCGCGCGCTGATCACCGTCGGCGAGACGATGCCCCAGCGCGCCGCCGCGATCACCGCGCCGCTGCTGGTGGTGCACGGCGACAAGGACCGGCTGATCCCGGTCGAGGGCAGCCGGCGACTGGTGGAGTGTGTCGGGTCCACCGACGTGCACCTGAAGGAGTATCCCGGCCTCTTCCATGAGGTCTTCAACGAACCGGAGAAGGACCTGGTGCTCGACGACGTGACCGCATGGATCGAGTCGAAACTGTGAGAAGAATTGCCGCTGTAGCGCTTTCGCTGACGTTGTTGGTGGCCGGGTGCTCGAAGGGGGACGACGCCGCCGGGCAGGGCTGGGTCGACGAGGAGGTGACGTTCGAGGCCGACGGTCTGACGTTGCACGGCACCTACCACTTCCGCGACGACGGTCAGACCGCGCCCGCGGCGCTGCTGATCTCCGAGAGCGGCGGCACCGACCGCAACGGGGACAACGTCGTCGCCGGACCGATCGGCAACATGCGCCAGATCGCCGATCTGCTCTCCGAGCGCGGTATCGCCACCCTGCGCTATGACAAGGTGGGCACCGGCCGCACCGGGCTCGGCCCGTTCAAGGACACCCCGAACGACGTCGTCAGCGCGGTCTACACCTCCGGAGCCAGGTCCGCGGTGCGCTTCCTGGCCGAACAGCCCGCCACCGACGCCGATCGCATCTCGGTCTACGCCCTCGGCGAGGGCACCGTGCACGCGATGGCGCTGGCCGGTGACACCGGCGACGGGGCGCCGAAGGTGCACTCGCTCGGGCTGTTCCAGCCGCTGCCCGGCCGGTACCTCGACATCATCACCAACCGGGTGACCGCCGACGGGTCGCCGGAGACCGTCGAGAAGTGGCGGCGCGCGGTCGAGGAAATCCGTACCAAGGGAACCGTTCCGGCCGATCTGCCCGACGGGCTGAGCGCGATCGTCAACCCCGGCAACGTCACCGCCGTGGTCGAAGCCGACAAGGTCGACCCGGTCGAACTGGCCGCGGCGATCCCCGACGGCACCCCGGTGTTGCTGACCTGTTCGGACGCCGACAGCCAGGCGCGCTGCGACACGATGACGCCGCTCGTCGACGCGTTGGAGCACACCGACCTGACGGTCGTGGAACTCACCGGCGTCAACCATGTGCTGCGCGACGACCCGACCGACAACATCGCCAACTACGCCAAGCAGGAGCCGCTGTCCGATCAGCTGGTGACCGCGGTGGACGGGTTCGCCGGCAAGTGAGCCAGGGGATGAATTCGGCTGTGGGGATGACGGATACGTACGCGGCGGTGCGGCGTCACACCCTGGGCCTAGCGTCGCCGTCATGAGCACAGACGAGAAGATGCTGGGCCGGATCGCGGCACTGCTGCGCCAGGCCGAAGGCACCGACAACCCGCACGAGGCCGAGGCCTTCATGGCCGCGGCGCAGCGGCTGGCCACCGCGACATCGATCGACCTGGCCGTGGCCCGCGACCACAGCGACAAACGGACCAAGGCTCAGGACCCGGTGCAGCGCACCATCACCATCGGCGAACCCGGGGCCCGCGGGCTGCGCACCTATGTGCAGCTGTTCGTGGTGATCGCCGCCGCGAACGACGTCAAATGCGATGTGGCATCGAACTCGACGTTCGTGTACGCCTACGGTTTTCCCGAGGATATCGACGCCACCCACGCGCTGTACACCAGTCTGGTGATGCAGATGGTGCGGGCCTCGCAGGACTACATTGCCTCGGGCGCACATCGGCCGACTCCGACGATCACCGCGCGCATCAACTTCCAGTTGGCGTTCGGCGCGCGGATCGGCAAACGGCTCATCGAGGCGCGCGAGCAGGCCCAGCGTGAGGCCAGCAGCGGGCCGGATGCGATTCCGGGCACCGCGATCGCGTTGCGCAACAAGGATCTTGAGCTCAAGGACTACTACCGGCAGACGTCGAAGGCGCGCGGGACCTGGCGGGCCACCAGCGCCACCGCCGGGTACTCGTCGGATGCGCGCCGCGCCGGCGACCGGGCGGGGCGGCGGGCCCGGCTGGGCGGGGAGACCGAGCTCACCGGCGCGAGGTCAGCCCTGGAGCGATGAGCCGCGACGCGCAGCGCGCCAAGGTGTATGCCGCAGAGGGATTCGTGCGCACCATGTTCGATCGGGCCGCCGAACGTGGCAACCCGGTGGTGGAGTTCTTCGGCGCCTCCCTGACGCTGCCGCCGGAGGCGCGGTTCGCCTCGGCGGAATCCGTCCAGGGCTATGTCGACGACGTGCTGGCGCATCCGGCGGTACGGCAACGCTGGCCGGATGCAGGTCCGGTGCGGGTGCGGGCGCGCCGCGGCGCGGCGGCCGCGCACTACGAATGGACCGACGACGGCGCGACGATCGCCGTGCCGCAGGGCCGGGCGACCTGGGCGCTGCGGGAACTGGTGGTGCTGCACGAACTCGCCCACCACGTGTGCCGCAGCGACCCGCCGCACGGCCCGGAGTTCGTCGCCGCGCACTGCGAGCTCGCCAGTGCTGTGATGGGTCCGGAGGTGGCCCACGTGTTGAGGGTGGTCTACGCGAAGGAGGGGGTGCGCTGATGCCGGACCAGACGACCTACGTGGCGGTCGAGGACCTCGTACCCGGTGACGTGCTGGCGATGACGAGCGACGACGATCCGAACCCGCAACGGTTCCGGGTCGCCCACGTCGAGCACGTCAACACGGTGGCCTACGGCGATGAGCCCCGGGTGGTGCTGACCTCCGAACCGCGCACCGCGGGAGCCGCTCCGATGGTGCTGGCCTATCCACGAGGGACGAAGATCCGCAAGGTGATCGGTTAACGTCGGCCAGGTGACATCGTCTGATAGGACCGGGGCCGACTGGGCTTTGCTCGACAACCTGTTCACCGACATCCTGCACAGCGAGGATGACGCGCTGCGCGCCGCCCGCGCATCCGCCGACGCCGCGGGCCTGCCGCGTATCGAGGTGTCGGCCCAGCACGCGAAGCTGCTGTCCCTGCTGGTGCGGATCTCCGGGGCACGCCGGGTGCTGGAGATCGGCACGCTCGGCGGCTACAGCACCATTGCTCTGGCCCGCGCGGTCGGCGCCGACGGCTCGGTCGTGACACTGGAGTACGCCCAGGCGCACGCCGACGTGGCCCGGGGCAACCTCGAACGCGCCGGTGTCGCCGACCGGGTGGAGATCGTCGTCGGGGCGGCGCTGGACTCGCTGCCGGCACTGCAGCAGCGCGGGGACACCTTCGATCTGGTGTTCATCGACGCCGACAAGGAGAACAACGTCTCCTACGTCGAGTGGGCGATCACCCTGGGGCGCCCGGGCACTGTGATCGTGGTGGACAACATCGCCCGCGGTGGCCGGGTACTCGACCCCGCGCCCGACGACGAACAGGCCAAAGCCGTCCGCGCCATGTTCGACATGATGGGCGCCGACCCGCGCCTGGACACCGCGGCGATCCAGACCGTCGGCACCAAGGGCTGGGACGGATTCGCGGTGGCGCTGGTCGAATAGAGGTGAGGACTTGGCGCCGGTGGGGTCAGAAGTAGACGACCATCAACTGCGCGACGAACACCTTGATGATCATCGACACCGGGAACAGCACCGCGTACCCCACCGACAACCGTGGGTCGGGAACCTTGCCCATGGCGTACGCGTACGGGGCGGGGTTGAGCTGGGAACCCGTAAGCCCGCCCAGGGCGCGGGCGGTGCCGAACCCCAGGATGGTGCGCAGGCCCACCACACAGATCAGCGCGTGGACCGCCGAGACGACGACGGCCAGGACGATCAGCTGGAGCCCCTCATCGGCCAGCGCATCCACCAGGCCGCCACCTGCGCCGGTGCCGACGGCGACCAGGAAGATCAGCAGCGAGAACTGATTCAAGGTGTTGGACACGTTTCCCGGCAGCGTCCAGATCACCGGCCCGGTGCGGCCCAACGCGCCCAGCACGACGCCGACCACCAGCGGTGCCGTCGCGGTGCCGAGCACCAGCGATCCGCCGCCGGGCAACGGGATCTGCACCAGCGCCAGCATCAGGCCGATCGCCAGGCCGAGGCCGAGGCCGATCGGGTTGATGTCGCCGGCCGCGCGCTCGGAGTCGCCCAGGTCGCGGGTGATGTCGCCCAACAGGTTCCGCGGTGCGGTCACCCGGAGCCGGTCGCCGTTCTGCAGCACCAGATCCGGCGTCGCGACGATATCGGTGTCGCCGCGCCGCACGCGGCTGACCACGGCCTCGTACCGTTGGTCCAATTTCAGATCGCGCAGTTCCCGGCCGACGTACTGCGGGTTCGACAGGATGATGCGACGGAAGTCGATCTCACTGCGGTCCAGCCACGGCTCGCGTTCGGCGCGCCGGCCGAGATCGGTGATCAGCCGGTCGATCTGGTCCTCACCGGCGGTGGCGGTGAGCAGGTCACCGTCGGCCAGCCGCTCCGATTCCCGCGCCACCACCGTGTGACCGCCGCGGGTCAGCCGTGAGATCACCGCGTGATATCTCTGTTCCAGCTCGTGCACCGTCAGATCGGGGTCGCCGAGCAGTTCGACGGTGCGGATGACGATCGGCGGCACCTTCTCGCGGTCTTCGGCCGTCGGCTTGCGGCGTCCCGCCGACATCAGGTACGTGCAGGCCAGGATGGTCAGGCACACGGTGATCGGGTAGGCCACGGCGTACCCGATCGCCGGCTCGGTGGGAATGACGTCGCCGGTGGCCAGTTGCTGCTGGGCGGCGCCGAGTGCCGGGGTCGCGGTCCCGGCGCCGGCGAAGGCGCCGGCGACCGTCCCGATGTCCAGACCGAATGCGGCGCCCAGCCCCAATGCCGCCGCGGCCATGGCGACGATCGCCACCGTGGACACCACGATCGGTTGCCAGGTGGTGCGCAAGGCGCTGACGAACGACGGGCCCGCGGCCAGCCCCACCATGTAGCAGAACACGCACAGCGACAGGCTGGTGACGATCGGGGGCAGAGCGACGTCGGGCTCGACTGCGGCCAGCGCCAGCGCCACGAACAATGCCCCGGCCGGACCGAACGCGACCGGGCCGAAGCGTATCCGGCCCACCAGGCTGCCGACCCCAAGGCAGAAGAACAGCGTCAGCAGGGCATTGTCGACGAACCACTGCATCCTCGGCAGCCTAACCAGCGCCGGGACCGCGCATGCCCGTTCGGCGAAGCCGTCACATCCTCCGCCGAATTGGGCCGGTCACGGTCTGGGCAGGGCGTTCAGGACGGTGCCGACCACGCGGTCGAGGAACTCCGGCGTGGTGGGCAGCCGCCGACCGCAGATCCGCCAGAAGACGGGCGCCGCGACCAGATCCAGGGCGTATTCGATGTCCACGTCCGGGCGCACCTCGCCGCGGTCGATCGCGGCCATGATGACCACGCGGCCCGATTCGCGGCGGGTGACGCCGATGCGCGCGGTGAGGGCGTCGGCCAGATCCGTATTGCGGACGGCCTCGGCGAGGAGGTCGGGGAGCACGCGCGTCATGCGGGGATCGCTGATCCACTCGTCGACGCCGCGCACCAGTGCGGCCACGTCGGTCCGCAGGTCGCCGCTGGTCTCGGGCAGCGCAGGCACGCTGATGGTGGTCACCGCGTCGAGAACCATCTCCTGCTTCGACGACCACCGCCGGTAGAGGGCGGCCTTGCCGGCCTTGGCGCGGCGGGCGACACCGTCCATCGACAACCGGCCGTATCCGACATCGGCGAGTTCGTCGAGGACGCTTTCGATGATTCCGTCGGTCACGTCAGAGCGCAGTGCCCGGTGTCCGGATGGCATCACGGAATAATACAGCGAGACGGAACGGTTCCGTATCGTGTCAGTTTTTGAACGAAGGAGAACCGATGCCCACCGATGACGAACGTCGCGCCCATACCGATCGCATCGTCGATGCGCTGCTGAACAGCCTGCGGCGCCACGACATGCGGGCCTTCGCCGACCAGTGGGCGCCCGACGGCGTGATGGAGTTCCCTTTCGCGCCACCGGGATACCGCGTGCTGCGCAGTCGCGCCGAGGTCGGGGATTACGTCAAGGACTACGGCAGCGTCATCCGTCTCGACTCGATCACCGAGGGCGCGCGTCACCACACACTGGATCCCGCGACCGTCGTGCTGGAGTTCGCCGCCGAGGGCGTTGCGTTGCAGACCGGCAGCGAATACCGGATGGGCTACATCTCGGTGATCACCACCGGACCAGAAGGCATCGTGCATTACAAGGACTACTGGAACTCGCTGGCCGCCGCGGTCGCGATGGGTGGCGTCGACGCGGTGATGACCGCCTTCGGACAGGATCGAAATGTCTGATGCGGGGACAGTTCTCGTCACGGGAGCGACCGGGAACACCGGGTCGTGGGTGGTCAGCGGCTTGCGCCGGCGAGGTCGGCGGGCACGCGCGGCGAGCCGGCGACCTGCCCCCGCCGACGCCGATGCGGTGAGATTCGACTGGGCCGATGCCCGCACCTTCGCCCCGGCGGTCTCGGGTGTCGAGGCCGTCTACCTCGTCGCACCGGTCGGTGTCGCGGAGCCGATGCCGTTGGTGCGGCCGTTCTTCCAGGCCGCCTCGGCCGCGGGGGTGCGCCGGGTCGTGCAGCTGAGTTCGTCGGCGGTCGGGCGGGGCGACCCGGTTCTCGGTGAGATCCACGATCTCGGCGCCCGGACCTTCGACGAGTACACGGCGCTGCGGCCGTCGTGGTTCATGCAGAACTTCGTCGGCGACCATCCGGTGGCGGACGGGATCCGCCGACGCGGAGAGATCGCCACGGCGACCGGACACGGACGGCTGGGATTCATCGACGCGGCCGACATCGCCGCCGTCGCGGTCGAGGCTTTGGTCCGCGCCGAGTACCTCGGTGGCGAGCTGGTCCTGACGGGCCCCGACTCGCTGTCCTATCCGCAGGCCGCGCAGATGGTTGCCGACGTGCTCGCAGAACCTGTGCGGCACATCGATCTGGCTACCGACGAGCTGGCAGCGCGACTCACCGCGGCCGGCTACCCCGCAGACTTTTCGGCAGCACTGGCCGCACTCGACGCGCGGATCCGCGCGGGCGAGCAGGATTTCGTCACCACTACGGTCGCCGACATCACCGGGCGGCCGCCGACGAGCCTGCGCGAGTTCCTGTTCCGGGAACGACGGCGCCTCGGCTGGTCCCCGCGGGTCGGTTAGTCCGTCTGCACGTCAGCGTCGCCGGCCGGCGCGCGCGGCGAATGCGTCCAGGACGGCAAGCACTTCGGGGGAACTCCACACTCGGTTGCGGGGCCCGTTGGTGGTCTCGATGAGGATTCCAGCCTCGGTGAGCGGGTTGAGGTAGCGGTGGGCGTTGGTGGACTCGATACCCAACTCCTGTGCCAGTAGCGCGGCGTTCACGACCGGACGACGGGTCAACAAATCGGCGACCTTCCAGACCGCGGAGTCGGACCGTGCAGTGATCGCACCGTTCCAGGCCTCTCGGATATCGCGGAGCTCGGCGACCAGTTCTCGTCCGTTGGCGATAGCCAGAACGGTGGCCTCGGAGAAGCGTTCGACAATGGGTGCGGCATCGCCCTCGCGGTAGCTCGTCAACGCGGCGAAGTAGGCATCGGTGTCAGCCAGCAGGCCGGCTGAGACCGGCACCGTGACCTGGCGTGTGAGCCCTTTGTTGCGCAGCAGCGCTTGCACCAGAGCACGGCCCGCGCGCCCGTTGCCGTCGGTAAAGGGGTGGATGGTCTCGAACTGGGCGTGCCCCACCGCAATCTGCGGCAGCGTGGGGACGTCGGTACGCCGCACGAACGCGAGCAGGTCGGCGATCGCGTCGGGGATGAGCTCATGGCGTGGGCCGACAAATGTCGCGCCGACCGGGGTGGAACCGCCGCCGATCCACACAGGCTCGGTGCGGAACTCTCCTGGGGTGTGGCGTGGATCGTTGATCATCAACGCGCGGTGCATCGCCAGGATGGCATCAGCATCGACGACGTCAGACAGAGCGACAGCTGCCTGCATGGCAGCGGTATTGGCGACGATCGTCTCTGCGTTGCGCTTGGCCTTGCCCCCGGGCAACTCCGCCTCGCCGATCGCTTGTGCTGATGCGATCAGATTTTCGATCTGCGAACTGGCGGCGGATTCCGACCGCAGCAGTACGGCGGCAAACGGTGCGATCTCACCGCCGAGTTCGGCGTCGAACCGAGCGATCTCGCGGCTGGCCGCCTCCGCATCTGCCAACACTGACGACGGCAGGTCGAGAACCACGTCGGCGATGCCGGCAGGAACGGCCGGGTGATAGATGCCGTACCTGGGGCGTGCCCCGCCCCAGTGCCGTCCACCGTCCGGCTCCCAACGAACGTCCTCGTAGGCGATGGGCCGAAGTGAAGTCACCAACCCAAGATAACTTCACTTAAATGGCTAAGTGAAGTTATGCGGCCGGGTTGACTTCAGATGGCGTCGCGCAGCCCGGCCGCCGCCGCCCGCAGCGCGTCGACGATGACGGCCTCGTTGGCCCTGAAGCGTTCGGTCGGCGCGGGCACCGAGACCGCGACGATGTGTCCCGTGGTCAGCCGCTCGGCGACGCCCGCCGCCGAGATGCCGACGGTGTGCTCGTCGCGGTCGTAGCCGATCCCGGTCCGGCGCACCTCCTGGATCTCGGCCAGCAGATCTCCGGGCACCTCGTTGTCGTCGAGCAGTGCCAGCGCAGCCTTGCCGTTGGCGGTGTCGTGCAGCGGGAACCGGCCCCCGACCGCTGAGACCGCGCGCAGCCGGTGCGCCGATTCGACTTGGTCGATGAACCACATCTGCCTGCCGCGCAGCACCGACAGGTCGACCGTCTCCCCGGTCGCGCGGGCCACCTGCTCGATCACCGGGCGGAACCGCACTGCGAGGTTCGACCCGTCCGCGCTGGCGAGCCCCAGCAGCCGGTCCCCGGGCCGGTAACGGCCGGTGTCGTCCACCGCGGCGAACCCGATGTCGACCAGTGCCACCATCAACCGCCGGGCCGTCGATTTGGCCAGACCGAGGTTGGCACCGATGTCGACCAGCCGCAGTCGCCCCGGCGCGGTCGCGATCTCGTCGAGCGCTGCCGCGGCCCGGCGCAGAACCTGCAGGCCGTCTTCGCGATTTCCGCCGACGTCAACTTGTGCGTTCCGCTCCGTCGCAGCCACCCCGTCACTATATTGATCCGGAGTACGGACCGACAAGATCCGCTATCCGAATCTCATGGAGGGTGAGATGGATCTACCGCACCGGCATTTCTTCCGTGACGACCCCGGCTACGAACAGGCGCGTTCCCGCACCGTCTGGAACGCCCGTACCCCCGAGCGCTACCCCGATCTGGTCATTCAGGCCGCCGACGCCGACGACGTCGTCGCCACCGTGCGGTATGCGACCGCGCGCGACCTCAAGATCGGCATCCGCTCCGGCGGGCACAGCTGGGCGGGTAACCACATCCGCGACGGCGGCGTGCTCCTCGACGTCCATGATCTCAACCGGTGCGAGGTCGACGTCGAGGCCGGGACCGCCGTCGTCGGGCCCGGGATGGGCGGCAGCGTGCTGGCCGGGCTGCTGTGGGAGCAGGGGCTGTTCTTCCCGGCCGGGCACTGCAAGGGTGTGTGCATCGGCGGCTATCTGTTGCAGGGCGGGTACGGCTGGAACAGCCGGGTGCTGGGCCCTGCCTGTGAGAGCGTCCTCGGCCTCGACGTGGTCACCGCGGACGGCGAGCAACTCCACATCGACGCCGACAACCACGCCGATCTCTATTGGGCCGCAAGAGGTTCCGGCCCGGGATTCTTCGCCGCAGTGACGGCGTTCCACCTCAAGCTCTACAGGCGCCCACAGATATGCGGCAGCAGCCTCTACGTCTATCCGATGGAACTCGCCGACGAGATCTACCCCTGGGCCCGGTCGATCAGCGCCGAGGTGGACCGCAAGGTGGAGCTGCAAATCGCCGCGTCGCGGTCGGTGCCCGGTATGGGCCTGCAGACCCCCGGAATCGTCTTCGCCTCGCCGGTTTTCGCCGACACCGAACAGGACGCGATCAATGCACTCGCGCTGCTGGAGACCTGCCCGGTGCGGGACAAGGCGATCGCCGCGGTGCCGTACGCGCCGGCCGACTTGGAGACCTGGTACGCGGGCATCATGAGCAACTACCCCGACGGGCACCGCTACACCGCCGACAACATTTGGACCTCCGCGTCGGCCGACGAGCTGATGCCCGGTATCACCAAGACGCTGAAATCCATGCCGCCGCACCCGTCACACTTCCTGTGGCTGAACTGGGGTCCGTCGCCGCAACGCCAGGACATGGCCTACAGCCTCGAAGACGAGATCTACCTCGCGTGCTACGGGGTGTGGGATGACCCGGACGACGACGAAATCTACGGGGACTGGGCACGATCCAACATGGCGGCGATGGAACATCTGCAGAGCGGGATCCAGCTCGCCGACGAGAATCTCGGCCGTCGGCCCGCCCCGTTCGCCACGCCGGAGGCGATGGCCAAGCTCGATCGCGTGCGCGCCGAGTACGACCCGAACGGGCGCTTCCACAGCTGGATGGGACGGGTGTGATGGGCGCCCGCGCCTACCTCGGATACCGCGGCGACGACGGGAGAACCCCGTGGGGTGAGTTCTTCGAGCCGCAGATGAAGGCGCTGCCGGGGCACGTCGTCGACGCTCTGCACCACGGTCCGCAGGCCGACCAGGTACTGCTCGGATTCGACAGTGCCGCTGAGCTTCTCGATGACGGCTACCAGCAGACCGAGACGGGGTACGGGCGGCTGCCCAACGGGGCATTACAGGTGTCGGTGCGCACCGACATGCCGGGCGTGACCCCGCGCATGTGGGACTGGTGGTTCGGTTGGCACGGCAGCGACACCCGCCGCTACAAGCTGTGGCACCCCCGCGCACACGCGTCGGCGCGCTGGTCCGACGGCGGCGGCGACGGGCGCTACGTCGGCCGGACCTCGCTGATCGAGGAGTACCTCGGCTCGGCGTACGTGAAGGCGGCGATCCGGTTCGTCAGGCCCGACACGCTGGGACTGCCCGGCGAGCGGCTCGGTGAGTCGGTCGCGGTGTGCGCGCGGGTGGGATCCTCGGAGGCGTCGCTCGACATCGGCTGGTTCGTCCACCAGATCCGCCCGACACCCGAGGGCGCCGAGATGCGGTCGCGCTTCTGGATGGGTGGCCCGTATGTCAGGGTGCGCCACGGAAACCTGTTCGCCGACAGCATGATTAGGCCAGTAGCCGCGCGTCAGCTGCCCGACCCGCGGGATCTGCTGGTGCACTGCGCGCAGGAGATGAACCACCTGGCGGCGTTCCTGCCGGCGCTGCACGCGCGTTTCGGTTAGCTCGCCTCCGGGGTATATGGCCCGGCATGTGGACGGTGGACAGGACCCTGCAAGCCCCCGCGGACACCGTGTGGCAGATCCTGACGGATCTGGAGGCCTGGCCACGCTGGGGACTGACCGTCAGCAAGGCCGAACTCGACGGTGCCGCTTTCGAGTTGGGTGCGACCGGGCGGGTCTGGACGCCGCTGGGGGTCCCGCTGCCGTTCATGATCTCCGAGCTGGACCAGGGCCGCACGTGGGCGTGGAACGTGGCCGGGGTGCCCGCGACCCGGCACGGGGTGGAGCCACTCGACGACGGTTCGCGGGTCTGGATGAGCGCCCCGGTATGGGCACCGGCCTATCTGCCGGTGCTGTCGCAGGCGCTGCGGCGCATCGACGAGATGTCGGTGCAGTTTCGAACGGGCTGAGCGCGGCAATTACACGGCATGGCCATCACCGAAAACCGTGAGATCGTGATCGAGGCGACGCCCGACGAGATCCTCGCCGTGCTCTACGACCTGGAATCCCTGACCGAATGGTCGTCGGCGCATCAGGAGGTCGAGATCCTTGAGCGCGACGACGAGGGCCGGCCGAAGCGGTCACGGCAGGTTGTCAAGATCGTCGGCGTCAGCGACGACCAGATCCTCGACTACCACGTCTACGACGACGGGGTCGGCTGGACCTTGGTGAGCTCTGACCAGCAGCGCGCACAGGAAGCCAGGTACACGCTGACGCCCGAGGGCGAGCACACCCGGGTGTCGCTTGAGCTGATGGTCGACCTGAAGGCGCCGTTGCCGGGATTCCTGATCAAGAAGGGCGCCAAGGGTCTGATGGACACTGCGACCAAGGGGCTGCGCAAGCGGGTGTTGGAGGTCAAGAGCTGACCGCCAACCCGGACGCGTAGCTCTCCTTGACCACGTCGAGGTGGCTCCAGCTGTCCAGCGCGCGCACCCCGGGCAGCGCCCGCACCGTGTCGAGGACTTCGACCAGCTGCGCCGACGAGAACGCCCGCACCGTTGCCAGCACGTCGAACCGGCCGAGGGTGCGCGCGACGAAGATGACGGCAGGCATCGCCGTCAGCGCCGCGACCACGTCGTCGTGAGCGCCGGCCAGCCGCAACCCGAAGCCCATCGCGCTCTGCCGGTCCTGGCCCGAATGCCGCACGACCGCACCGATGCGCACCACGCGCTCCTGGAGTAGCCGCACCACCCGCCGGCGGGCACCGGCGGCGGACAGGCCGACGCGTTCGGCGAGTTCCACGTAGGAGGCCCGGCCGTCCTGCTGGAGTGCGCCGAGCAGCGCGCGGTCGGTGTCGTCGATGTCAGTGCGGACGTCACCGACGGGCCCGATCACGTCGCGCATGACCTCGACATAGGTCAGGGTGTCGACGCCGGAGACCCCGGCGAGCGCGCGCACTTCGGCCACCGCGCGATCGACATCGCGCGCGGTCGCCGAACGCAACTCCACGACCAGCCCGTGCCGTCCGCTGGTCAGTGACAGGAAGGGCACGTCGTCGCGGCGCGCGAGCTCGGTCGCGACGGGCCGGGCGGGGCCGTCCACGGCGACGCTGACATGGGCGGCGACCGGACGCCCCAGCACTGCGGGATGCACGGCGCCGCGGATGACGACCTGGCCGCTGCCGATCAGTCGTTGAATCCGGGCCGCTGCCGCTGATCGGGACAGCCCGACGCGGTCGGCGATCTCGCGGTGGGTGAGCCTGCCGTCGACCTCGAGCAGCTCCACGATGGCCTCATCGAGCTCGTCCACCGCTACTCCTTGAAAATCAGAGGAAGATTTTTCAGCCGGGTCTGGGTGGTGATTCTTTCGTCACAGCGCCCAGAAGATCACAATATGGGCGGATTCAACGGCCGTCCGCGACCAATCGTGATTCGAAATGTGCCGGTAACGAAGGAATCGTTTGCCGGTTGTTTGTACTGGTCCTACGGTGATTCCCACCACATCCCGAGCCGCTGGAGGACCCGATGGGCGCCGCGACACCACCCAAGATCACCGAGGTCGAAATCCACGGCGTCGAGCCGATTCCGGACGCCGAACGAACCGCCCGGCCGCTGGATCTGTTCCGGTTGACCTTCGGCGGGGCCAACACCATCGCCACCGTCGTGCTCGGCAGCTTCCCGATCATCTTCGGACTGTCGTTCCGCGACGCGCTGCTGGCCACGCTGCTCGGCGTCGTACTCGGGGCCGCGATCCTGGCGCCGATGGCACTGTTCGGTCCGCGCAACGGGACCAACAACGCGGTGTCCTCGTCGGCCCATCTCGGCGTGCACGGCCGCGTGGTCGGCTCGTTCCTGTCGCTGCTGACCGCGGTCGCGTTCTTCTCGATCTCGGTGTGGACATCCGGTGACGTGCTCGTCGGCGGCGCCAACCGGGCGATCGGGTTGCCGATGACCGATCTCGCGCTCGGACTCGCGTACGGCATCTTCGCGCTGCTGGTGCTGGTGGTCTGCATCTACGGGTTCCGATTCATGTTGCTGGTCAACAAGGTCGCCGTAATCGCCGCGACGGTGCTGTTCCTGCTCGGCATCTTCGCGTTCGGCGGCACGTTCGACCCCGGCTACGCCGGGATCTTCGGACCGGGGGCGGATGCGCAGACCAACGCGCTGTACTGGCCTTCGTTCGTCGGCGCCGCGCTGATCGTGATGTCGAACCCGGTGAGTTTCGGTGCGTTCCTCGGTGATTGGGCACGCTACATTCCGCGCGAGACGCCGCGGTGGCAACCGATGGCGGCGGCGTTCTGCGCGCAGCTGGCCACCCTGGTGCCGTTTCTGTTCGGGCTGGTCACCGCCGCGGTCGTCGCGACCAATGCGCCGCAGTTCATCGACGAGGGCAATTACATCGGCGGGCTGCTGGAGGTCTCGCCAGGCTGGTACTTCCTGCCGGTGTGCCTGATCGCGCTGATCGGCGGGATGTCCACCGGGACCACTGCGTTGTACGGCACCGGTCTCGACTTCTCCAGTGTGTTCCCGCGATTCAGCCGGGTGCAGGCCACGGTGTTCATCGGTGCGCTGGCGATTTTGTTCATCTTCATCGGCCGGTTCGCGTTCGACATCGTGGCGAGCATCTCGACGTTCGCGGTGCTGATCGTGACGTGCACGGCACCGTGGATGGTCGTGATGATGATCGGCTGGGTGGTGCGCCGCGGGTGGTACGACTCGGACTCGCTGCAGGTGTTCAACCGCAGGCAGCGCGGCGGCCGGTACTGGTTCGCGCACGGCTGGAACCTCCGCGCTCTCGGAGCATGGCTGGTCTCGGCGGCGCTGTCGCTGTGCTTTGTCAACCTCCCGGGCCAATTCGTGGGCCCACTGGGCGATCTCGCCGACGGGATCGATCTGTCCATCCCGGTCGGTCTAGGCCTGGCGGCAGTGCTGTACCCGGTACTGCTGTTCGCGTTCCCAGAACCGCGGGACGCCTACGGTCCCGACGGATCCCGCTTCGTTCCGACCGGACCGCCCGCGGGTATCCCGATCACCTCGGTCGACGACGACCGCAGCGAACCAGAGGAAGTGACTGTGCATGGCTAGCCCCATCGGACCGATCGACGCGTCGAAGACGCCGCGATTCGCCGGACCGGCCACGTTCGCCCGGTTGCCGCGCCTCGATCAGGTGCCGCGCGCCGACGTCGCGGTGGTCGGCGTGCCGTTCGACGCGGGGGTGTCCTACCGGCCGGGGGCCCGCTTCGGGCCGACTCACGTGCGGGAGGCGTCACGGCTGTTGCGGCCGTACAACCCGGCGCTCGATGTGTCCCCGTTCGAGATCGCGCAGGTCGTCGACGCCGGCGATATCGCGGTGAACCCGTTCAACATCCATGAGGCCATCGAGACCCTTGAAGCCGCGGCGATCGACCTGACCAAGGACGGCACGTCGCTGGTCACCATCGGCGGCGACCACACCATCGCGCTTCCGCTGCTGCGTGCCGCGCACGCCAAGCACGGGCCCGTCGCACTGGTGCACTTCGATGCGCACCTCGACACCTGGGACACCTACTTCGGGGCGGAGTACACCCACGGCACCCCGTTCCGCCGGGCCGTCGAGGAGGGCATCCTCGACACCGAGGCGCTGTCGCACGTCGGCACGCGGGGGCCGCTGTACGGAAAGAAGGATCTCGACGACGACCGCCGCTTCGGGTTCGGCATCGTCACCTCTTCGGACGTCTACTACCAAGGCGTGCGAGAGATCGCCGACAAGCTGCGGGACCGGCTCGGCGACCGCCCTGTGTACGTGTCGATCGACATCGACGTGCTCGACCCGGCGCACGCGCCCGGCACCGGGACCCCGGAGGCCGGCGGTATGACCAGCCGCGAACTGCTTGAGATCCTGCGCGGCTTCCGCGGGCTGAACCTGATCGGCGCCGATGTCGTCGAGGTGTCACCGGCTTATGACCACGCTGAGATCACCGGTGTCGCGGCGTCGCACGTCGCCTACGATCTGGTGTCGCTGCTGGCGATGAAGCACGAGGAAGCCACGGCATGACCCGCAACGGGGGTGACGTCGTCGTCGAAACGCTTGGGATACTGGGTGTTTCGCATGTCTTCGGCATCCCCGGGCAGAACGCGCTGGCGCTGTTCGACGCGATCCGGCGCAGCGAGCTTACGTTCGTCAGCTCGCGGGTGGAGAACAATTCGGCGTTCGGCGCGGACGGGTACGCGCGCGCCACCGGTGAGGTCGGGGTGCTGTTCCTGTCGACCGGGCCCGGCGCGCTGACCGCGCTGGGCGCGCTGCAGGAGGCGTACGCGACCGGGGTGCCGCTGCTGGTGATCGCCAGTCAGGTGCCCCGCGCCGGAATGGGCCTGCGCCGCGGGATGCTGCATCAACTCGACGATCAGCAGCGCAGCGCCCGTAACGTCACGAAAAGTACAGCGGTGGCGCGGAACTCCGGCGAGATTCCGTCACTGCTGGCCGACGCGTGGTCACTGGCCCAGTCCGCGCCGGCGGGGCCGGTGTGGGTGGAGATCCCGCAGGACGTGCTGGAGGAGCCGACCTCGGTGCCGCCGGTGAGCTCGGCGGTCACCGCGGTGGCGCAACGCGCGCCGCGGACCGAGCTGATCGACACGGCCGCCGCGCTTCTCGACGGTGCGCAGCGGCCGGTGATCCTGGCCGGCGGGGGAGTGCGACGCTCCCCGGGTGGGCCCAAGGCACTGGTGCGGCTCGCGGAACTGCTTGATGCGCCGGTGGTTTCGACGGTCGGTGGCAAGGGGGCCATCGCGTTCTCCCATCCGCTGTCGGCGGCTTCGTGGATCGAGGATCGCCACACCACCGACCTGCTCTCCGACGCCGATGTGCTGCTGGCAGTCGGCACCGCGATGGGTGAGGTCACGTCGAACTACTTCACCTTCACGCCGACGGGCCGGCTGATCCACGTCGACGCCGAACATCGGGTGCTGGAGGCCAACCATCCGGCGCTGGCGATCCACGCCGATGCGGCACTCGCCCTGAACGCGCTGGCGGACAAGGTCACCGGGCGCTCTGGCGGCGGAGCGGAAATCGCGGCCGATCTGCGTGTCAAGGTCGAGCAACGCCTCGCCGAACAGAACCTCGGAGCCGAGCTCGCGTTGATGAGTGATCTGCGCGCCGCGGTTCCCGCTGCGGCTCAGACCTTCTGGGATATGACGATCGCCGGGTACTGGGCGTGGTCGGCGTGGGACCCGCGGGACGGGCAGTTCCACTCGGCGCAGGGCGCGGGCGGACTCGGTTTCGCGTTCCCGGCGGCGCTGGCCGCGGCGATCGGCACCGGCGAGCGCACCCTGGCGGTGACCGGGGACGGCGGCGCGATGTACTCGATCGCCGAGTTGGCCACCGCCCGCCAGCACGATGCGGACGTCACGTGGTTGATCGTCGACGACGGCGGCTACGGCATCTTGCGGGAGTACATGACCGAGACGTTCGGCGAGGCCACCGCCACCGAACTGACCCGGCCCGATTTTGCCGCTCTGGCATCGAGTTTCGGCGTGCCCGCGCAGCGGGTGACGCTTGAGGGAGTCGGTGAAGCAATCGCCGGCACGTTCACGACGCACGGCCCCGCCGTGGTCGTTCTGCCCGCAGTGCTGCGGATGTTTGCACCCACCTGAGACAGGAGGCCCTGCCATGGGCAAGCCGCTCGACATCGTCATCATCGTCGTCTACCTCGCCGCCATGCTGGCATTCGGATTCTGGGGCAAGACCAGAACCAAGGACTCCGCCGACTTCCTGGTCGCCGGGCGGCGGCTCGGACCGACGCTCTACACCGGCACGATGGCGGCCGTCGTCCTCGGCGGCGCGTCCACTGTCGGCGGCGTCGGCCTCGGCTACCAGTACGGCCTGTCCGGAATGTGGCTGGTGGTCGCGATCGCGGTCGGGTTGCTCGCGCTGAGCCTGTTCTTCGCCGGCCGGATCCAGCGGCTGCGGGTGTACACGGTCGCGCAGATGCTGCGGCTGCGTTACGGCGTCGACGCGACGTCGGGGTCCGGGCTCGTGATGGTCGCCTACACCTTGATGCTGTCGGTGACCTCCACGATCGCGTACGCCACGGTGTTCAACGTGCTGTTCGGCACGAACCGGACGGTGTCGGTGATCATCGGCGGCGCGATCGTGATGCTGTACTCGTCGATCGGCGGGATGTGGTCGATCACGCTGACCGACATGGTGCAGTTCCTGCTCAAGACGATCGGCATCTTCGCGCTGATGCTGCCGTTCACGCTGTCGAAAGCCGGTGGCTTCGAAGGAATCCGGGAACGTGCCGGCGACGCCGTGTTCGACCTCGGCGCGATCGGGATGCCGACGATCATCACGTTCTTCGTGGTGTACAGCTTCGGCATGCTGATCGGCCAGGATATCTGGCAGCGGGTGTTCACCGCGCGCTCGCCGGGCGTGGCGAAGTGGGGCGGCACCGCCGCGGCGGTGTACTGCCTGTTCTACGGAGTGGCCGGTGCGGTGATCGGGATGGCGGCGTCGACCTTCCTGCCCGACGTCGAGGCGAAAGACGATGTGTACGCCCAGATCGCGGAGAGCATCCTGCCGGTCGGCATCAGCGGCCTGGTCCTCGCGGCGGCGGTCGCGGCGATGATGTCGACCGCCTCGGGTGCGTTGATCGCGACCGCGACGGTCGCGCGCACCGATGTGAAACCGTTGCTGCTCAGGCTGATCGGGCGTCCGGCGCAGAATGAGGACGCTGAACGGGACCGGGGCGAGCGAAGCGACGGAGGGAAAGATGACGTGCACTCGGACCGGATGTACGTCGTGGTGCTGGGCATCGCGGTGATCGTGATCGCGGCGTTGCTCAACGATGTGGTGGCGGCGCTGACCATCGCCTACGACATCCTGGTCGGCGGGCTGCTGGTGGCGATCCTCGGCGGGTTCGTGTGGAAGCGGGCCACCGGCGCGGCTGCGCTGTGGTCGATGGGCGTCGGCACCGTGGTCACCCTCGGCACGATGTTCGTCGTCGGCGATGTGCTGGCCAACGAGCCGATCTACTACGGCCTGGCCGCCAGCCTGATCGTGTACGTGGTCGTCAGCCTGCTGACCCCGCGGACCGCACCGGAGGTGCTCCAGGTCTGGGACGACCGGCTCGCCGGCCGTGACGAGCGGGAAAAGGATGTCCTCGACGTGAAGGGTTCAGCGGTGTGAGCTGGGCCGGTTGACTGGCCGGTCCGGTTCAGGGGCACAGCTCGAAGTGGTACCCCGGCTCAGATGGCGCGACGAGGTCGCGGTCGCGCAGAACTGTCGAAGGCACGTGGTCGGGGCTCGCGCACATCTGGAGGAATGGCTGGGGGAGGTTGTCGGTGTACTCGATCGCCACCACGTGGTCGCCGTAGACACCGGTATAGCTGGAGCATTCGTCGTAGGCGGCGCACTCTTCGGCGACGGCGAAGTCGAATCCCGCCGCGCGCAGTGCAGGCGCGTCCTCGGCGGCGTTCTTCTGCGCCGCGGCGAGGCCGACACTGTGGGCGGACGACGTCAGGTCGCGCGCCAGCGCCACGGCATCCGCGCGCCGCAGGACATCCACCCGTGTATAGCTGTCGATGTTGTCGAATTCGACAGCGTCGTAACCCTTGTCGGCGCAGTCACTGATCCATCCGTTGACCACGCCGCGGATCGCGTCGCGCTGTTGAGGTGTGCGGGTATCCAGGAGTACCTCCTGCGGCCAGTCCGGGTCGTGTGCAAGGGAACCGTCCGCATCCCGCAGCAAGACTTCCGGCGGCCAGAACCCGGCCTCCCCGGGCTGGGTCTGGAAGGCGTTGACGTAGCAGATCGCGTAGGTGCCCTCGGGTGGTGCCGCCGTGCGGTCCCGCGCGACGATCGTGACCGGCGGACTCGGCGGATACGCCGCACCCAGTTGATAGTCCGGTGCGCCACCGACCGGAGGCAGGGTGATCGGCGAGGCGACGGCCGGCGGGTATCCGGCCGCCATGGCGGCTGAGAGCACAACCACGATAGCCATCCCGAAACGGCGAGCGGTGGAAATCATCTCGACCATGGGGACTCCTCGGCGACCCGGATTCCGCGTCCGGGTGTCAGGTTACTGCGGCGAGATGAGCCGACGGTAGCTTCACAGACTGTCAGACCGTGAATCCGCCGTCGATATTGAGATGGGCGCCGGTGATGTAGCCGGACTCCGGCCCGGCCAGGAAGCTGACCAGCGCCGCGACATCGTCGGTGCTGCCGTAGCGGCCCTGGGCGGTGATCTGCTTGAGGCCTTCGGCGAAGTCACCCTGATCGGGATTCGCGTCGGTGTCGATGGGGCCGGGTTGGACGTTGTTCACGGTGATGCCGCGGGGGCCGAGATCGCGTGCCAGGCCCCGGGTGAACGAGGCCACCGCGCCCTTGGTCATGCCGTAGACCGCCAGTCCGGGGCCGGGGATGCGTTCGGCGTTGATGCTGCCGATGTTGATGATCCGCGCGTCCTTGCCCAAGTGCTTGATTGCCGCACGGGTGGTCCAGTACATGCCGCCGATGTTGATCGCGACCAGGCGCTCGAATTCTTCGTCGGGGAACTCGTCGAACGGCGCGAGGTGGGCGACGGCGGCGTTGTTGACCACCACGTCGAGGCCCCCGAGTTCGGCGACCGCGTGCTCGACGGCGGCGAGGTTCTGCTCACGCTCGGCCGCGTCCGCTTGGATGGCGACCACCTTGGCGCCGGCCCCGGTCAGTTCCGCGACCAGCGCGTCGGCTGCCGCCGGCGACGCCGAATAGGTGAACGCCACCGCAGCGCCGTCATCGGCCAGTCGCCGCACGATCCCCGCGCCGATCCCTCGCGAACCTCCGGTGACCAGTGCTCGCCGTCCTGCCAGTGGTGTCGTGCTCATGTGCCGCTCCTCCAGTAATTACGAACTCGCTTGTTACTAAGTACGCTGGAGTCAAGCATGCAGGGCTGCCATACATTCCTGATGTGACCGGCATCACAGGAGGGCGGATTGGGTATGACGGTGGGCCGTCCTCGGGAGTTCGACCCCGAAACGGTCGAGGACGTGGCGATGAAGCTGTTCTGGCAACGCGGGTTCGACGGGGTCTCGATCTCCGATGTGAGCGCTGCGACCGGGGTGAACCGCCGCGGCATCTACGCCGAGTTCGGCTCGAAGGACGAACTGTTCCGCCGGAGCCTGCGGCGCTACTTGGCCGGCCCGAGCGCCTACACGGTCGAGGCGCTGACGCGCTCGACGGCTCGCGAGGTCGCCGAGGCGATGGTGCACGGAGCGGCCGACACCGTCAGCGGCGACATCCAAGGCTGCCTGACCGTCGGCGACGGACCGGGACTCGCCGAGTTCCGCGACGAGACGGTGCACGGACTCGCGGAACGCTTCGACCATGCGGTCGCCGACGGCGACCTACCCGATGTCGACACCTCGGTGCTGGCGCGCTGGATCGCCGCCGTATGTCAGGGGATCGCGATCCAGGCCCGCAGCGGTGCGGACCGTGCCGTGCTGCACGCCGTCGCCGACGCGGCACTGCGGGGCTGGCCGACGAAGACCGGATGACGCCACGCCCGGAACGGCCGGCGTCAGTCGAAGGCGATCACACCGCGGATGTTGTTGCCGGCACGCAGATCTCGCATCGCCTCGTTGATATCGTCCAGCTTGTACTTCTGGGTGACGAGCTCGTCGAGCTTGATGGTGCCCGCCTCATACATCGAGAGCAGTTTCGGCATCGCGTCGCGGGGATTCATCTCGCCGTAGAGCACGCCTTTGAGCGTCTTACAGGAGCTGACCATATCGGGCAGGCTCAGCGGGACCGTCAGATCGCTGATCTTCGCCATGCCGGTCAGCACACAGGTACCGCCCTTGCGCAGCAGCAGCATCGCCATCAGCACCAGGTCCGCGGGAACCACGCCCGGCGTGAGCACCACCCGGTCGGCCATGACGCCCCAGGTGATCTCCTTGACCAGCTCCAGTGCCGCACCGGCGTCGACGGCGGTGTGCGTCGCCCCGAAGCTCGGCGCGATCTCGCGTTTGAACTCGTTGGGATCGACGGCCACGATGTGCTTGGCGCCGGCGGCCTTCGCGCCTTGGACGGCGTTCATGCCGATTCCCCCGACGCCGATGACGACCACGGTGTCTCCGGTCTCGGTACCCGCGGCCACCGAACCCGACCCGAAACCGGTTGTGACACCGCAGGAGACCAGTGATGCGGCCTCCAGCGGGACCCACTCGTTGATCTTCACCAGGGATCGTTCGGAGGCGACGACGTACTCGCTGAAGGTCCCGACCTGCATCATCGCCATCAGGTCCTCGCCATCCACATGACGGCGACAGGTGCCGTCGGTGGTCATGGACTTGCTGTAGAGGTCGGCGCCCACATCGCAGAGATAGGTGTGGCCGGTCGCGCACCAGCGGCAGTTGCCGCATGCCGGCAGAAACGAAACTGCCACGTGGTCACCGGGTTTGAGGGTATGGACCTCCGCGCCGACCTCCTCGACGATTCCCGCACCCTCATGGCCGCCGAGCATCGGGAACCATTCGGGCACCGGGACGCCGGCTGCCCGCATCATCTCTTCCATCTCCGCGCTCGGCACGCTGTCGCCGGTGTAGAAGTGCTCGTCGGAGTGGCAGATCCCGGCGTAGGCCATCTTGACGAGCACCTCACCCGCATGGGGCGGATCCAGCTCGACGTCGGTGACCTCCCAGTCGACGCCGACTCCGCGCAGTACGGCGGCTCTGGTCTTCATCTAGGACTCCTTCGGCCAGCCGACGGTCTTGGTCTCGGTGAAGATCTCCAGGCCCTCGATTCCACACTGCCGACCGATTCCGGACTGCTTGTAACCGCCGAACGGGGCATCGGCGCCGTACCAGATGCCGCCATTGATACCCAGCGTTCCGGTGCGGATCCGGCTTGCGACGGACTTGGCCCGGTCCAGGTCCTTGGCGAACACCACGCCGGACAGACCGTAGATCGAGTCGTTCGCGATGCGCACCGCGTCGTCGTCGTCATCGAAGCCGATCACCGACAACACCGGGCCGAAGATCTCCTCCTGCGCGATCGTCATACGATTGTCCACGTCGGCGAAGATCGTCGGCTCCACGAAGAAGCCCTTCGGTAGGTGGCTGGGGATCTTGCCGCCGGTGACCAGCCGTGCACCCTCCTGCTTGCCCTTCTCGATATAACCCATGACGCGGTCCTGCTGGCGTTTGGACACCTGCGGACCCTGCAGCACCGACGGATCGGTGGGATCGCCGTACTTGTTCTTCTCCATCGCGACCTTGACGATCTCGACGGCCTCGGCGTACCGGGAGTTCGGCACCAACAGGCGGGTCGGCATGGCGCAGCCCTGCCCGGCGTGCATGGAGATGAACGCGCTGCCGCCGATCGAGGCGCTCAGGTCGCCGTCGTCCTCGAGCACCAGGTACACCGATTTACCGCCGAGCTCCAAGAACGTCGGCTTCAGCGTGTCGGCGGCGGCCTTCATGATGCGCCGCCCGGTCGCGGTCGAACCGGTGAACGCGACCATGTCGACCAGGGGGGACGTAGACAGCACCTCACCGACGAGATGGTCGGAGGAGGTGACGATGTTGATCACGCCCGGCGGGATATCGGTCTGCTCGGCGATGATCCGGCCGATGCGGGTGGCGTTCCATGGCGTGTCGGGTGCGGGTTTGAGCACCATGGTGTTGCCCATCGCCAGGATCGGCCCGATCTTGTTGAGGATGATCTCGAACGGGAAGTTCCACGGCGTCACGACGCCGACCACGCCGATGGGTTCCTTCCACACCTCGCGAGCGGCCACGGTGCCCATGCCGAACGCGTCCTTGTCGGGAAGGGTTCGGCTCCAGGAGAATTCGCTGATCATGTCGGCCGGCCAGGTCAGTGCCTCCTTGAGCGGCACGTCGAGCTGCGGTCCGAAGGTACTCAGCAACGGGCAGCCCACTTCGGCGATCAGCTCGCTGCGGATCTCCTCCCGCTCGGCCTCGAGTGCGGCCTGCAGTTGGCGGATCCCGGCGGCCCTGGCCTCGCCGTTGCGCGACCAGTCGGTGTGATCGAACGCGTGCCGGGCGGCTGCCACGGCGCGTTCCATATCGGCGCGGGTGCCGTCGGCGGTGTCGCCCAGCACCTCCTCGGTCGCCGGATTGATGTTGTCGAATCGGCGGCCGGTCTCGGCGTCGACGAGCTTGCCGTCGATGAGCATGCGGGGTTCGTGTGTCACCGAGATTCCTTCACCACTGTCGAAGTTCGGCCACCGCACCCGACGGCCGGGGAGCAAGTGTCAGGTAGGGGATGAAACTGCTGTTGCCACAGGTGAGTACGGATCGCACGACCTCGACGAGATGGTCGGCGTCGACCAGACCGCCCTGCATGTACCCGTTGTCCATCCAGAACCGGATGGCGTTCTCCAACGCCTGGGGGTCCCATGACTTGTTGAACTCCGTCTGCGAGTCACCCGGCCCGCCGAAGCAGTCACCGACCGCCAACCGGGTGAACCCGATGTTGGGATGTTCGATGCGCCAGGCCTCGACGAGTTTGTCCAGCGCCGCCTTGGACACCGCGTACGCCCCGAGGAACGGCCACGGAGATGTGTACGACGCACTCAAAGACGAGAGATAGACCGCCGACCCGGCGGCCGCCGCGAGATGGGGCGCAGCCGCCGCGGTGATGAGCGAGGCGCCGGTGACGTTGGTGGCGAACAGGTTTCCCCACTGTTCCGCGGTCATCTCGGTCAGCGGTGCCAGCACACCCATCCCGGTGGCGTAGACGAGGGCGTCGAGACCGCCGAAATCGTCGACGATCTCGGCCACGGCGCGTTTGCAGGCATCGGCGTCGGTGACGTCGCAGGCGACGGCCAGCGCGCCGTTGCCCGCCTCGGCCGCGGCGTCGACGAGCCGGTCATGCCGCCGGGCGAGGAAAGCCACCCGCGTACCCGTTTTCGCCAGCCCCATCCCGATGCACCGGCCCAGGCCTGCGGACGCGCCGACCACGGCGACTCGCAGTGTGGACGCATCCGGCATCAGGTTCTCCTTGCGACGAGGGCGAAGCTACATTATCAGCTGAGTAGAAGAACGATAGTCGTAAAACGGAAATAGTCGTTTACGCAAAGACCGCCGCGTTCCCGCCGGAACGGAAACCGTCACCGCCTTAGTGCCTTTCGCGGTTCGGTGGCGACGCTGAGCAGCATCCGGTCGAGCACGCGTGCCGCCCGGGCCCGGGCCCGGGCGGGGCTCTTGGCATGGGCGACCAGAATCGCGCCCTCTTCGAGAGATGCGACGAGCATGTGGGTCAGCTCCGTCACGGGGAGGTCGTCGATGATGCCCTCGGCGATCGCACTGCGGACCATCTCGTTGATCAGCGCGATGCTGTTGCCCTCCTGGATCGTGCGCAGCGTCTGCCATCCCAGGACGACGGGCCCGTCGACCAGCATGATGCGTTGCACCTCGGGCTCGGTCGCCGATTCGAGGAAGCCGTGCAGTCCGGCGGAAAGCCGTTCCCACGGGTCGGCCCCCTTCGGCGGCGTGGCCAGGGAGCGCAGGGTGAGGTCTCGTTCGACCTCTTCGAACACCGCGCGGAAGAGTTCCGACTTGTCCTTGAAGTGGTGATAGAACGCGCCGCGGGTGCCGACACCGGACGCGGCGACCAGGTCGCCGATGCTGGTGTCGAAGTACCCCTTGCGCACGAAAAGGTCGCGACCTGCGGCGACGAGGTCGCGGCGGGTCTGCTCACCTTGTGCCCGCCGCTCGGAGTCGGTGCCGCCGCGCTTGGCCATACCCGCCATCCTAACAACATTCATGTTGTAGGTTGCGGCTATGGCGGACAACGGTGAGCGCGCATACGGGTCGGTGGCTCCATTGAAAGTCGGTCTGCTCAACGACTATCCGACCAGGGCGGGTACCGATGACGACACGTTGGACACGCTTCGGCTGGTCTTCGAGGAGGCGGTCGCCGCAGGGGTGGTGGACCGGCCGATCGAGGTGGTCGAGCGCCACGTGGTCGGTCTGCCCAACGGCACCTACCAGGCTGTGGAGCAGGGCTACGACGAGTTGGTCGCGCAGGGTTGTCTGGTGATCTTCGGCCCGTACGTGTCGGACAACGCGGTGCCGCTCGCCGCCCATGCCGACAGAGTGGCCAAGGTCCCGAACATCATCCTGTCCGGGTCGGAGGGCGCGCTGACCGAATGGACGTTCGCCCTCAACAACGGCTCGATGCCCGAGGAGCCGGTGATGCTCGCCGCGGTGCTGCTCGGCGACGAACGAGCACGGATCGCCATCGCCTACGAGGCGTCGCTGATCGGACGGGAGTATCTCGCGTTCGCCGAGAAGGCCTACTCGGCAGCCGGTTTGAAGGTCGTCGCCACGGTGCCGATCCCGCAGGTCGAAGCCGACAAGGCCGCGGCGGTCGCCGAGCTCGCCGCCGCCGAGCCCGACGCGCTGGTGCACGTCGGGTTCGGGCACGGCCTGTGGGGCTTCTCCGACGCCCTGCTGGCCGCCGGCTGGGACCCGCCGCGCTACACCACCACCGCCTTCGAGATGGCCCACATCAGCGCCGAGTGGATGCGGCAGCTGCGCGGCTGGATCGGCCTGGACAGCTACGACGAACGCAACCAGGTCGGGCAGGCGTTCCTGGACCGGTTCGAGGAACGCTACGGCCGCCGGCCGGCGCACTCGATGCCCGGCCTCTGCCGCGATGTGGCCACCGTGATCGTGCGGGCACTCGGGGCGGCGCGGCCGTTGACCGGGGAGGGCGTCAGGGACGGTATCGAGCAGGTGAAACTCGTTCCGGCTGCGAGCGGAGCCCCGGGCACGTTTCTGCGGTTCGGGCGCTACATCCGCCAGGGCTGGTTGGGTTCGGACTACCTGATCGCGCGCCGGGTCCTACCGGACGGCAGCGGCCACGTCTTCCATGCGGCACCGAGCGAGAACATCTCACACGCCGTCGGCGCCTGCTAGACGGATCGCCCCGAAGACGGGTGCGGTGACGATCCCAGGTGGCTGTGCCCGGACATACGGGATGGCGCGGACTGCTCCCATCGCGATCATCAGGTGTCCTGGCTGCGCGTGCTGCCCGGTGGGCGGTTGCCCGTCCCAGCCGACGTCGAGGGCGAGTTCGAAGCTCGGCACGCCTTTGATCACGGCCCGGATCAGCGGCGCCTTTTCCCCCTGCGCCAGCGGCACCAGGCCCCATTGGGGTAGATCGCGGGTCAGCACCCACTCCTCGTGGATCGCCAGCAGCGGCCGGCCCGACCAGTGGCCGACCCACGAGAACCGTTGTCCGACGACGGTTCCCGCCTCGATGGTGCCGGCGAGCACGTCCAGGTCGTACGGCAGCGTGGTCGCGTCGACCGATATCTCGATGTGCGAGAGCGTGATGCCGAGGACATCGGCGGTCGCATTGAGCGCCTGGCGGTACGCCATGTCGAGCTTCTTGATGATCGGGGAGTCGACACCGACGTCCTCGGGTGGGCGCCCCATCCCCATGAGGTCGACCAGCATCGGGCGGCTGTCGACCGCCGACACGTCGGTGGCCTCGTAGAGGTCGATCCGGTCGATGGTCTTGCTCAGCCCGGTCACCGTCGCCACCAGGCGCTCGAACATGAATCCGGGATTCTCTCCGGCGGCGTGGAAACGGGACCCCCCGGTGCGGCAGGCCTGCTCGAAGGCCTGCGCGGTCTCGGCGCCGTAGGTGGGCAGGTGGTTGTACGAGGTCGTGGTGATGACGTCGGTGCCCGAGGCCAGCAGCCGGCAGATGTCGTCGGCGTTGGTGTCGACGGCGTGGGCCTTGCTGGCGGCATGGATGACGACGTCGGCACCGAGGGCGAAGATCTGCTCCTTGTCCGCTGTCGCGAGCACGCCGGTGTCAGGCGGCAGCCCGCACAGTTCGCCCGCGTCGCGGCCCGCTTTGGCCGGGTCGTACACGAGAACTCCGGCCAACTGGAAAGCGGGATTCTCGATGAGTTCGGCGAGTGCGGCCCGCCCGACCGCCCCCGTCGCCCATTGCGCCACGCGTGTTGTCAATCGGATTCTCCCGGTTGCAGTTTCACCAAAGTCCAGTCCAGATACCGCGTCAACCTACAGTATGGAGGTCGCAACCACCAGGATGTATGTTGAGGCGGATGACCAGCAGCGAGGAGTCGTCAATGTTCGAGCCGGCGAGCGTCGAAGAACTCGAGCAGAGCATTCGCGACGCGCAGGACAGGTTCAACCGGGGTATGGGTGCCGACGGTGACGCGTCGCCGTATCCGATGCTGAAGCAGCTGCGCACACAAGCGCCGGTACACGCCGGCTGGCCTGAGATGGGCATGATCGGCAACTCCGGAGACGGACCGCCGACCTTCACGGCGTACACCTTCGACACCGTGAAGGCGATCTTCACCGACAACGTCACCTTCAGCACGCGTTGTTACGAAGACGTGGTGCGGCCGCTGCAGGGCCCCACCATCCTCGAGATGCAGGACCCGGACCACGTGATCTACCGCAAACTGCACGAATTCGCCTTCGCCCGCTCGTCGATGAAACGCTGGGACGCCGAACTCGTCGGCCCCCTGGTCGAGCGCACCATCGCGGCGATCAAGGACGCCAAGCGAGCCGACCTCGTCGACGCGGTGTTCATGCCGATCCCGGTGCGGGTGATCGCGGCCCTGCTCGGGCTTCCCGATTCCGATGTCCTGCACTTCCACCGACTCGCGATCGATCTGCTGGGATTCCGTGGCGACATGGACTGCGCGATGCGGGCATCGGCGAAAATGAAGGAGTACTTCGTCGGGATCCTGGCCGACCGGCGCAGACAGCCCAAGGACGACATGGTGTCCATCCTGGCGACCGCAGAGGTCAACGGCGTGAAGATGTCCGACGAGCAGATCTACGGTTTCATGCGGAACCTGCTTCCCGCGGGCGCCGAGACGACGTCGCGTTCGACGGCCAGCCTGGCCTACGCGTTGCTCACCCATCCCGATCAGCTCGACGCGGTGCGTGCCGATCGCAGTCTGCTGCCGCAGGCCATCGAGGAGGGAATCCGCTGGGAAACTCCGCTGCTCAACTTCATGCGCGAGGTCACGCGGGAGACCGAGATCGGCGGGGTACGGGTTCCCGAGGGGGCGACGATGATGCTCAGCCTGGGCAGCGCGAACCACGACGAATCCCGTTGGAGCGAACCGGAGAAGTTCGACATCTTCCGGGAACGGAAGTCCCACATCGGGTTCGCCCACGGCGCCCACGTCTGCCTCGGCATGCACCTGGCACGGCTCGAGACCACGAAGATCTTCAACGCCTTGTTCGACGAGTTGCCGGGGCTGCGGCTCGATCCGGACGCGCCGCGCCCTTACATCACCGGGACCATGTTCCGGTCACCCGCGCGTCTCGACGTGGTGTGGGATTGAGGAGGACCCGATGACGCGAGTGATCCAATGGGCAACCGGTGTGACCGGTTTGATGTCGCTGCGCCACATCCTCGACCGGCCGGATCTCACGGTCGTCGGTGTCCGGGTCTACGACCCGGCGAAAGCCGGAGTCGACGCCGGCACCCTGTGCGGTGCCGGCGAGGCCGGGGTGATCACCACCGCCGATCGAGACGCCGTCCTCGACACCGATGCCGACGTGGTGCTGTACATGGGCAAGGTGGAAACCGACACGCCAGGGTGCTTCGCCGACGTCTGTGACCTACTCGCGTCGGGCAAGGATGTCATCGCCACCGGCAGCAGATTCATCCACCCGCGCTCCTTGCACGCATCGCTGGCCGACTGTATCGAGAGCGCCTGCGAACGAGGCCGGTCCTCGTTTCTCGGGGTGGGGCTGTACCCCGGCTTCTTCGGCGAGTCGTTCGCGCCGCTGTTGTCGCGACTCACGCAGCAGACGACCCGGATCAACGTCCGCGAAGTGCTCAACTACTCCACCTACGCCAGTCACGACCTCGTCTTCAACGCCATGGGTTTCGGTCATGCACCCGATGACCCCGCCCCGCTGCTCGCCAACCCCGAGTACGCGGCGAGCGCGTGGATCGGCAGCGCGACGGTGCTCGCGCAGGCGCTCGGACTGCGCATTCGCGCGGTGGAGGGTTTCCGGGAGGTTGTGACGACGCCGCGCGCGCTGACCGTCGCGGCGGGTGAGATCCCGGCCGGCACTGTCGGTGCCATGCGCTTCGGTGTCGTCGTCGATTGCGGGGAGACGACGATATCGGTCGAGCATCTCACCCGCATGGCCGACGATCTGGCCCCTGACTGGCCGACCGAGATCGGGTATGAACTCGCTCTCGAAGGCGAACCGAATATGCGTCTGCACCTCGAAATCGGTTCTGCCGGTGAGGACCACTCCGAACAGGGCTGCCTGGCCACCGCCATGCACGCGATCAATGCGATACCCGCAGTCGTCGCGGCGGAACCGGGGCTCTACGACCTCTCGACCATCGCGCCGTTCGTCGCGCACTGGACCAACCGCGACGGTTAGACGCTCAGACCCCGACTCGGGGGGTGTTGCCGAAACCCGTGTAGCTCCTGACGAGGGGGAGATCGGCCATCGTCGCGAACCCGGCGGGCGCCGCGCAGACCGCCGGAATCGCGTTGACCACCTGCATCGCCACCGTGATGAGGCCGGCCCGGACGTGCTCCTCGATCGAGGCCTCCCGGGAGAAACTGGCGAGCGGAAAGAAGTGTGTGCGCATGGACGGATCGCCCTCGATGGTCAATGTCCAGCCGTCGAGCGGTTGGGGCCAATGATCGGGATACTCGCCGCCGACGGTCCACAGCGTCTCGAATTCGATCAACGGTTCACCGCGACGATGGCCGACGAAACGCCAGCGCTGGCCCGCCGTGCTGCCTTGGCGCACCACATGATCGAAGATCTGCAGGTCTCTGCTGGCCGGTACGGTTTCCAGGGTCACCGCGACGTCATCGATGTCGGCGTTCAAACTGTCGGAGATGAACCAGGTCTGCTCCACGAACAGCTTGGTCAGGAAGCTCAGGTAACCGTTGGCCGTCGGGGTGACCTGATCGACCGGACGGCCGAACCACATTCCGTCGAAGGTGATTCCGGTGCTCTCCCACAGCGTCCAGTCGGCTCTCTCCTGCAGGGTCAGGCGCTCGATCGAGCGGCTCATACCCGAGAGGGCCAGCGGAAGCACCCCGGACAGATTGCCCGGGTTGAGTCCGCTGCCGTGAATCGTGCTGTTGCCCGTCTGGCATGCCTTCAGCAGTCTCTCCCGCTCGGCCGGCGGAATTCGCCGGGGGTGGAACAGGAACGACGGCGTTGCGACGTTCTTGCCGCTCTCGAGCAGCGCGCAGACGTCGTCGAGGTCGGTGAACGACGGCGCGTACAACACCAGGTCGGCATCCAGGGCGAGGATCTCGGCGACGTCGGTGGTGGCGCAGACCCCGATCGCAGCTCTGTTCACGAGTGTGCCGATGTCCATGCCGTTCTTGGCCTCGGAATACACGCGGGCACCGACCAACTCAAGGTCGGGGCGGTGATCGAGGATGGTGGTGACCATCTCGGAGCCCACACCGCCGGTGGCCCACTGAATGATTCGCAGCGGGCGAGCAGCGGCGGTCATGCGGCGGCCACCCTGGAAACCGTCACGTGGTGACCGTAACACCAGTGATAACGTGTGTTCTCATATTCGGTGAACGAAGTTCTCTAAGGAGCGTGGCATGGACGATGTGCTGGGGTACCGAGGCAAGTCGGTCGTCGTGACCGGCGCGGCGTCGGGAATGGGACAGGTGACCGCGCAGATCCTGGTGGATCTCGGTGCGACCGTCACCGCCCTCGACATCAAACCGACGAGCGTCCCCGCCGCCCGGACGCTGCAGATCGACCTGCGCGACCCGAAGAGCATCGACGCCGTCGCGGAGTCCATCGACGGCCCGGTCGACGGGCTGTTCAGCTGTGCGGGGCTGCCAGGTCCGCCGTTCAGCGAATGGGACACGATCCTGGTCAACTTCGTCGGAGCGCGTCATCTGGCCGAGCGGTTGGTGCCGAAGATGCCCGAAGGATCGGCGATCAGCGTCATCTCGTCGTCCGCCGCCATCGGCTGGCAGGACCACATCAAGACCATCACCGGTCTGCTCGAGACCGACGGCTTCGAGGCAGCCGTCGAATGGCTGACCGCGAACGAGAAGCTGTGGTCGTGGAGCGGGTACGCCTACTCGAAGTACATCATCGACGCCTGGGTGGGCTGGTGGTATCCCGAACTCGGCCGCCGCGGCATCCGCATCAACTGCATCAACCCCGGACCCACCGAGACCGCGATGATGCCGGCGTTCCAGGACCTGATGGGCAAGGACACGGTCGATCAGGCGGTCGGACCAGTAGGCCGGTACTCGACTCCCGAGGAACAGGCCTGGCCGCTGGTATGTCTCGGCAGCCCGCGCTTCAGCTATGTCGGCGGTGAGGTGCTGTGGACCGATGGCGGCTGGAACGGCGCCATGACGATGGGCCGGCATCAGGCGCGGTGGGCCGACACGGCGGCCGCGGAGATGTCGAAGAACAGCTGATCGGCTCAGATGAAGTCCGAGCCGCCGTCGACGTTGAGCGTGGCGCCGGTGACGTACCCGTTGCGCCGCGAGGCCAGATAGGCCGTCGCCGAGGCGATTTCCTCGGGAAGCCCGGCCCGGCCAAGGTCGCAGGGATGGCCGTAGGTCTGCTCCACCCACCTCATCACGTCATGCGGATCCGCGGAGTCCAGGCCGTCGGCGGCCAGCACATCCTTGAGGATCTCGGTGAAGCTCGCGGTCACAATGGTTCCCGGGCAGACACAGTTGACGAGTATCCCGTCAGGGCCGAGGCTCTTCGAGAGATTCTTGGTGAAACTCGACAGCGCAGCCTTGGCCGCGGTGTAGGCGACGAGTCGCGGGCTCTGGCGCTGGATCGAGTGCGCCGACAGCGTGACGATGCGGGCCCATTCGGCGGCACGCAACATCGGGAGCGCGGCACGCACTGACCGGACCGCGGCCATCGTGCCCAGATCGAAGGCGGCGTGCCAGTCGTCGTCGTCGAGGTCGTCGAAGGCACCCGCATCCGGTCCCACCGTGTGCACGAGCACGTTGAGCCGGCCCCAGGCGTCACCCACCTCGGCGAACCCCGCCGCGATCGACCCGGCGTCGGCCATGTCGACACTCAGGGGGAGCGCCTCGCGTGCACCGGCGGCGCGGATCCGTTCGGCCGCCGCGTCCAGTCCCTGTCGTCCGCGAGCCATGATGGCCACCGCTGCGCCTTCGGCGGCCAGCGTTTCGGCGATCGCCAGGCCCATGCCCTTACTGCCGCCGGTCACGACCGCGGTCGCGCCTTCGAAGCCGAGATCCATTGCAGGGTACTCCTATCGGCCGGTGCCGGTGCGGGGTGCCAGATGCACGATGTCGCTGACCACCGACGGATTCGCGCGGGATATGGCGATCAAGGACAGCATCGCGTTGGCCACGTCGTTGACGGCCGACATCGTCGCAGGGATCTGGCCTTCCTGGGCCCAGGACCGGTACAGATCGGCGAGCAGATCGCGATCGGCTCCACGAAGGATCTCCGTGCCCTCGGTGGGGCCGACGCTGACGCGGATGACGGCGAGTTCCGGGTGTTCGGCACGCCAAGACCGAAGAATCTCGTCCAACGCGGCTTTGCTCGCGTGATACGCCGCGACCCCGGCGCGTGGCCTGCCGACATCGTGACTCGACGCGACGAGCGTCACCGCGCCGTCTGCGAGGTGGGGCAGCGCGGCCCGCAGGACGTGCGATGCGCCCACCGCGTTGACGGCGTACGCGTGCAACCACGTCGTGACGTCGGTTTCCTCGATGAGCGCGAACGGCACCACGGCACTGGTGAATACGACCGCGTCGAGCTGACCGAACTCGGCTGCCACCGCGTCGACGACTTGCTCGATCGCGCGAGGATCGGACACGTCGAGTTCATGGGCGGAGCCGTCCAGTTGCTCGGCCAGCTCGGACAGGAGCTGAACCCGTCTGGCGGCGAGTGCGACGCGGGCGCCCCGCGCGTGGGCCGCTTTCGCGAGAGCGGAGCCGATGCCCGACGATGCACCGATCACGAGCACCCGCGCTCCCGCGATGTTGGAGTGTCGATCGCTCATACCGTCCGTCTCCTGCCTGAATCTGATTCCGCTGCCGCAGATCTGATGATCGAGATGATGGTGCGTCTGCACCTGCCGCAGTCCGAGCCGGCGCCGCACGCATCGGCGACCTGCCGGGTCGTCCTGGCGCCGCCGGCGACGGCGTCGGAGACCGTTTCGATCGTGATGCCGAGACACAGGCAGACATACATCAGTGCAGATCCGTCCCGGCCGTCTCGGCCAGCCGCATCGCGTGGACAAACCGGCCGACGAAGACGGGCGGATAGGCGCCGACGCCGGCCGATGCCAACCACTCGGCGGCGACGTCGGAGTGGTTGACCCACTGCATCGCGGTGCGCGCGGTCGCAAGCTGGTGGAGGAAGAGCACCTCGCGAGGGGTGTCGAAGGCGCGGTATACGAGCGTTCGGCGAATGCCCGAGTGGGCGAACCCGGACAGCGAATCGCGTACCCGGGTCATGAAAACCTCGACATTCTGGACCCGGGCGACGGCGGCGACCACCACGCCGGTACCCGGTGTGGGGGGTTCGCCGAGGTCGAAGCGCTCGACGAGCTCGCCAACGAACACGGCGGGAAGATCCTGGACACCGACCGCGTCGAACCACTCGAAGAAGTAGGGCGAGCGGAGAAGGTCGAGCAGCGGCTGTGCGGTTCGGATACCGATGACGACCAGGACTTTGCCCGGGTCCACCACCGATTCGTACACGAACGCATATCGGGCATCGAGATCGCGAAGACTCTCCTCGTGCCGGGCGAGTACCGGCCCGACGCGCTCGGACTCGCCGATCCTGAACTCGACGGCGAAGATGACGTTACGAACGGCGGCTGAGCCCATCGCCGCCTCCTTCGGTGCCGGTCCCGCGGTATGAGAATACATATTCTCATACCGGAACCTTCCATAACGCGGCGTGAGAGCGCCTATTCTCATCGTGTGACATACGGGGTGAAGGTTGATGATCCGTACTATGACCCGTTCGATTTCGACATCGACGACGATCCCTACCCGGTGTGGAAACGCCTGCGTGACGACGCACCTCTCTATCACAACGACAAGTACGGTTTCTATGCGTTGAGCAGGTATTCGGACGTCAACCGTGAGCTGGCGAACTGGGAGGTCTACCGCTCCGGCAAGGGCACCACCACCGAGATCATCCTCAGCGGCGTCGAGGTGCCGCCGGGCATCATCCTGTTCGAGGACCCGCCGATCCACGACTTCCACCGCCGGCTGCTCTCAGGTGTGTTCACGCCACGGCGCATGGCCGCCATCGAGCCGCTGGCCAGAGAGTTCTGCCGGCGCGCGTTGGAGCCGCTGGAGGGCGCCGAGACGTTCGACTTCATCGCCGACCTCGGCGCGTGGATGCCGATGCGCACCATCGGCTACCTGCTGGGCATCCCCGAGGAGAGCCAGGTCGCGATCCGGCGCAACACCGACCGGCTCCTCGAGCTTCGCGACGGTGAACTGGCCGACGTGGCCGGTGACATCCTGACGCGGCAAGGTTCGATGCTGGAGGAGTTCATCGACTGGCGCTACGACCACCCGTCTGACGACTTGATGACGGACCTGGTGAACGCCGAGCTCGAGGAAGCCGACGGCAGCCGCAGGAGATTGACCCGCGGCGAGGTATTGACCTACACAGGCACCGTCGTGGGCGCCGGGAACGAGACGACGACGAGACTGATCGGCTTTGCCGGACAACTGTTGTCGGACCATCCGGACCAACGTCGGGAACTGGCAACCGATTTCAGCCTGATCCCCGCGGCGATCGAGGAGGTGCTGCGTTACGAGGCACCGTCGCCCGTGCAGGCGCGGTACGTCGCGCGGGATGTCGAACTCTACGGACAGGCGGTCGCAGAGGGCTCGGTGATGCTGCTGATCAACGGATCGGCGAATCGGGACGAGCGACAGTTCCCGGACGCGGACCGGTTCGACATCCATCGGCAAGCCACCCACCTGTCCTTCGGACGCGGCATCCATTTCTGCCTCGGAGCCGCACTCGCGCGAATGCAGGCGCGGGTCGCGCTGGAGGAGGTGCTCAGCCGTTGGCCGGACTGGGAAGTGGACTACGACGCGGCCCGGCGCGCGCACACCAGCAGCGTCAGAGGCTGGGCCACGCTTCCGGTGTCGGTGTGACTTGACCGATACCGCGGGCTGGACGCCGAAATGGCCGGACCCGGGTGGCTCACATGCGCGACAGGAGGTCGCCGAGCTGCTGCGCGAGGTCGGACTTCTTGACCTTGCCCGTGGCGGTGAACGGCAACGCCGCTTTGTCGGTGACCCAGATGAACTTCGGAACCTTGTAGGCCGACAGCCGGCCGCGGAGGTCCGCCCGCAGCGCCTCGGGATCGAGCTGCGCGTCGCCGCGGGGAACCACCGCCGCGGCTACGATCGTCCCGTTGCGACCGTCCTGCGCGCCGACGACGTACGCCTCCAGAACGCCCTCGCAATCGGTCAGCGCCAGCTCCACCTCGCCCGGCGTGACATTGGTCCCGCCACCGGTCTTGATCAGATCCCCCAATCGGCCGGTGAACCGGATCCAGCCGTCGGCGTATCGGATTCCGCGGTCACCCGTGCGGTAATAGCCGTCCGGGGTGAACACGTCCTCACGCTCGCGCTTGTACAAACGCTGCATCAGCGAGTAACCGCGCACCCAGATCTCACCGTCGGCGCCGGCGGGGACGGGGTCGCCGGTCACCGGATCGACCAGCAGGTGCGACAACCCTTCGATCGAGTAGCCGCCGGTCTCGCTGCGATCGGCAGGCTGTGCGGGATAGGGGTCCACCCCGATGTGGTTACCGCACAGCTCGGTCATACCCAGGGCGTTGGGGCCCTGGGGCCGGCGTTCGGCCGGAACCATCGCCGGCATGCTGGTGCGCTGGACCGAACCGAGATCGCGACGCGCGAAATCCGGGTGTTCGACCAGCGATTTGCCCTGCTGCGGCCAGCCCAGCGTGATCGTCGCGCGGTGCTCCTCGATGAGCTCAAGTGCCTCTGCCGCGTCGAACGCGGGCTGGGTGACCAGGGTGGCGCCGTGATGGATCACCGCATGGATGCCGGTGATCAATCCACCGACCCAGAAGAACGGCATCGACGTGAACATCACCGTGTCGGAGGTGACGCCGTAGTGGAACGTCAGGTTGTAGGTGTGCCGCACGAGCGTGCCGTGGGTGTGCACGGGGGCTTTCGGGTCGCCGGTGCTGCCCGAGGTGTAGATGATCATCGCATCGTCGGCCGGCGTCACGCAGGATTCGACCTCGGTGAGGAACTCCGCGTCGTGATCGGAGTCGTCCGGAAAGACTGTCGCCCAGGGCCGGTCACACTGTCCCTGCACCGCGATCATCCGCAGGTACGGCGCTTGCCGGACGACGAGCCTGCCGGGCGTGCGCTGCCCGGCCAGCCCCGGCAGCGCCTCCTCCAGTCGGGCGAGGAAGTCGTGGCCGCGAAATCCGGACTGGGCCAGGATCGCGCGGAGGTCGGCGTGGCGCGCGGTCCAGGCGAGCTCCGAGGCTTTGTAGAAGGTGTTCAGGGGCACCGCCACCGCGCCGATGCGGGTCGTCGCGAACCATGCGATCGCCCATTCGACGCTGTTGGGCATCAGGATTCCGACATGGTCGCCCTTGCCGATACCCGCGGCCAGCAGCGCGCCCGCCAACCGTGCCGATCGCTGATCGAGTGCGCTGTAGGTGAGGGTCTGGCCGTCCGCGATCAGGAAAGCCTTGTCTGCGAAGCGCGCCGCACACGACCTGAGCAGGGTGGGGACCGTGGGTGTGATGGAAGGAAAGGGCACGCCGGGGTAATCCTCTCGCACGGATGTCCCCACAGGATAGCGATCCTCGCGAAAAACGAGAATAGAGGTTCTCGCTTGCCGCGGCATGCGGCTACACTGCAGCCATGTCGCCGCCGGACCGGCTCGATCTCGTGGAGTCCAGACTCGAGATCGCCGAGTTGCCCAGCCGCTACGCGATGGCCCTCGACGCGGCGTACCAACCGATCTACCCGTAGGAGGAGTCATTTCCGGCGACAAGGTGCTCAGCGGTGTTCGGGTGCTCGAAGTTGCGGCGTGGACGTTCGTGCCCTCGGCGGGTGCGGTCCTGGCCGAGTGGGGTGCGGAGGTCATCAAGGTCGAGCCGCGGGACGGTGGCGATCCGCAGCGCGGCCTCGTCACGATGGGCATCGTCGATGAGGGGGGCGGTTCGGTCAACTACATGATCGAGATCCCCAACCGCGGCAAGAAGTCCGTCGGCGTGGATCTGAGCACCCCCGGCGGCCGGGATGTGGTGCGCGAGCTGGCCAAGACCAGCGACGTGTTCCTGACCAGCTATCTGCCGGAGCGGCGCCGGAAGTTCGGCATCGACGTCGACGACATCAGGGAGGCCAATCCGAGCATCGTGTACGTGCGCGGATCCGGCCACGGTCCGAAGGGGCCGGACGCGGACAAACCCGGCTATGACGGGGTGTCCTACTGGGCGCGGGGTGGTATCGCCACCGTTCTGACGGAGGAGGCCGACGAGCTGGTCCGCTCTCGTCCGGCGTTCGGAGACCTGCTCGGTGGTATGACTTTGGCGGGCGGCATCGCCGCGGCGCTGTACAAGAAGGCGACGACGGGAATCGGATCGGTGGTCGACGTCTCGCTGCTCGGCCTCGCCGCGTGGAACCTCAGCCCCGATGTCGCGGTCAGCCAAATCCACGGCGGCAGCGCTATTCCGAAGTTCGGCCACGCCGATGCACCGAACCCGCTGGTGGGTACCTACCGTACGAAGGACGGACGCTATGTGCAGCTGATGATGCTGCAGCTCGACAAGTTCTACGCCGAGGCGATGCGGGTGATCGGCCTGCCCGAGCTGATCGACGATCCGAGATACGCCGACCCCGCCTCGCGGTACGCCAACCGCGTCAGCCTGATCGCGGCGCTCGATGACGCGTTCGCCGAACGCACACTGGCCGAATGGCGCGCGACGTTGGCGTCGCTGTCGGGGGCGTGGGGCATCGTGCAGACGCCGGGCGAGCTATGCCAAGACCCCGCTGTCACCGCGAACGGCTATGTCGCGCACACCACGACAGTCAACGGAGCCCCGTTCTCGCTGCCCACCAACCCCGTTCAGTTCGACGAGCAAGCCGTCGTTCCGCCCGGCGCGCCGGAGCACGGGCAGCACACCGAGGAAGTCTTGATGGACGCCGGGATCGATTGGGAGACCATCGAGAAGCTCAAAGAAGCCGGGGCGATCCTGTGAGTGCGGCGCCGCCGGAAGTGGACAGCGGATCCGTCGAATTCGACCCGTTCTCCCAGGACTTCTTCGACGGGGCGTACGCCACCTACCGGCGGCTGCGCGACGAGTCGCCCGTCTACTACAACGCGAAGTGGGACTTCTGGGCGTTGACCCGCTACGAGGACGTGGCGCCCGCCACCAAGGACCACGAGACCTTCTCGTCGGCCAAGGGCGCCACGCTGGACATGGTCAAGGCCCACGACGACGCGATCCCGGTGCCGAAGGTGATCATTTCGATGGACCCGCCCCAGCACCAGAAGATGCGGCGCCTGGTGAGCAACGTGTTCACCCCGCGCGCGATCGCCGCACTCGAGCAGATGGTGTACGAGAAGGTCTATGAACGCGTCGAAGCACTGGACCCGGCGGGCTTCGACGTCGTCGCCGATTTCTCCGCGCTGTTTCCGAACGAAGTCATCACGACGATGCTGGGTGTGCCCAAAGAGGATCGGGACCAGATCCGGCACTGGCTGGACCTCCTGCTCGAACGGCGGCCAGGTGAGATCGCGGTCCCCAGATCGGGATACGAGGCCTCGGTCAACACCGGCCTGTACTACTACGACCTCGTGCAACAGCGGCGGGCGGCGCCGAAGGACGACATGATCAGCCGCCTCATCGAGACCGAGATCGAGCGCGACGGGCTGGTGGAGAAACTCACCGACGTCGACATCACCGGCTTCGCGACGATGCTCGGCGGCGCGGGCGCCGAGACGGTCACGAAACTGGTAGGCAATGCGATGGTCGCGTTCGCCGACTTCCCCGACCAGTGGCGTAAGCTCCGCGAGGACCGTAGCAAGATCCCGGCCGCGATCGAGGAACTGCTGCGCTACGAGGCGCCGTCGCAGTACCAGGTTCGCACCGCCACAAGGGATGTGACCTATTACGGGACCACCATCCCCGCGGGTGCCGCGGTGCTGCTCGTCACCGCGGCAGCCACCCGTGATGAGCGGATGTTCGACGCGCCCGACCGACTCGATATCGACCGTGAACGCAAGATGGGCTTCAATCTCGCGTTCGGCTACGGCATCCACAGCTGTCTGGGCGCGGCGCTGGCGCGAATGGAGAGCCGGATCGCGCTCAACGCGCTGCTCGACGTCATCCCCGAATACGAGGTGGACCGGGACGGTCTGCGTCGCGTCGCGATGTCGAACGTCTGCGGGTACTCGAACGTGCCGGTGCGCAGAACCTCCTGAGGCGCTGTGTCACTCCGGCGGCGGTGAGGTCGCGATGAGCCGGTGCAGACCCCCGTAGAACCTTTCGGCAGCACCGGCCGGTGGCGGCGCGCCGACGGCCTGCATGGCGTGGCTTTTGAACGCCCGCGCGGCAGGACTGAGACGATGGTCGATGTCCGAGGCGGAAGCGGGTGCCGCAGACCAGGGTCCACCCCAGGCGGCGACGTCGGGCGCGCCCCGGCGGACGGCATCGGCGAGGCATCGGCGCACCCCCCGATGCCGGTGGTATATGTCGGCGGCGAACACCACCGCATCGGCTTCGCCTGGCCCGAATCCCACGTCGGTCGCCAGGAGTTGGCCGTCCTCGACGCCGAGGATCCGCAGTGCGCGTGGTTCTGGGGCGACTTCCAGGTACATCGCGACGCGCCACCCGGCGCGCACCGCGTCGACGATCAGCCCGCCGGCGCCCGACACGGCATCGGCGGTCTCGGACCCGAGCACCACGAGCCGGTAGGGCGCACCACGGTCGCGGCCCGGCGATTGGCCGACTGGCTGTCGTGTCGCTGGTAATACTGTTGCCGCAGTCGGTTTCACCTGGGTCCTCCTCGCGCCGGTCGCGAAAGATGTCGGGTACTAGTGCCGCCGTGGGCCGTCGACGAATCCGCGGACCACATAGGACCGCACGAAGTCCGCGACGGCACCGTCGTCACGCATATCGATGGTCGGCGACGGAGTTGTGAACAGCGAGAAGAGCATTCGCGCGAACCATTCGGTGGCCGACGGCACGTCCAGGTCGGTGCGGACTTCGCCGGTCAGCCGCGCCGCGGTGACATAGGGGGCCAGGAAGTCGGCGCATTCCTTCAGGAGGGTGGCCGCGTTCTTGGTCATCATGAGACTGACCTCGGCGGCATCGAAGTACACCTCCGGTTCGACGACCTGGCGCGCCTGGGTGACGAAAACCGCGGCACGGACCAGCCGGCCTTCGAGAGTGCTGCCCCCGTGCCGGTCGATGGCTTTGGCCATGTTGCGGTAGAACCGCTGCGATGCGGCCTCCGCGCAGGCCTCGACCACGGTCTCCTTGTCCCGGAAGTATTCGTAGACCGTGCTGCGCGACACACCCGCCGCACGCGCGATGTCCACGATGGTCGTCTTGGCGAGCCCGCGGGTCCGGAAGCAGCCGAAAGCCGCCGAGATGATGGCATCCCGGGTGTCGACAGCCACCGATTGAGTCACGTCAGACGCCACTTCAGCACATTAACGTCTCAGCGGTCCGGAGCGAGGATGAGGCCGCTGGTCGGAACACCGGTCCCCGACGTGACCAGAACGTGTTCGACGTCGTCCACCTGGTTGTAGGACGTGCCGCGGACTTGACGCACGCCTTCGGTGATCCCGTTCATCCCGTGGATGTAGGCCTCACCGAGAAGACCACCGTTGGTGTTGATCGGCATACGTCCGCCCAGCGACATCTCCTCGACCGAGACGAAGTCCTTGGCCTCGCCCCTGCCGCAGAAGCCGAGCTCCTCCAGCTGGGTGAACACGAACGGGGTGAAATGGTCGTACAGGAACGCCGTCGAGATGTCCTGCGGCTTCAAACCCGAGTCGCGCCAGAGCTTGTCGCCCACCACGCCCATCTCCGGCAACCCGGTGATGTCGTCGCGGTAGTAACTGGTCATCACCTCACCGTCGTAGGCAGCACCCTGGGCCGCCGCGGTGATCACCGCGGGCGGCTTGGCCAGGTCGCGGGCCCGCTCGACGCTGGTGACCACCATCGCGACGCCGCCGTCGCTCTCCTGGCAGCAGTCGAGCAACCGCAGGACCGGTTCGATGATCCAGCGCGACTGTTGATGCTGCTCCAGCGTGATCGGCTTCCCGTAGAACCATGCGTCGGGGTTGTTGGCCGCATGTTTGCGATCGATCACCGAGATCTTGCCGAAGTCGGCGTTGGTCACCCCGTAGGTGCTCATATAACGCTGCGCGTGCAGGGCCACCCAGGCGGCCGGCGTCATGAAGCCGAACGGCGCATACGGGGCCATCCACAGCGGGGTGACGCCGGGTTGCCGTCCGGCGCCGCCGAACCGGAACCCGGAGCGCTCGTTGAACGCGCGGTAGCAGACCACGGCCCCGGCGACGCCCGTCGCGACCGCCATCGCGGCCTGCATCACGGTGCCCGCGGCCGCCCCGCCGCCGTGGGGTACCCGCGTGAAGAAGTTGAGGTTCTCGATCCCGACGTTGCGGGCGACTTCGATCTCTTCGTTCTCGTCGACGGTGAAGGTCACCATCCCGTCGATGTCCTTGGGACTCAGGCCGGCATCCGCGATGGCGGCTTTGACCGCCTCGCAGGCGAGTTGCATCTCGGTGCGGCCGGATTCCTTGGAGAACTCGGTCTGGCCGATGCCGACCAGTGCGGCCTTACCGCCGATACCGTCCCTGGTCACGCTCGACTCCTCCTCGTTCCGGTCCTCGCTCGTGCCTCGCTGCGATCCTCACTCGTTGTCGTCTTCGGGGTCACGCGCCGACTCCCTCGAGCAGGCTCAGCACGGCGGTGCCCTTGACGTGATCGCCCAGACTGTTGGTGCCCTTGAAGGTGACCTCGACCAAGCCCTCGCCGTCCGCGACGGATTTGCCGGTGACGCTGCCCTCGAACCGCAGCGCGTCGTTCGGGTAGGCCGGTACGCCGAGCCGGATGGACAGCTTCTTGACCACCGCTTCGGGACCCGCCCAGTCATGCAGGAACTTCACGCACAGCCCGTTGGTGGTCAGGATGTTGAGGAAGATGTCCTTGGAGCCTTGCGAATTGGCGAAGTCGCGGTCGTGGTGAACCGGCATGTAGTCGCGGGACGCGATGGCGCCGGCCACGATCAGTGTCGTGGTGACGGGAACGTCCATCGGTGTCACCTCGTCGCCGACGTTGATGGCGTTCCACGCCAGGGTCGTGGTGCGGTTCAGGGTGGAGGTCATGGGGTCAGTCCTTCCGCGTATGCGTTGCCGAGCCGGGCCAGCTGCGCCGAGGCCGGACCCAGCGCGAGTTCGATCTGCTTGGCCCACAGGAAATACCGGGACAGGGGATAGGTCACGTCGATGCCCATACCGCCGTGCACCTGCTGGGCCGAGGCGGTCACGCGGGCGCCTGCCTCGGCCGCCCAGAACTTCGCGATCGCCGCGGCGCGGTCGGCCGGCCTGCCCTCGGCGATCAGCCAGGCCGCGTGCCACGCGGTCCAGCGGATCGCCTGGACGTCGATGAACGCGTCGGCCAGACGCTGCTGCACGGCCTGGAACGACCCGATGGGACGGCCGAACTGCTCGCGCTCGCTGGTGTAGGACGCAGCCAGTTTCAGTGCCCGCTCGGCGACGCCGAGCTGCATCGCGCACAGCCCGACCAGGGCCCGGGTGTACAACGCGCCGACGATGTCGCCGTCGGCGTGCTCGGTGAGCCGCCACCCGAGGGCATCGCTGAGTTCGACGTCGGCGAACGGCTCGCCGTTGGTCGTCGCGACCGGGGTCACCTCGACGCCGGCGCCCGTCGCAACGACGAACAGACCCGGCCCGTCGTCGGTCCTGGCCGAGACCACGATGGCGTCGGCGAGCTGAGCGCCGGGAACCAGCTCCTTGACACCGGTGAGCCGCCACCCGTCACCGTCGGCTCGCGCGGTGGTCCGCGGTGCCGCCGGATCGGAGTTCCCCGGTTCTGCCAACGCGGCCGTCAACAGCACGCTGCCGTCGACGACGCCGGGCAGGAAGCGTTGCTGCAGCGCCGAATCGCCGTGCCGGGCAATGGTATCCGCGCCGAGAGCGAGGGTGGCGTACACCGGCACCGGCGCGACGCTGTAGCCGACCTCGCTGAGCAGCACCCCGAGTTCGAGGAAGCCGCCACCGGTGCCACCGACCGATTCGGGCAACGCGATCCCGAGCAGGTCGGACGACGCCAACTCGGCCCACAACGCCGCGTCGTGCCGGATCTCGCCTGACTCGAGCTCGGTCAGGTGCTCCGGGGTGGCTCGATGCTCGAACAGCTGGCGGGCGACCTTGGCGACGGTCTCCTGCTCCTCGGTGAAGGTGAAGTCCATGTGTCTTTCCCCCTGCTCAGCGCACCGGCCGGAATTGGTGCAGCACCAGCTCTTCCCCACTGGGAAGTGCCTCGAAGGTCTCGTAGAAAACCTCGACCGGCATACCGACCTCGATCGCGTCCGGTGCGATCTCGCACAGGTTCGACACGATGCGGACACCCTCGTCGAGCTCGATCAGCGAGACGACATAGGGATACTCGAGAAACGGCAGCGGCGGGTACTGCGGCATCACGAAGCTGTAGACGGTGCCGCGTCCGGTGGACACCACGTGGTCCCAATTCAGTGACTGGCAGTTTCCGCACATCGGCCGGGGCGGAACGCGCAGCGTCGTGCAGTCGGTGCAGCGCTGGATCCGCAGTTCGTGCTCCTTGAGGCCGGACCAGAAGAACTCGGTGTCCGGGCTGATCGACGGGGCGAGTCTGCTGGCCATCATCCACCCGTCTTGAATCGCAGGGTCCGGAACCACTGGCGTCCGATGACGTCGCCGTTCTGGTCGCGGTAGGTGGTGACCCACGTGACGAAGAAGCCGTTGCCCATGGCCGTCTTCTTCTCGTCGGAGATGGAATCGAACACCGTCTCGGACGTGATCTCGTCTCCGACACGCGGATAGCGCTCGATCTCGAACTCCGAGTTGGTCGCGATGATTCCGGTGTAACCGGCGTCGGACAGGAACTGCAGCGGGTTCTCACCCTTCATCTCGATCGGCACCCCGCCGCGTTCGTGGATGCCCTCCAGCTTCGGGGGCGGCATCGTCCACGTCTGCAACATCACCGGCGGCGACACGATCGCGCCGTGCCGGGAGTTCTGCGCGAACTCCGGATCGAGATATGCGGGGTTCATGTCGTTCAGCGCGTACGCCCAGTGCCGGATCATCGCGGCGTTCACCGGGTCGGGCGCGTGCACCGGCTTGCCGACACCGTCGGTGGGTGTGCCGATGAGCGCGTCGAGGCGTTCGCGCAGTTCGTCTTTTGCTGTGTCGGTCACTGCTGGATTCCCTTTCTCAGGACGCTCGCATGTCGCGGGGTGCGCGCGGCATCCCCAGACCGGCCATGGCGATGATGTCGCGTTGCAGTTCGTTCGCACCGCCGCCGAAGGTGTTGATGACGGCGAGCCGGTAGGCGCTTTCGAGTTCGCCCTTCAGCGGGGCGTCGGTGCCCTTGCGGGTGCCGGCCTGGCCGACCACGTCGAGCAGTTCGCGGGCCACCTGCTGGGTGAGTTCGGTCCCGAAAACCTTTGCTGCCGAAGCCTCTCCCATGCCGAGGGCGCCGGCTCCCATGTTGGTGTTGACGCGCAGGTTGAGCAGGCGGTAGGCGGCGACCTGCGCCTCGACCCGGGCCAGGGCCTGCGGCAGGTCGATGACGCGCCCGTCGTCGAGAGGCGTCGTCTTGGCCCACTCCAGGGTCTTGGCGAACAGCGGCTCCAGCGCACCGAGGTTGCCCAGTGCGGCACGTTCGAGGTTCAGCTGGTTGGTCACCAGCTTCCAGCCCTGGTTCTCGCCGAGCACGATCGCGCTCTCGGGGACCCGCACGTCGTCGTAGAACGTGTAGTAGGTCGACACACCGGGCATCGTGTGCAGCGGCTTCCACGAGAATCCGGGGGAGTCGGTGGGCACGATGAAGACGGTGATGCCCTTGTGCTTCTTGGCTTCCGGGTCTGTCCGCGCCGCCAGCCAGACGTAGTCGGCGAACTCCGCCCCACTGGTGAACATCTTGGATCCGTTGATGACGAACTCGTTCCCGTCGCGCACCGCGGTGGTCCGCAACGACGCGAGGTCGCTTCCCGCGCCGGGTTCGGAGTAACCGATCGCGAACTCCACGGAGCCTTTCAGGATCGCGGGGAGAAACCTCTGTTTCTGCTCCTCGGTGCCGTACTCGATGAGCGTCGGCCCGACGGTGTTGAGCGTGATCATCGGCAGCGGCGCGTTCACGCGGCGCGCCTCTTCGTTGAAGATGTACTGCTCCAACGCGGTCAGCCCGCGTCCGCCGAACTCGACGGGCCACGCCACACCGAGTAGCCCCGCTTCGCCGAGCGCCTTCCTGCACTCGGTCATCGCGGCGCCGCCCTCCATCAGACCCGCGACGGCCGCCCGGCGCTCCGGGGTCATCACGGCCTCCAGCCGCTCCCGGAACTCCTTGCGGAGCTGTTCCTGTTCCGGGGTGTAATCGAAGTCCATCAGACACTCGCTTTCAGGCGCACCGGCATACGTTTGACGCCCGGCACCATCGTCGCCCGCAGCCGGGTCACGTCACCGGTCAGTTCGATGCTCGGGTATGCGCCGAGCAGCACCTCGAACATCACCCGCGCCTCCAGTCGTGCCAGCTGGGCGCCCAGACAGGCGTGTTCACCCGCGCCGAAGGCGATGTGCGGGTTCGGGTTTCGGGTGATGTCGAACTCCTCGCTGTTCGGGCCGAAGATCTCCTCGTCCCGATTCGCGGCGCCGTAGAGCATCACCACGGTGTCGCCGGCCTTGATCTTCTGCCCGCGGATGTCCACATCGGCGGTGGCCCGGCGCGCCATGTGGGTGACCGGGCTGGTGTACCGCAGCATCTCCTCGACCGCGCAGGTCAGCATCGACGGGTCGGATCGAAGCAACGCCAACTGGTCAGGATGGTCGAGCAGCGCCGCGGTGCCGAGTGCGATCAGGTTGCGGGTGGTCTCGTTGCCCGCGACCAGAAGCAGAAACGAGAAGTTGAGCAGGTCGGCGTCCGTGAGGCGCTCGCCGTCGACCTCCGCGGCGGCGAGGATGCTCAGCAGATCGTCTTGCCCGGTCACCTGGCCGGACCGCCGAGCCTCGATCAGTGCGGTGAAGTACTCGTAGAGTTCACCGAGCGCGACCAGATGATCCATCTCGATGTCGGGGTCCGCGGTCCCGACGGCCGCATCGGACCAGGTGCGGAATCTCTCCCAATCCTCCGGCGGGGCGCCGAGCATCTCGGCGATCATCCGGGTCGGCAGCGGTGCCGCGATCTCCTCGGCGAACTCGTACTCGCGGGACGGGTCGATGCCCTCGACGATTCCGGCGACGATCCGCCGGACCGTGGGCTCCAGCAATGTCACCTGACGACGGGTGAAGCCCGCGTTGATCAGCTTGCGCAACTGACGGTGCCGGGGCGGATCGGTGAAGATCAGATTGCCTTCCTGCACCGGCTCGGGTTGCTCGGGATCCGGGATGGTGATGCCTTTGGTCGACGAGAACAACCCCGGATGCCCCGACACGAAGCGGACGTCCTCGTATTTGGTCAGGGCCCAGAAGTTCGTGGTGTCGTTCCACACCACCGGGGTGGTCTTCCGCAGTTCCCGGTAGGCCGGGTACGGGTCTCCGGCGTAGAAGTCCGGGGAATGCAGCGGATGCGTGGAGGTCGGTCTTGGCTTCACATCGGGCCGGGATTCAGTGGGCACGCAGGATTCTCCTCAAAACCTCATCTGTCGGACAGATACCGACAAAATGTCCGGCTATTCTGTGTCTACCGCACCGGTAGCTCGAGTGTCAATCGGCATTCCCGCAGCTTAAACGCGGTCAACCATTGACGGACCGACTTGGGCCGGTGTACACACAAGTCGCAGATGTCGGATATCTCGGTGCATACGCACGGCCGGCCACCATCTGTAGGGCAACCAGGAAGGTCCAGTGATCTGATGGCCTCGTCCAGCCTCGTCGACGACTACGACCTGTTCATCAACGGCCATTGGGTGTCCGCGGACGGCGCCCGCTACGAGGTCACCAACCCGTCCACCGGCGAGGTTCTCGCGACCGCACCCGATGCCGGGGTGGCGCAGGTCGAACAGGCCATCGCCGCGGCGCGGACGGCGTTCGACTCCGGCCCCTGGGCCACGGCGGCACCGGAGGAGCGGGCCAGATGTCTGCAGCAGCTCAGTGATGCGCTGCTCGCCCACGGCGACGACATCTACGCGCTCGCGCAAGCGGAGTGGGGCTGTACGGCAAACGAGCGATTGATCCACGTGGACGGCCCGGCGTTCATGGCCGGTCACTCCGCCGAACTCGCCCTCGAGCCGGCTGAGGCGCCGATGGATGCGTGGGGAGCGGCGGGCACGACGCTGCTGCGCTACGAACCTCTCGGCGTGGTCGCGGTCATGACACCGTGGAACTTTCCGCACACGCTCAACGTGATGAAGGTCGGTGCCACGCTAGCCGCGGGCAACACGCTCGTGCTGAAGCCCTCGCCGCTGACGCCCCTGGCCGGTCTGGCGCTCGCGCGAATCATCAAGGAGGAAACCGATATTCCTCCCGGGGTCGTCAACGTCGTGACCCCGACCGGAATCGAGGCGAGCAGGGTTCTGACCCTGGACCCCCGGGTGGACATGGTGAGTTTCACCGGCAGTTCGTCGGTGGGCAGGGACGTGATGGCCGGTGCGGCGGGCACGATGAAACGGATTCTGCTGGAGTGCGGCGGAAAATCGGCCAGCGTGCTCCTCGACGATGTCGAGCTGACCGACGAGCTGCTCGAGCGACTGCTCTTCGAAGGGTGCACGCTGCACGCCGGGCAGGCGTGCATCCTCAACAGCCGGCTGGTGGTGCCCGCCGAACGCCACGACGAGGTCGTGGCCCGGCTGGTGGACCTCGCGCGCGCCGTCAAGGTCGGCGACCCCGCAGAGGACGGGGTCGACATGGGGCCGCTGATCAGCAGGGAGCATCTGGAGCGTGTGCGCGGCTTCGTCCGCCGCGCCGAGGCCGACGGGGCCAAGGTGGTGACCGGCGGCGACATTCTCGAAAACCCCTCGGGCGGAAACTTTTTCGAACCGACGATCCTGACCGATGCCGGCCCGGACTCGTACATCGCGCAGGAGGAGGTGTTCGGGCCGGTGCTGACGGTGCTGCGACACAGCGGTGACGACGACGCCGCGGCCATCGCCAACAACTCCCCGTACGGGCTGGGCGGTGCGGTCTGGGGTGGCGACGTCGACCGCGCCCTCGCGGTCGCCCGCCGCATCAGGACCGGTCAGGTCTCCATCAACGGCACCATCCCCGGCGACGCCCCGTTCGGCGGCTTCAAGCAGAGCGGCATCGGTCGAGAAGGCGGAGTGCTGGGGCTGCGGGCCTACATGGAACCGAAGGCGATCGGGGTACCCGCGTGAGCTCGGCGCTGGCCGGCCTGCGCGTCGTCGAACTGGGTACTCAGATCGCGACGCCGTACTGCACCAAACTTCTCGTCGACCTCGGCGCCGAGGTCTGCAAGATCGAGTCCCCCTCGGGGGATCCGCTGCGCCGCTGGGGTCCGTTCCGCGACGAGGCCGCCGGACACGGCGGACTGTTCGAGTACCTGAATGCCGGAAAGCACGGTCTGACAGTAGATCTGACGACACCCACGGGCCTGGCGCAGGTCCACGAGCTGCTCGCGCGGGCCGATCTGCTGGTCGAAGATCTCCCGCCCGGGTCGACCGAACGGTTCGAGTGGGGGCTCGACCGCGACACGCTGCAGCGGATCAACAGCGATCTGGCCGTCGTCCGAGTGTCCGACTACGGCCAGGACGGCCCTCGGCGGGATCAGCCGTCGACATCGCTGACCCTGCAGGCGGCGTCGGGATGGGTCAACACCCGCGAGTTCGGCCGCCCGCCGGTGCAGGCCGGGGCGCGCATCCCCGAGTACATCGTCGGGGGTTATGCGGCGCTGGCGGCGCTGACCGCGCTGCGGGTCGCCGACGGGGAGCGGGGCCGCATCGTCGAGGCCGACGTGTCGGCGTTCGAGTCGCTGTTGAGCACGTTGCCGTATCCGATGTTGATGGCGGAACGTTTGAAAAGCCTTGGTTTGCCGACCAACTCGAAGGCGGCGCCGATGCTGGGCATCGTTCGCGCCGCCGACGGCTGGATCGGTATCAACTGTCTGACCGGGCAGCACTGGTTGGACGTCTGCGCGATGGTCGGTTTGCCGGAGTTCGGCGAACATCAACTCGCCATCATGCTCGGCGGCCCGGAACGCGACGAGTTCTTCGGGAAGGCGCAGCCCTGGCTGGATTCGATGCCGGTCGCCGACCTCGTCGAGCTGAGCCAGGCCATGCGTATCCCCGCCGCGCCGATCAACGACGGCGCGACGATCCTGGATTGCCCCCAGTACCGCGACCGCGGGTTCTTCGTCGACGGCGGCCAGATGACCGACGCCGGGGAGGTGCCGTTCCGTAGGCCGGGCGCCCCGTTCCGGCTGTCGAAGACGCCGGTGCCCTCGCCGCGGCCCGCACCGGCTCTCGGCGAGAGTGCCCCTACGCCGTGGGACGACCGCAAGCAGCGCGGCGAAGGCTGCACGGACGGGGGAAGCCCGTTCGCGGGCCTGAAGGTCTTCGACCTCAGTACGTTCTGGGCCGGTGCGTATCTGACCTGCTACCTCGGCGCATTCGGCGCCGACGTGGTCAAGGTCGAGTCGGTGCAGCGTCCGGACGGGCACCGGTATTCGGGCTCGCTGCTGCGCAGCAGCGACCGGTGGTACGACATCGGGCCGCTGTGGCAGGGCACCAACCTGAACAAGCGCGACATCACCCTCGACCTCGGCAGCGCCGTGGGCCGGGAGCTGGCCATGCGGCTGGCCGCGGAGGCCGACGTGGTGATCGAGAACTTCTCGCCGCGGGTCGTCGAGCAGTTCGGGCTGGACTACGACTCCCTGGTGAAGATCAACCCCGGGGTGATCATGGTGCGGATGCCGGGCTTCGGACTGGACGGACCATGGCGCGATTACGTCGGGTGGGCACTCAACATCGAACAGCTGGCCGGGATGTCGGCGGTGACCGGATACGCCGACGGGCCGCCGTGCAACCTGCAAGGTCCGGCCGACCCCATCGCCGGGGTGCATGCGACGGTGGCGCTGCTCGCCGCGCTCGAGCACCGGCGCCGCACCGGTGAGGGGCAACTGATCGAGGTGGCGCAGATCGAGGTCGGTGCCGCCGTGACGGCCGAACCGGTCATCGAGTACTCGATGACCGGACGGGTGTGCGAACGGGAGGGCAACCGGCACCGCGACTATGCGCAGGGCGTCTACCCCACGCCGGGGGAGGACGATTGGATCGCGGTCTCGGTGCGCGACGACACCGATTGGGCCGGCGTGACCGAGGTCATCGGCCGACCCGACCTGCGTGAGGATCCGCGATTCAGTTCGGCGGCCGCCCGGTTGCGCCACCATGACGAGTTCGACGCGGTGCTGGCCGAACACGCCGCGGCGAACCGTGCCGAGGATTTCGCCGAGGCCCTGTTGGCGCGCGGCGTGCCCGCCGCGCGACTGATGACGGCCGATCGCATGTACGAGGTCGACCAACTCGATGCGCGCGGGTTCTATGTCGACCTCGACCACGAGATCGCGGGACGACAACGCTTCCCCGGCTGGCCGTTTCGGATCACGCCGGGTCCGGCGCGACACCACCGCACGCCGTCTCCGACCCTCGGCCAGCACAACGACGAGGTGCTCGCCGAGATGGGCCTGACGCCCGAGCAGATCACGGCGCTGCGCGCCCAGGGTGTCATCGGCGAGCGACTGCTCAATGCTTAGCGTGCGCCTCAGCTCACCATCGCGGCGATGGTGTCGACCACGCAGGCCGGCCGATCGGAGCCCTCGACCTCCACGGTGACCCGGACGGTTGCCCTGGCGCCCTTGTCGTTGCGCTCCACCTTGATCAACTCGGCGCCGGCGCGGATGCGGGAGTCCACCGGCACCGGTGCCGGAAACCGCAGTTTGTCGACGCCGTAGTTCACCTGCATCGACAGGCCCGTGACCCGGTAGATCTGTTGGACGAGAATCGGCACCAACGACAGCGTGAGATAGCCGTGGGCGATCGTCTTCCCGTACGGGCCCCGCGCGGCCTTCTCGGCGTCGACGTGGATCCACTGGTGGTCGCCCGTCGCCTCGGCGAACAGGTCGATCTCCCGCTGGGTGATCTGGTGCCATCCGCTGTAGCCCAGGTGCTCGCCGACGTGTGCTTCGAAGGCGTCGACTCCGTCGAACAGCGTCGGCGAGGCCGCCGTCTGGGTCATACCGAAACCTTGAGGCCCAGTGCCTCGATCGCGTTGCCGCCCATGATCTTCGCCTTGGCCGACTCGGAGACTCCGTCGAGCCGGTCCACGAAGCTCAACGGATCGCCGATGCCCTCGGGATGCGGGAAGTCGGATCCGAACATCACATGGTCCTCGCCCATGATCTCGATGATCCCCTTGATGTCGTCTTCGAGGAACGGGTGGATGTAGACGTTACGCTTGAACACCTCGACCGGGTGCTCGTCGAACTCCTTGGGCATCGTCCGGTACGCCTTGTCCAACAGGCGCAACAGGTTTCGCACCCATCCGCTGCCGTTCTCGACGACCAGAACCTTCAGGTCGGGGAAGCGCGAGAGCGCCCCGTGGCAGATCAACGCGGCGAGCGTGTCCTCCATGGCGCGGAAGCCCATCACGACCTCTCGCAGTGCGCTCGGTTTGAAGGACAGGTACTCGTCACCGCCCTCCCACTCCATCAGATGCTTCTGGTATCCGCTGTCGGAGGCGTGGAATGTCACCGGGATTCCGGCGTTGACGACTTCCTGCCAGAACGGGTCGTACTCCGGAAGGCCCATCGACCGTGACCCGCCGAAACGACTCGGCACCGGGGCGGGACGGACCAGGAAGGTCTTCATCCCGCGCTCGAGGCACCAGTGGAACTCCTTGATCGCCTCGTCGACCAGAGGCAGGCAGATCACCGGCGTGGCGAAGATCCGGTTCTCGTAGTTGAAGGTCCAATGCTCGTACATCCACTCGTTGAGCGCGTGGATGATCGCGTGGGTCAGGACGACGTCGTCGGTGGTCCGTTCCTCGATCAGGCTCGCCAGGGTCGGGTACATCACGCACTGGTCGATCCCGAGTTCGTCCATCAGCTCCAAGCGCGGCGCCGGGTGCTGAAAGGCGGGAATGACATCCATTGGCTCCCCGATGAACTCGCGGAAATTCAGCCCGTCGGGGTTGTTGCCGAGGAAGTAGTCCTCGGCACTGCCCGGCCGGGCCACCCGTTCGAACGTCGGGTTCGGGATCATGTGGCTGATGTGATCCTTGACCACGAGTTTGGGCCGGCCGTTGACCTCGACGTAGCCGACCTTGCCGCGATGCTGCTTCGGCAGGTACTTCGTGAGGGCGTCCGTCGTCTCGTACATGTGGTTGTCGATGTCGAAGACCGGGTACGGCAGGGACCGGGTAGACATGTGTCCGACCTCCTCAGAGCTGCGAATATGAGCATTTACGGAATGTGAGAACGACGTTATCACCATGCTGCGGCAACAGCTATACCGGGCTAGCCGGCTGCCGACTCCTTCCATGCGGCCACCACCGCGTCGGTGGTGGTCACCGTCGCGAGCAACGCCAGGGTGTTGTCGATGACCGACTCCGCGTACTCACGGGGGTACCCGCTCACCGCGTCGCGGGGAAGGACGAACTGATAGCTGCGATTGACCGCGTCCATGACGAAGTTGGTGATCGCCACGTTCACCGAAACACCGACGCCCACAATTGTTCTGATGTTCAGATTGCGCAGCACGGAGTCGAGGTCGGTTCCGGTCATCGGCCCGACGCCGTGCAGGCGGGTGAGCACGATGTCGCTGGGCTCCTGGCCGAGCTCGGGGAGCAGCGAGGCGCCGGGAGTGCCGGGTGTCAGATCGGATGGGAACGACTTGCCCGCCATGAACAGCCTGGCGTTGGTGTTCGCGCCGCGGCCGTCGGGCCGTTTCTCGATCAGGCAGTGCACCACCGTGACCCCGGCCGCACGGGCCGCCCCCAGCAGGGTGGCGATGTTGGGCACCGCCTCGCGACGGGCCTCTTCGGCGAGCATCGGCAGACCTGCCTGCGCACCGATCACGCCGCCCTGGCACTCCTGGGTGACCAGCGCGGTGGTGGCGGGGTTGAGAAGCTCCTGCAGGCGTGGTTGCGGCATGAGAACACACGTTATCGTGTGATGGCAACTAATGTTTACATCGGAGGAAATTGATGGAGCTCTGGGAGCTCGATGCCCGAGAGTCCGTCCGGCGGACGCTTTCCGACTACACCGCGGCGACCGACACGTTCGATCTGGCCGCACTGGCGCAGTGCTTCGGGCCCGACGGCGTCCTTGAGTTCACCGGCGGCACGGGGCCGCTGACCGGGCCGGCCGCGATCCAAGCGGGCTTGGCGACCGCGATGGCGAAAGAGCCGGAGCCGGGACGGCAGAGCCCGTCGTATGTGCGCCACCACGTCGCGAGCATCCGGTTCCGGTCGGTGACGCCGCAGCGGATCGAGGTGAGCAGCTACTTCGCGGTGTACACCGATGTCGGACTGGACCACTGGGGCCGGTACCGCGACGTGCTCACCCCGATCGACGCACGCTGGCTGTTCGCCCACCGGCGCATCGGCGTCGACGGGTTCGCAGCCGCCAGTCTCATGCGATGAACTCTCGCGCGAACGCCGCAGCGGTGTCGATGACCTCGGCCCGGTCTGCGCCCTGCGGAGCGATGGTCAGCCAGGTCACCCCCATCCCCTCCAGCTTCGCGATCGTCGCGTGCCGTTCGTCGGCGGATCGGCTGTCGTCGAGCAGGTTGCCCGCCGAGAAACAGATGTCCAGCGGCGCGGCGCGGCCGATCTCGGCCGCGTATTTCTTGGCCCACCCGATGGCGGCCTCGAGCTCGTCGAGCGTGGAGATCTCGGCGGTGCGCGACGCCGCCGCATAGCCGAAGGTGTTGAACGGGGCCCATCCCTGGGCGCGGGATACCGCGCGGCGCACGGCGGGTTTGCTGTTGCCTCCGATCCAGACGGGTGGCGGGCTCGCGGGCAACGGTCGCAGCCGGACACCCCGCGCGGAGAACGTCGTTCCGTCGTAGGCGATGTCGTCACCGGTCAGTACCTTGTCCAGGACGTCGAGGGCCTCGTCCAGCTGTGCGCCGCGCGTATCGAAATCGACTCCCAAGGATCTGAATTCGGGCTTCAGATAGCCGGCGGCAGTGCCCAGGATGAGCCGCCCGCCGGACAGCACCGACAAGCTCTGAATCGACTTGGCGCCCAGGAACGGGTTTCGGTACGCGGCGATGTAGACGTTGGTCAGCAGCTTGACCTCGGTGGTCGCCGCGGCGGCGAAGGACAGTGCCACAAACGGATCGAGCGCGTGGTGTCCGCCGTGGTCGAGCCACTTGGCGTCGGGGGCGGGGTGGTCGGTGACGTGCACCGCGGCGAAGCCGGCTGCTTCGGCGGCACGGGCGATCTCCGATATCGCCTCGGCGGAGACGAACTCGGCCACCGCCTCCACCCGCTGTGTGGGTAGTTCGAGGGAGTACGAAATGGTCACGGTGGTCCTTCCGGCTAGGGGCTTGATGATGTGACGAGGGTGGCCAGGCGCTGCGCGTGGTGGTCGGGGGTGCCGAAGATCAACTGGGTGGTCTTGGCGCGGCGCATGTAGAGGTGGGCATCGTGCTCCCAGGTGAACCCGATTCCGCCGTGGATGCGCATATTGTCCAGCGCCACTTCGAGAAACGCTTCCGAGCACACCATCTTGGCGACCGAGGCCGCCACCGCCTGGTCGTCGCCGTCGCGGAGGCCGGCCGCATGCGCCGCGGCGGACCGGGCGCCTTCCAGCAGCACCAGCATGTCTGCGCAGCGGTGTTTGACGGCCTGGAAGCTGCCGATGGAACGGCCGAACTGGATGCGTTCCCTGGCATAGGTCACAGCCATATCGAGGCATCGCTGTGCGGCGCCGACCTGTTCGGCCGCGAGAGCGATCGCGGCGACCCGGTAGGCCCGCTCCAGGCCGGCGGCGGCACCACCGTCGGTTCCGATCAGTGTCGCCGGCACGCGGTCGAAGCTCAGTGCGGCGACCTTGCGGGTGCGGTCGAGCGTCGCCAGCGGCTGCCGATCGAGTCCTTCGGAAGGTGCCCTGACCGCGAACAGCGATGTACCGTTGGCTGTGTTCGCCACGGCCAGAATCACATTCGCCGTGTGACCGTCCAGAACCCGCTCGGCCCGGCCGCTCAGCCGATAACCAGGGCCGTCGCGGCGGGCCGTCAGCGACACGGCGGCGGGATCCCAGGCGTCGAGTGATCCGTTGAGCACCGCGGTGGCGGTCTCGGAGCCGTCGACCAGTGCGGGCAGGTACTGCTGCATCGCGCCTTCGTCACCGCTGGTGAGCAGCGTCGGCACGGCCAGTGCGACAGTGGAGAAGAACGGCGCACACAGCAGGGCTGCGCCCATCTCCTCGAAGACGACTGCGAGTTCCGGTAGGCCGGCTCCCGCTCCGCCGTACTGCTCGGGGACGGCGATGCCGTGCAGGCCCAGTTCGTTGGCCATCTGTACCCATGACGTCCGGTCGAAGCCCGCTTCGGTGGCCATCAGCTCGCGAACTCTGGTCGACGGCGATACGGCCTCGAAGAACTCGCGTACTGCCTGGCGGAGTGCGTCGGCCTCGCTAGCGGTCATGGGGTCCTTCGGGGGCGATGTGTCCAACCGGGATATGCATTCTCGGCCGAGGATAGTATGTTTTCTGAATTGGGAGAATATAGATTCTCATCTGCGCGAAGGAGCCGGGCGTGACGACGAAACTCGACTACGGGATCTTTGACTGCGATACCCACTGCTACGAGACGCGCGATGCGTTCACCCGGTATCTGCCCAGCGCGTTCCACGACCGCGCCATCGCTCCGGTGCGGGCCGCGGACGGAAAAGAGGTGATCCTCGCCGGTCACCGGATCGCGACCTTCAACAGTGAGGCAGGACTCGGCTTCGATCTCGCATACCGGCCCGGATCGCTGAAGGAGATGCTCAAGCAGATGGGCTCGGGCAATCCCGACGAGACCTACGAGCCGCAGCCGATGCAGCCGGAGTGGCTGGAGCGCGACGCCCGACTGCAGGTGATGGAGCGCCAGAACGTCGAACGCGCGGTCATTTTCCCGGCCGGAATGGCGTTGGCCGCCGAGCACTACGTCGACGACACCGAGGCGCTGTATGCGAATCTGCGGTCGTTCAATCGCTGGTTCGACGAGACGTGGGGCTTCAACTACCAGGACAAGATCTACGCGACGGCGTTGTTGTCACTGCGCGATCTGCCTTCGGCGGTCGCCGAGACCGAGGCGATCATCGAGCAGGGTGTGCGGATGGTGCTGCTCCCGACGGGTCCGGCCTACGGCCGCTCACCGGGCGATCCGTATTTCGACCCGATCTACGCCCGGCTGCAGGAAGCCGGTTGCACGCTGGTCTTCCACATCCAGCCGTACTGGTACTTCGACAACATCTCGCCGGCCTGGGGGCACAACCCCGATCCGGCGGCGTGGCACATGTCGGCCTGGCAGTGGATGAACATCTACGGTCAGCGGCCGATCGAGGACACGCTGTCGGCACTGATCTTCGACAATCTGTTCGGCCGTTTCCCCGGATTGAACGTCCTGGTTGCCGAGCACGGTGCCGAGTGGGTGCCGCAGTTCGTGATCCACATGGACAAAAGCCGCGGGATGGGCCGAAACGGGCCGTGGATCGGCGGCAAGTTGACCGAACGCCCGTCGGAGATCTTCCGCAGGCACGTCGGCGTGGTGCCCTACCCCGAGGACGACATCCCCGCGATCGTGGCCCGGCTGGGCTATGACGAATGTCTTCTGATGGGATCGGACTACCCCCACGCCGAAGGACTCGCCGAACCTGCCGATTTCGTCAAGTTGCTCGACCCGCTGGACGACGCGGCCAAGAAGCGGATCATGCGGGACAACGCCGACCAGCTGCTCGCGCGGAGTTGACCATCTGATGTCGGATGAGGACGTCGACCTCGATCTGCTGAGAGCGTCTGCGCGGGATTTCCTGGCCGACCGGGGCGACAAGGAATCCGTCGAGGATCTCGCGGCGATGGACTGGACCGGGCTGCTGGTCGGCGAGGAGCTCGGTGGGGCCGGATGGCGCCCGGTCGAGAGCTGCGTCGTCGCCGAGGAACTCGGGCGGGCGCAGGACAGGTCCGCGTGGTTCGGCACGACGATGGCCGCTGCCGCGCTCGCGTCTGCGCCCGGCGAGGTGCGGGACGCCTGGCTGCCGAAATTACTGGACGGCGCGGCGTCGGCGGCCCTGACCGTCGCCGCCGACTCCGCGCGTGTGATCCGCGGGGACGATGTGGACGTGGTCGTCACGCTGGGCGCCAACGGAATTCAGCTGTTCGACGATCTCGATGCACGTCGCCGCCGATGGGACGATGACCTCCTCGACGTGACCAGACCGGTGTGGCGCGTCGACTTCAGCGGGTCGGCGGGCACGCCGATCGGGTCCGCCGAGCGCAGCGACCGGTTGCTCGCGATGGCGAGGCTGCTCGTCACCGCCGACTCTGTCGGCGCGGTGTCCATGACCCGCGACCGGCTGACGGCCTATCTGAAGGACCGCGTCGCGTTCGGCCGCCCGATCGCCAGCTTCCAGGCGATCCAACATCGCCTGGTGGAGGTGCTGGTGTTCGAGGTCAAGGCGCGCGCCGCGGTGATGAAGGCGGCGCGGGCGATCGCCGCCGACGACAACTCCGCCACCGCGATGACGGCGGCCGCGCACGCGTTCGTCGCAGCGAACGCCACTGCGGCAGTGGACGAATGCATGCAACTGTCCGGCGGCATCGGATTCACCTGGGAGTATCCGCTGCACTACGAGCTGCGGCGGGTATTCACCAACGGCCATCTGCTCGGCACCGTCCGGTCCAGCCGTGCCTTGTATGCGGAGGTGTCCGGCTGGTGAGCGGCTACCGGAACCGTCCCAGCGCTGCCGAGCTGGAGGAGTTCAGGAATCTCGTCCGGCGCCATATCGCCGACCATGCGCCGCCCATCGAGGCGCGCGAAGGGCACCGCGCGCCCGAGGATGCCGAGCAGGAGGCCCAGTTGCGCAGCTGGTTCGCCGGGCTGTTCGACGCCGGGTTCGTCGGTGCGGACTGGCCGGTCGAATACGGCGGATGCGCCGATCACCACCCGTTGCACGACCGCATCGTCAGCGAGGAGATCCTGCGGGCGCGTGCACCGCGGCCGGTCGATCAGGTGAACCTCGCCGCGCATGTGTTGCTGCACTTCGGCTCCGAGGAGCAGAAGCGCAGACTGCTGCCGCCGATCCGGCGTAGCGAGCACGTGTGGTGTCAGTTGCTCAGCGAACCCGACGCAGGCAGTGACATCGCCGGCGTGCGCAGCCGTGGGGTCCGCCGGGACGACGGCACCTGGGTCATCGACGGACAGAAGACCTGGATCACCGACGGGCACTGGGCCGATATGGGGTTGGCGCTGATCCGCACGGATCCGGCGTCGGCGCGCCACCGCGGCCTGTCGGTGTTCGCGGTGCCGTTGTCGGCGCCCGGCGTCGAGATCCGTCCGATCCGGACCATCGGCGACGCGATCGAGGTCAACGAGGTGTTCATGACCGGTGTGGAGGTCGACGGCGACAACCTCATCGGTGACGTCGGCCAGGGCTGGTCGATCATCATGACCGGGCTCGATTTCGAACGCTTCGGCATCGGCGGCAACGTCATCCTGCTGGAGCTTCTGATCGACGACCTTGTGCTGGTCGCCCGAAATGGGTTGTTGGACGGCAGGTCCGCGCTGGGGCACGCCGATGTCCGACAGGCGATCGCGGAGCTCGCCGTCGAGGTCGAGGTGGCGAAGGCCTTCATCGACGACCATGTGGAGCGGCTCATCGCCGGAACGGAGGCGCCGGCCGACGGTTCGATCGCCAAGCTGAGTTTCGCCGAGACCTACCACCGGGTTTCGGCCTACGGCGCGCAGCTCGCGGCTATCGTGTGCACCGACGGGTCGACGGACCCGGCGGTGTCACAGGCCGAGGAGCGGTTGCGTGAGTGCTGGCTGTGGTCGCGCGCGTACACCGTCTCCGGGGGGAGCTCTGAGATGATGCGCAACATCCTGGCCAAGCGGCGGATGCTGCTGCCGAGTTCGTGAGCGCAGCTTGCGGAGCGAACCGATGGCACTGAGCGCAGCTTGCGGAGCGAACCGATGGCACTGAGTGCAGCGGTGTCCGGGGCCGAGACTTACTGGGACCTGGTGGAGGCGGCGGCCCGCGAGCATCCCGACCGGGTCGTGCTCGCCGACGACTTCGGACGTGACCTCACCTGTGCCCAACTGCGCGATGCGGCCGCGTGCACCGCCGCCGCCTTCGCCGAGCGCGGCGTCGCCGAAGGGACGATCGTGTCCTGGCAGTTGCCGACCACGTTGGAGACCATGGTGGTGATGGTCGCGTTGGCTCGACTCGGTGCCGTCCAGAATCCGATCCTGCCGATCTGGCGCGAGCGTGAAGTCCGCTTCGCCACAACCCAACTCGGGACCGATGTGATCATCGTGCCGGGGATGTGGCACGGCTTCGACCATGTCGCCCTCGCGAACGATCTCGCAGACAGCCGGCCGATGAGCGTCGTGGTCGTCGATCACGGCGCACCCGTGGCCGACGGGTTACGCCTTCCCCATGGAGATCCGGCGGAACTTCCGGCGCCGCCGACGTCGGGAACCCTGCCACGATGGGTCTACTACTCCTCCGGTACCACGGCGGCCCCGAAAGGTGTTCGGCACTGCGACCGGTCGGTGATGGCCGGCTCGGCCGGTGTGGTCGGAATGGTCGGTGCCACCAGCCGCGACGTGAACCCGATCCCGTTCCCGATCTCGCATATCGGTGGCGCCGCGATGCTGGCCGCCAGCCTGCTGACCGGCATGCGGCTGGTGTTGTTCGACGCGTTCGACCCGGTGTCGGGGCCGCATGCGATCGCGGCGCACCGGCCGACGCTTCTGGGCACCGCGACCCCGTTCTTCGTCGCCTACATGGCCGCGCAGCGCGCCCAGGGCAGTGAGCCGCTGTTTCCCGACCTGCGGGCGTGCCTGGGCGGCGGTGCGCCGATCACCGCTGAACTGGGACGGCAGGTGCGCGAGACACTTTCGGTCGCCGGGGTCGCCAACGCGTGGGGGTTGACCGAGTTCCCGGTGGCCACCTCGCCGCCGCCGGACGGTGCGCCGGACGTGCTCGATCACACGGTCGGCAGACCGGTGCCGGGGGTGTCGGTGCGGGTGGTCGACGACTCCGGTCGGGAGGTGGACGCCGGGGAAGAGGGTGAACTGCGGTTGAAGGGACCGCAGTGCTTCCTCGGCTACGTCGACGAGGCCCTGAACGCCGACGCGTTCGACGACGACGGCTGGTTCCGCAGCGGGGACTGGGGCCGTATCGACGCCGCCGGCAATGTCGTGGTGACGGGCCGGATCAAGGACGCGATCATCCGCAACGCCGAGAACATCTCGGCGTTGGAGATCGAGGGTGTGCTGGCCACCCATCCGGCGGTGGCCGACATCGCGGTGATCGGCGTGCCCGACCCGCGCACCGGTGAGCGGGTGTGCGCCGTCGTCGTCGCGCAGCCCGGCGTCGAGGTCACGCTGGCGGCGCTGGCCGAGCACTGCCAGGCCCAGGGCCTGAGCAAGCACAAGTCACCGGAGAGCCTGCAGGTGGTGGAGGCGCTGCCGCGCAACCTGACCGGCAAGGTGTTGAAGAACGAACTCCGGGCGCGATTCGGCGGAATCCGCACGGGCTAGATCCCGATGAGCTCCTTGAGATTTCCGCCCATGACGCGTGCGGTGGTGTCGGCGGGCAGGTCCGCCAGCTCTTTGACGAACTCCGCCGGCTCGGCCAGACCTTCCGGATGTGGGTAGTCCGATCCGAACATCACTCGATCCGCACCCAGCACGTCGATCAGGTGCGACATGTCCTCCTCGTGGAACGGGTTGACCCAGATGTGCCGGCGGAAGACGTCGCCGGGGTGCTCGCCGAAGTCCTTGGGCTTTTTGCGATAGACCCGGTCGAACACCTCCATCAGGCGCTGCGCCCAGGATCCGCCGTTCTCCACCACGCCGATACGGACACCGGGGAACCGTTCGAACACCCCGTGGGCGATGAACGCCGCGAGAGTGTCGAAGATGTGGCGGCTCTCCTCGTAGATGAACCCGCGCAGCTTCGTCAGCTGGAACCCCTGGAACTCTGCGCCGCTCTCCCAGTCGTCGACATAGCGGTCGTATCCGGAATCCGCGTTGTGCATCTGGACCGATATGCCCGAGGACTCCACCAGCCGCCAGAAGTCGTCGAACTCGGGCAGTGCCGCCGAGCGGGAGGTGCCGTCTTCGCGGGGTACCGGCGCAGGCCTGATCAGCACCGTCCTGGCACCGTTGTCCAGGCACCATTCGAGTTCCTGCACGCCTTTCGCCGGGTCGTTCAGCGAGATCGCCGGGACGGGGAAGATCCGGTTCTGGTAGTTGAACGTCCAGTCCTCGAGCAGCCAGCGGTTGAACGCGTGGGTGATGGCGTGGGTCAACTCGGTGTCGGACTTGGTGCGCTCTTCGAGCATGCCCGCGGTGGTCGGGAACATCACCGCGCCGTCGACACCCTGGCGGTCCATCAGAGCCAGGCGCAGGTCCGGCCGCCGGAACTCGTCGGGGCAGCGGATCGGTTCGGCCAGCTCGCGCAGCGACTTGCCCTCCGGGTTGATACCGCGGTAGTAGTCGGCCCACGCGCCCGGCGTCGGGATCACCTCGTAGGTCGGATTCGGGATCGTCTCGGTGATGACGCCGAGAATCTGCAGCTTCTTCCGGCCGTTGACATCGACGAATTTCAGTGCTTCCGAGTACTTCTCGGGAAGGTATCGGGTGTAGGCGTCGATGGTCTCGTACATGTGGTTGTCGGCGTCCCATACTTCGAACGTCTTCGGATCGCTCACAGTCATTCCTCTCGATCACCAACTCTGCCGGCACGCCCTGAACACCGGTATCGCCGTTATCCTAAAACGAGAGCATACATTCTCAGGATGGCCAGATGTCCATGGGTCCTGGGCCTAGAGATTGGTGTAGTGGCCGCCGTCGACGCCCAAGGTCTGTCCGGTGACATAGCGCGCCCGGGGGCCGACCAGAAATGCGACGGCAGCGCCGATATCCCGTTCCGGGTCACCGATGCGCCCCAACGGGATACGGCGGGAGAGCCGCTCCTCCATCGCCGGTTCGGCCGTGATCGCGGCGGTCATGGCGGGCGAGTACGCCAGCGGTGACACCACGTTGACGGTGATGCCGTGTGGTGCCCACTCCCGGGCCAGACTCTTGGCGAAACCACGCAGCGCGCCCTTCATCGTGGCGTACAGGGGGAGGGTGGCGCTGCCCTCGATGCCGGCGGGTGAGGTCATCACCAGGAAGGTGCCGCCGCGCCGCTGGAGTGCGGCGAACGCGGCGGCAGCGCAGTGGTGGGCGCCGCTCAGCGATACGGAGAAGTGGTCGGCCCACAGTACCCGGTCGACGTCGGCGAGGTTGTGTGGACGGCTCGACACGTTGCTGGTGGCGTTGTGTATGACGGCGTCGAGACGTCCGGTGGTGGCGAGTGCCAGGTCGACGGTGGCGGTGACGGACGCGGCGTCGGTCACGTCGCACCTGGCCCATGTCGCGTGGTGACCCCGTGCCGAGATCTCGTCGGCGACCGCGCGCCCGGTCTCGGACCTGGTGGCCACGATGACGTGCGCGCCGTCGGCGGCCAGCGCGGTCGCGATCCCCCGGCCCACACCGGCGCCCGCCCCGGTGACCATCGCCGTCGATCCGGTCAGGTTCACGGCAGCATCACCGATCCGCCGTCGGCGACGATCGTCTCCCCGGCGAGGTGCGCGATGTCCGTGCGTAGCAGGAACCGGATCGATTCCGCGGCGGTGTGAACGAGATCCGTGGCATCCGGCACGGCTGGGACGGTGAGATGGCCCGCTGCCGCGTCGTCTTCCCCGGAGAACGCCGAGAGCGGGACGGCGACCAGGTTCACCCCGATGCCGGCGGAGGCCCATTGCCGGGCCGCTGATTTCGCCATCGCGCGGATGCCTTCCAGCGCGGTGGTGTAGCCGACCAGTCCGGTGGCGCCCGACATTCCGATGGTCGGCACCACCACGACGATGCGGCCGCCGGCAGGTAGCAGGGCCGAGCGCGCCCGCTGGAGGGCTGTCAGCGTGCGCCACATCGGCGCGTCGACCAGACGATGCCAGTCGTCACCGCGCAGCGTCGTCACCTCGGCCCTGGCCGGGGGAGGCTCGGCGACGATCACCACCCCGGTGACGTTCGCGGGAAGCGGGTGCTCCGCTACCGCGAGCGACGCGTCGAGATCGGCCGCCAGCGCCGAGGCGATCCCACTCGGTGGGCCCAGGACGATTGGCGAAGGAGCCACGTCAGCCGCTCGGTTGCCGAGCCAGGCGGTCTTCGCGGATGCGGATCAGCTCCCTGAATCCGATGCTGTCGTACTTGGGCTTCGGCTGGATGCCCCATTCGTCACGTGCGGTCTGCTGTCCGGCCGCCTCGGGGGCGCCGCCGAACGGGGGTCCGCCGATCGGGTAGGGCTGTTGGCATTCCAGGGTGTCGTCGGAATAGCGGACCTTCAGCAGCTCGCTGCAGATCTCGGTCAGCGACAGCGTGGGCCAGCCGTACCAGACGGCGATCACCGGCACGGTCAGAGAGCCCTCGATGACCAGACCGAACAGGCATACATACAGCCCGCGTTTGAGCCATTTGTGCATGCGCGCCCAGACGGGCTCGGTGCCGAGAGGCAGCGATTTCGCGGAATCCGGTTTCTCCACGGCGATTTCGGCCACGATGGTCCTTTCTCGGCGTCAGTCGGAGAAGATCTCGCGGTTGACGGTGTGGAGGTACGGGATGGCCAGGAACGGCGTGATGTAGAAGATGTTGAACGCCCACCAGCCCAGGACGGGCAGACCCACCGCCGCGTAGCGGATATCCGCGTACAGCGTCATGTTGATGATGTAGCCGGTCCACACGACCACGCCGAACCAGCACGTCACAATCGTCCACTGGTGCCCCCAGCGCTTCATCTGCAGCAGTGCGATCGCCGCCGCGATCCGCATCGGAAAAACGATCAGAACGCAGACCAGCACCCACGCCTTCTCGCCCGGTGCGCCGGCGCCGCCGATCCAAAGCTCGTTGTAATGCCAGAAATAGCCCGCGTCGATCAGGCTTCCCCAAGCGGTGAACACCGTGCGTGTGATCAGCGCATGGTTGGCGAAAACATCGAGCGCCCAACCGATGCTGTTGAGCGCGGCGTCGAGGATGATGACGTATCCGATCAGCGTCACCATCATCGGCCGGACCGACAGGCCTTCCCGCTGAGCCTGGCGCAGCAGGTAGATGCCGCGGCAGAACACCGGCAGACCGATGATGCCGAGGACGAGCGTCCCCATGAGCGCGGTGCCGGCGATGCACCACACGTCGGCACGACGCTGCGCTGCGCGACTCCGCGCGTCATGCTCGTCCAGGGTGAGCGTTTGGTTCGGGGTGGTGGGCATCGGCGGTCCTACCAGTCTCTGGTCAGGTACATCTGAAGCTGGATCGCGAACATCGCGATCAGCACCCCGTAGATGAAGATCTGAAAAGCGATCAAGCCGCGCTTACGTTTTCGATCCTGATCTTGCATGGTCTCTCCTACTTCTGCTCGGTCAGAATGTGCCGATGCTTCCCAGCATCCAGTAGAAGAATGCGACGAGGCCGCACATCACGATCCAGGTCACGCCCAGACGTACCAGTTCCTGCCACACCGTGTGCTCCTTCGCCGGCGAAACCGCGATTCGAAGCGAGAATAGCAGCATTCTCGAAAATGAGAAGTCGCATTTACGTGATCGCCAACGGCCCGCTCGGCGACTCACGTGGGTCAGGAGCGTGGAATGTCTTTCCAGGCCTTGCCCTTCCACGGGTCCGGCTCCTTGGGTAGTCCGAGCACGCGTTCCCCGAGGATGTTCTTGTTGATGTCGGTGGTGCCGCCCTCGGTGCCGTTGGCGAGACTGCGCAGCATTCCGTGTACCTCGCGCGGCAGCGCATCCGGATCGTCGCTCGCGGGCCAGGCCACCGCGGCGGTGCCGAGCAGATCCACCATCAGGTCCTGGATCTGCTGGTTGAGCCAGGCCTGATGGACCTTGCCGATCGACGACGCGGCGCCGGGGGACTGGCCGGCGGACAGCGCGGCACGTACCCGGGCATTGGTCCAGCCCCTGATCTGCTCCTGAGCCCACAGGCGCATGATCTTGCCGCGCACCAGGGGGTCCTCCCATCGCCCGGTTTCCCTGGCCAGGGTGATCAGTCGGTCCGCTCCGGCGCCGCCGAGACGGCCCATGCCGCCGGATCCCGATCCGGACACCATCTGCCGCTCGCTGGACAGCGTCGACGCGCTCACGCGCCATCCGTTGTTGACGTCCCCGATCCGGTACGCGTCGGGCACACGGGCGCCGTCGAGGAAGACCTCGTTGAACTCCGCCTCGCCGGTGATCTGGCGCAGTGGGCGCACCTCCACACCGGGTTGGTGCATATCGAGCAGAAAGTAGGTGATGCCTTGGTGTTTGGGTCGCTCAGGGTCGGTGCGGGCCAGCAACATCGCGAAATCCGCCTCGTCGGCCCAGGTGGTCCAGACCTTCTGACCGGATATCACCCAGTCGTCGCCGTCAGGCACCGCCCGGGTGGCCAGTGAGGCGAGGTCGGATCCGGCCCCGGGTTCGCTGAAGAGCTGACACCACTTCTCCTCGTTGCGAACGATGGGGGGCAGGAAGCGCTGCCGTTGTTCTTCGGTGCCGTGACTGAACAGTGCTGCGGCGGCGTTGTTGAGCCCCAGCGGGTTGAGCCGGGTCAGCCGCAACGGCGCCAGCACCTGCTCGATGGCGCGTGCGACGTCGTTGCCGATCCCGAGGCCGCCGTGTTCGGGTCGCCAGGTCGGTGCCACCAGACCCGAACGTGCGAACGCCGGATACCACCGCCGGTACTCGGCCGCGCTGCGTACGGAGCGCAGTGCGGCGGGGCCCTCGGCGGCTGCCGCCCGCCAATCGGCGGGTACCTCTGCTTCGACCCAGTCCCGGACCGCGCTGACGGCTTCGGCGGCGGAGGACTCAGAGGTGATCGGCAGCGCTGACTTGTCCGTCATCGGCCGACGAGCTACTTTCCTTGTTTCCCAGTGGTGTTCACGGTGACCTTCGACATCTGGGCCTGCCAGTCGGATCCGCCGCCGTGGTCGTGCTTGGACAGGGCTTTGATGGATACGTCGTGGCCTTCGGCGGCTTTGCGTAGGGCGCCGACGGTGGCCTGGTCTTTGGGGATGTGGCTGAACGGGTCCCAGTGATACCAGCGCATCGCGTTCTGGTAGGTCATCTTGTCGATCTCGTCATCGGGCACGTTGTTGGCCGTGAGGACCTCGTCGAGCTGCTCGGGGGCGCCGGGCCACATCGAATCACTGTGCGGGTAGTCGGCCTCCCAGCAGATGTTGTCCACCCCGATCTGATGCCGCGTCGTGACCCCCACCGGATCAGCGATGAAACACGTCAGGAAATGCTCCCGGAACACCTCACTGGGCAGCTTGCCGCCGAAATCCTGTCCCGTCCACGTCGAATGCATCTCATAGGTGCGATCCACCCGCTCCAAGAAATACGGAATCCAGCCCGTACCCCCCTCAGAGAGCGCGATCTTGAGCGACGGATACTCCTTGATCGGGCGCGACCACAACAAATCCGCCGCCGCCTGCACGATGTTCATCGGCTGCAACGTGATCATCACATCCATCGGCGCATCCGGGGCCGTGATCGCCAACCGCCCCGACGACCCGATATGCACATTGAGCACCGTCTCGGTATCGACGAGCGCCTCCCACATCGGCTTCCAATGCTCGAAATCATGGAAACTCGGATACCCCATCGCCGCCGGATTCTCGGTGAACGTCAACGAATGCACCCCGCGTGCAGCGTTGCGGCGGATCTCAGCCGCACACGCCACCGGATCCCAGATCACCGGCAACGTCATCGGAATGAACCGCGCCGGATACGCCCCGCACCACTCCTCGACATGCCAGTCGTTGTAGGCCTGCACCAACGCCAGCGAGAACTCCTGATCCTCGGTGGCGAACAACCGGCCCGCGAAACCCGGGAACGACGGGAAACACATCGACCCTAAAATGCCGCCGGCATTCATGTCCTTGACCCGCTCATCAACCTGCCAACACCCGGGGCGGATCTCGTCCAACCCCTGCGGCTCCAGGCCGTACTCCTCTTTCGGGCGCCCCGCCACCGCATTGAGCGCCACATTCGGAATCACCACATCCCGGAACTGCCACGTGTCCGAACCATCCGGGTTGTGCACCAACCGCGGCGCCTCATCCAGATACTTGCGCGGCAGATGATTCTTGAACATGTCAGGCGGCTCGACGATGTGATCATCGACGCTGATCAGGATCATGTCCTCTTTGTTCATGCGGCACTCCTTCCGTGCGGGGGTGATCAGGCGAGGCCGAAGAAGTTCTTGGCGTTGGTGGACAGCACCTTGCGTTTGGTCTCCTCGTCGAGACCTTCGGTGGCCTTGTTCGCGACGTCCGTGCTGTGCGGCCAGTTGGTGTCGTTGTGCGGGTAGTCGGTCTCGAACATCAGTTGGTCCTCGCCGACGAGGTCGAGGATGCGGAACGCGACCGGGTCGCCGAAGGTGGAGAACCAGATCCGGCCGGGGACCTGCGTGCTGGGGGGCTCGGTCAGCAGCGGGTGGATGCCGCCCCAGGCCCGGCGGTCCTCCCAGACTTCGTCGACGCGTTGCAGGTAGTACGGAATCCATCCGGCCTGCGCCTCGGCGAACGCGATCTTGAGCCGCGGGAACTGCTTGAGTTTGGCCGAGAACAGCCAGTCGACCAGCGCGATGGTGCAATTGACCGCCATCAGCGCGCTGGTCACGACATGCGGTGCGTCGGGTGAGGACTTGGTCAGCGACGAGCTGGATCCGATGTGGAGCATGATGCCGACCTCGTTGCGTTCGCACGCGGCGAAGAACGGATCCCAGTAGCCGCTGTGGATGGATGGCAGGTCCAGCCGGGAAGGAAGTTCGGAGAAGCACAGCGCCTTCATCCCCTTGGCCGCGACGCGGTCGACCTCCTTGGCGGCGAGGTCGACGTCCCACAGCGGGATGATGCCGAGCGGGATGAGCCGCCCGTTGGAGCTCGCGCCCCATTCGTCGATCTGAAAGTCGTTGTAGGCCTTCACGCACAGCTCGGCGAGCTCTTTGTCCTTGCCGTAGAGGAAGCGCTGCCCGCAGAACCGCACCAGGGTGTTCGGGAAACAGGCCGAGGCCTCGATCCCGGCGATGTCCATGTCGGCCAGACGGTCGGCGGGGCGGTAGCACCCGGGCCGCATCTCGTCGTAGGTGATCGGATCGGTGGTCAGCTCGTCGAGGTCGTAGCCGGCCGCGGCGCTGATCAGCGGGATCGGGATGATCGAGTCCTCGTAGTGCCAGATATCGGCATCCCGGCCGTCCGGGTCGTCGATGAACGCGACATCGGAGGTGACGCTGGGATCCATGCGGCCGCGATGGCGCACGATCCGGGGCCCGACGTCGTGGTATCGCTGGGGCAGCCGACTGGTCCACAGGTCGGCCGGCTCCACCAGATGGTCATCCGGCGACACGATCAGGATGTCTGTGCTCAACGCTGCACTCCTCCGGGGACGGCTGCGACACAGTCGCAAAACAAATGTTTCCGCAAATGAGAATAAGCGTTTTCACCGTACCGCATCGGTGTGCGCCCGCGCGCGGGTTCGGTCGCCACACCGCTCGTCGGAGGCGGTGGACGGCCAGGTGTGGAGGTCCCGGCAAGATGCACGTGTCGGTCGACAGCGTGTGTTCGCCGGGGAACGCGTATTCTCAACCCATCATGACTGCGAAGAAACGCACCGAGCCCGACGTGAACGCCGACCTGGAGCTGGTCGAGGCCGCCACCGACACCGAGGTCGAGGCCGGGATGCCGAGCAGCTGGCAGGAGCGCACCATCGAGCGTCGCCTCAGCCAGGCCCGTGCCCGTGCGCTCGCCCGCAGCTCGCGATTCCTGGCCACCGCGCTAGAGCTCGTCGAGGAGTCGGGGAGGGCCGACTTCACGATCCAGACGTTGATCGACCGCTCGAACCTGAGCCTGCGCGCCTTCTACCAGCACTTCGCGGGTAAGGAAGAGCTACTGCTCGCGTTGTACGAGAACGCCACCAGCCAGTTCATCGAGGGGATCCGCCAAGAGGTCGCCGCGGCCGCCGCCGACGGCCCGATGGCCCAGCTGGAGGCGTTCTGTCGCGGCTTCCTGTCCCGCGCGGAGTCCTCCGAGGCGGTCGGTGGCCGGGTCATGACGATCTACAACCTCAGCCTGGAGATCGAACGGCCGGCGGATTTCGCGAAGATCTGGGAGCCGCACCAGAAACTGTTGACCAAGATCTTGACGGCATGCTCGCGCGCCGGTTTGGTCCGTGACGACCTGACCCCGGCCCAGTTGACCACCCTGCTGAACTCGACGCTCATCGCGCTGGCCCAGATCGGGGTGTTCCACCTGGGCGTCAAGGGCGCCGAGCTCGAAGAGGACCAGCTGTGGGCGTGGTGCCTGCAGGCGTTGACCCCGCCGGCGGCTCCGGTGAAGAAGACCGTCGCGGCCAAGGCGGCGCCCCGCAAGCGTGCCCCGCGCAAGGCCAAAGATCTAACGGGGTAGACCGAGCCCGCGCTGGGCGATGATGGTGCGCTGCACCTCGCTGGTGCCCGCATAGATCGTGGTGCCCAGCGAGAACCGCAGCAGGTGTTCGAAGCGTCCCCGTTCCGGCGCCGTCGGCTCGTAATGGGAGCGCATCGCGTCGGGGCCGACGAGTTCGACCATGTCCTGGCTCGCCCGTACCAGGGCTTCGGTGGAGAACACCTTCGACATCGGCCCTTCGGCGACCGGCGCGAGTCCGTTCTCGGCCATCCACACACAGCGGCGCTGCAGCAGCATCGACACTTCGAGTTCCATCGCGACGCGCGTGATCCGGCGCCGCACATCAGTTTTGGTGATCGGCGGTGACCCGTCGGTCGCCGCGGTGTCGGTGGCCCAGGCCTCGGCGTGGTGCAGCAGCCGCGCGATGTGCGGCCCCCAGCCCGATGCGTGCTCGTCCTGCAGTGACAGGCCCAGGACCTGCCAGCCGGCGTCGACGTCACCGATGCGCCACTCGTCGGCAACCCGCACATCGCTGTAGAACGTGATGTTCGTCCGCTCGCCCGATAGTGTCCACACCGCCTGGGCTTCGAAACCGTCGGTGTCTGTCGGCACCAGAAACATGGTGAGCCCCTTGTGTTTCGGTTTGTCGGGGCTGGTGCGGGCGAGGAGGAAGACGTAGTCGGCGATGTGGCCGTTCGTGGTGAACATCTTGGAGCCGTTGATGATCCAGTCGTCTCCCTGTCGCACCGCTCTGGTGGCGGCAGCGGCGACGTCCGATCCGCATTCCGGCTCGGTGAACCCGAGTGCGACGGTGATGTCGCCGGCCAGAGCGCCGGGGAGGATGCGCTCCCGCAGCGTCTGGGTTCCGACCTGCCGGATGATCGACGCCACCATCCGGGTGGTCTCGGACAGGTATACGGGCGCATCGGTGCGCATGAGTTCTTCTTTGAGCGCCTGGTCTTCCCACGCGTTGCGGTCCTGTCCGCCGAATTCCGCGGGCCAACTCGGCGCGAAGTAGCCGTGATCGACCAGGCCCTTGGCGAAGTCGTCGTCGTGCGATACGCCGCTGCGGTAGATGCGCTCCTCGAACTCGGGTGTCATCACCTCGGCGAGATGTTCGCGCACCCCGGCGCGGAAGGCCTCGGTCTCGGGTGCGGACTGAAAGTGCATGAGCGCCAACCCATCTGTTTCGTCGGCCGGGCGTTCGGCAGGGCCGGTCGGTAATGATACTCTCAAAACTGAGAAGCATCATATTCGCATGTGAACGGGGGCCGCAGTGGACCTGAGCCTGTCCGGCGAACAGCGCCAGCTGGTGGAATCGTTTGCCGCGATGTACGCGCGCGAGTCGACCTCCGAGAGGGTGCGGGCTGCCGAACCCCTGGGATTCGACGCGAAGTTGTGGGCCGCGCTGGTGGACACGGGTGCGGTCGAGATGGCCGTGGCCGAATCGGACGGCGGCTGGGGCGCTTCGGAATTGGAACTGGCCCTGATCGCCGAACAGTACGGACGGGCTGTCGCATCGGCACCGGTGATCGAAGCGCAGGTCGGTGCCAGGGTGCTCGCCGCCGCGGGCTCCGGCCTGCTGGCGGATGCGATGGCGGGTGACCAGGTCGTCACCTTCGCCCCGCGCCCCAGCCGCGGGGACGCGCTGGTGCTGGTTCCCGGCGGCGCGGTCGCCGACGCGGTGGTGGCGCTCGCCGGCGACCGGCTGGTGGTCGCGTCGGCCGGCAGTCGTGACCAGGTGGCCAACCTCGGCTCGTTGCCGCTCGCGGACATCACGGTGGACAGCGCGGTGGACGGGGGCGTCACCGTGCTCGCCGACGGCCCGGACGCGGTGCGGCTGTTCTCGGATGCGGTGGACCTGTGGCTCACGCTGACCGCGGCCGCGATGGTGGGCGCTGCGGCGAAGGCCCTTGAGATCGGCGTCGACTACGCCAAGCAGCGCCACGCGTTCGGCACTCCGATCGGCGCCTTCCAGGCCGTGTCGCATCCGCTCGCGGACAGTGCGGCCGCTGTCGACGGCGCACGTCTGCTCGCGTTCGAGGCGGCGTGCGCGTTCGCCGACGAACCGGGCCGGGTCACCGAGCTCGCCGCGATGGCATTCGCGTTCGCCTACGAAACTGCGCGCGACGCAACGCAACGCGCGCTGCACATCCACGGCGGCTACGGATTCGGGATGGAAGGCGACATCCAGCTGTACTACCGCAGGGCGCGCGGCTGGGCGATGGCGTACGGCGAGCCCGCGGTCGCGCTGGACCGCGCCGCGGACGCCCGCTACGGGGCCGTGCCCGGCTGAGCCGGCGCTTTCGCGTCCAGCAGCGCGAAACTCAGGGTGGCGCGCGCGGCGAGCCGGTCGGCGGCCACGTCGACGACGTCGACCGCGACGACGACCAATCGTCTGCCCGCCCGCACCAGGGTGGCCGTCGCGCGCGCGGGTCCCCCGACGATCGGGGCCAGATAATGGATCGTCATGTCGGCCGTGCCCGCGCCGGCATTCGAGCTCGCGTACTTGACCGCGAGCCGTCCGCCGGCGACATCGATCAGCGTCGCGACCAGACCGCCCTGCAGCGCGCCGCGGACATTGCGCAGATCCGGCCGGTTGTGCAGGTCGACGACCACGGTGTCCTCGTCGTCGACCACGTCGAAGAACGGCAGCTGACCGAACAGGTGACCGGGGATGGTCACCTGCATCGGTTGCGGGACGGTCGTCATGCCTGCGCTCGCACCTGATCCTTGACCGACAGCACGATGGGCGGCGCGGTGCGCCAGTTCGGCACGCCCTGCTCCTCGCCGGCGGTCGCGCGCTTGTCGTCGCGGACCCCGACCCAGTGCGAGTGATTCAGCTGATGAAGCGTGAAACAGGACTGCAGCGCGTTGTAGAAACCCATGTTGTCCACGGACTGGTTGACCGACTCCTTGATCAGCAGAGCGGCCATGGTCGGGACGGTCGCGATGCGGCGCGCCATCTCCAGCGTGCGTTCGGCGAGTTCCTCGCGCTTGAAGACCTTGCTCACCATGCCCAGCCGGTAGGCCTCCTCGATGTCGATCGCATCGCCGGTCAGCATCAGCTCCTTGGCGCGCCGTGGGCCGAATTCCCATGGGTGACCGAAGTACTCCATGCCGCACATGCCCAGCCGGGTGCCGACCACGTCGGCGAAGCGCACCTCCTCACTTCCCACGATCAGGTCGCAGGCCCAGATCAGCATCAGGCCCGCCGAGAACACGTCCCCGTGCACCTGCGCGATGGTGATCTTGCGCAGGTTGCGCCAGCGAAGGTTGTTCTGGAAGAAGTAATGCCATTCCTGCAACATGATCTTCTCGGCGCCCTCGCGGGTGCCACCGTTGATCGCCGCGGTCGGGTGCTGTTGCGGACCGGGAGTGAACTCGGCGCGGGCCTGTTTGGAGCCGATGTCGTGGCCGGAGGAGAACATCGGTCCCTCGCCGGCGAGGATGACGACGCGGACATCGTCGTCGGCTTCGGCGCGCGTGAAGGCGTCGTCGAGTTCGACCAGCATTCCCCGGTTCTGAGCGTTGCGTTGTTCCGGACGGTTCAGCGAGATCCGGACGATCTGCCCGTCGTCGAACACCTCCCACTTCAAGAACTGGTAATCGGTCATCGGCTCCTCCATCGTCGCGCCCCGTGGTAATGGTGTTATCCATTAGTGAGAAGCTATGTTCTCATACATCGCGTCTTCGCCGGGGAAGGTGGACATGACAGAGATCCGATGCAACCCGAAGGTGATCCTGTGGGGTCCCGGCCAGGTCGGGGTGGGAGCGCTGCGCGCGCTGATCGCACACCCGGGGCTCGACCTGGTCGGAGTCGTCGTGCATGCCGAGGCCAAGGACGGCATGGACGCGGGCGCACTCTGTGGCATGCCGGCCACCGGGGTGGTGGCGACGCGCGACATCGACGCGGCGCTGGCCCTCGACGCCGACGCCGTGGCCTACTTCGCCTCCGGGGATTACCGCTATCGCGAAGCCGCGCAGGACATCGCACGGTGCCTGCGCGCCGGCAAGAACGTGGTGTGCACCTCGCTGGTGCCGATGTGCTACCCGCCCGCGGCCGATCGGGAGACCGCCGAGCTCATCGAATCGGCCTGCGCGGAGGGCGGCACCAGCTTCTTCAACAGCGGGGTCGATCCCGGGTGGGCCAACGACGTGATCGCGCTGACCATGACCGGATTCAGCAGCCGCGTCGACACGATCACCATGCTCGAGATCCTCGACTACGGACCCATCGACCAGCCCGACATCATGTTCGACTTCATGGGTTTCGGGCATCCGCCGGACCACCCCGCCCCGCTGTTCGACCCCGAACGTCTTGCCGCGCTGTGGGCACCCACGGTGCATCTGGTCTCCGACGGAGTCGGGCTGCCGCTGGACCGTGTCGACACCACCATCGAAAAGTGGCTCGCCACGCGGCGTTACGAGGTCGCCTCGGGATGGATCGAACCGGGCACCATGGGCGGGATGCGGTTCAAGTTGGCCGGGATCGTCGACGGGGAACCCCGGGTGGTGTTGGAGCACATCACGCGGATGGGTGAGGAGTCGGCGCCGGACTGGCCCCGGCATCCGTCCCCGCACGGGGGCTACCGCGTCATCGTCGACGGCCTGCCGACCTACACCGTGGACATCGAGATGCACGGCCGCGGCAACAACATGCGCGGCCTGACCTACGCGACGGTGATGCGGGAGCTCAACGCCATCCCCGCGGTCATCGCGGCACCGCCGGGGGCGCTGTCGACGCTCGATCTGCCGCTGGTGACGGGTCCGGTACGCGGCGGCACCTGGCGCGGCGTGCTGCCGCCGACGCGATCTGCCCTTCCGGCATGAGCCGCGACGCGGTTCCGGCCACCTCGGACGACCTCTGGACCGTCATGAGGACGGCGTCCGCGGTGCGGCGATACCGCGACGATCCGGTCGACGACCGCGCGGTGGAGCGATGCCTGACCGCGGCGAGCTGGGCACCGTCGGGCGGCAACCAGCAGCCATGGCGCTTCGTGGTGCTGCGCTCGGAGCGGGCGCGCGCGCTGATCAGCGCGGCCGCCGCGCAGGCGTGGGACAGCATGCGGGACTTCTACGGGTTGCCCGAGGTGGACGACGGGGCCGCGGATCCGAAATCGCGGGTGCTGCGCGCGATGGCAGAACACATGCGGGCCGGCGGCTCGGCTCCCGTCCTCGTACTGTTCTGCGTCCAGCCGCAGCCGGGCGCCTCCGACCTGCACCAGGGCGGCTCGGTCTTCCCGGCGGTGCAGAACTTCCTGCTGGCCGCGCGGAGCCAAGGTCTCGGCGCGGCCATCACACTGTGGCACAGCCTCTGCGAGGTCGAGTTACGCGAGCTGATCGGAATCCCGCACGACTGGCAGCTCGCCGCGCTGTTGACCGTGGGCCGGCCCCGCGGCGGGCACAAGCCGGTGCGGCGACGGCCGCTGGCGGAGGTGGCAGTCGTCGACCGGTGGGACCGGCCCTGGACAGGTGTGGGCGCCGACACGGTCCGAGTGGACATCGCCGGGGCCAGTTCGTAGCCTTTCCCGGGGTATCGACGGCGGACCGGTGGCGGTCCACGAGTGAAGGACCGTGACAATTCGCAAGACCGGGGTGCGCTACGCCCTCAAGCGGACGACGTGCGGTTTTGCGACGGCTGTCCTGGTCGCGGCGATGGCCGCGGGCGGTGCGATCGCCGACCCGGCCGCTGATGCGCTCGCCAGACTCAACGAGTTGTCCCAGCAGGCCGTGCAGAGCCGGCAGGCGCTGACGACCGCCCAGCACGACGCCGAGGCCAAGTTCGCCGAGCAGGCCGCCGCCGCCGAGCGTCACCGCGCCGACCAGGCCGCGCTGGACGCCGCGAACGCCGATATCGCCGCGCTGCAGGGCGCGGTCAACCGCGTCGCCGCGATGGACTACATGAGCGGCAGCCGTACCGAGTTCTCCGCGTTGCTGACCGCGGCCTCTCCGCAGAAACTGATCGATCAGCTCGCGGTGCAGCGCACGCTCGGAACCCGGATCGCCGACCAGATGCGGGCCTTCCGATCGGCGCGCGAGCGCGCCGCCGGTGCCGCCCAGGCGTCGGAGAAGTCCGCCGCCGAGGCGGGTGCGGCCGTCGAGGCCGCCGCCGCGATACGCGCCGAGTTACAGGCCAAGCTCGCCGAGCTGCTGCAGCAGATCGCCGCCGCCGAAGCGCAGTATGCCGCGCTGACCCCACAGCAGCAGGCGATCGTCGACGCCACACCGCCGCCGGTCGCGCTCCCGCCCGCGGCACCGCCGCCACCCGTTCCGCCCATCGAAGCGCTGCCCGCGATCCCGCCCGGCGACGTCGCCCCACCGCCCGCAGCCCCGATCCCGGATGTCCCCGAGGCGCTGCCGATGGGCGTCGCGGTCGAGGCCGGGCTGCAGCCCAACGCGATCCTCGCCGCGCGGGCCGTCAGCCAGCAGTTCCCCCAGATCGCGAACATCGGCGGGGTACGGCCGGACTCCAAGCCGTGGCATCCCAGCGGTCTGGCGATCGACATCATGATCCCGAACCACAGCAGCCCGGAGGGCATCGCGCTCGGCGACCAGATCATGGCGTACGCGTTGGCCAACGCGGCCCGCTTCGGGCTGCAGGACGTGATCTGGCGTGGCACCTATTACACCCCGGCCGGCCCGCAGGCCTCGGGATACGGGCATTACGACCACGTGCACATCACGGTGACACCGCGACGCTAGCCCCGTGCACCTCGTAGAAATCGACGCCGAAATCTCACGCAAGCGCTTGCGTAAGCGCTTGTCCGGTGCTCTAGTGTGATGCAGCACACAGCGGCGCGCCGGGCGTCGCGCCGGCGACGGGAGTCTCAATGTTCGGGAAGTTCGGGCACAGCAGCAGAACCTTGCGCATGGTCGGGGCCACGGTGACAGCGGGTTCGTTGGTCCTCGGACTGACCGCCTGCGGCGGCTCGGGATCGGACAGTGTGAAGGTCGGCCTGATCACCAAGACCGACTCCAACCCGTTCTTCGTGAAGATCCGCGAAGCCGCCAAGGCGCAGGCCGACAAGGACGGCGCCGAACTGATCGCGGTGGCAGGTGCGTTCGACGGCGACAACGAAGGTCAGGTCGCGGCGATCGAGAACATGGTCGGTCAGGGCGTGAAGGGCATCCTGATCACCCCCAACTCCTCGACCGGTGTGCTCGACGCGATCGCCAAGGCCCGCGACGCCGGGGTCGTCGTGATCGCGCTGGACACCGCGACCGATCCGGAGGACGCCGTCGACGCGACCTTCGCGACCGACAACCTCGCCGCCGGGGTCAGCCAGGGCAAGTGGGTGCGCGCCGCACTCGGCCCCGCCCCGGCGCAGCTGCTGATGCTCGACGGCACCCCGGGCGGCACCGTCGACACCTTCCGGCACGAGGGCTTCCTCGAGGGATTCGGGATCGCCGAGGGCTCGCCCGAGATCGTCGGCCAGGAGAACACCAACGGCGACCAGACCAAGGCGCAGACCGCGATGGAGAACCTGCTGCAGCGCGCGCCGGGAGCCAACGCGCTGTACACGATCAACGAGCCGGCCGCGGCGGGGGCCTATCAGGCGATCCAGTCAGCCGGCCGCGAAGGCCAGATCGTGATCGGCTCCATCGACGGAAGCTGCACGGGCGTCGCCGACGTCAAGGACGGCAAGATCGGCGCCACCGTGATGCAGTTCCCGGCGAAGATGGCCGAACTCGGGGTGCAGGCCGTGGTGAAGTTCGCCCAGGACGGCACCAAGCCCAGCGGGTTCACCGACACCGGTTCCGAGCTGATCACCGACAAGCCGGTCCCGGGGCTCGACTCCAAGGACACCGCCTGGGGCGAACAGAACTGCTGGGGCTGACATGCCGGAGTCATCCGCGACGACCACGACGCCTGCCGCGAAACCGACGGCACCCGCGGCCGACCGGTTCAGCGTAGGGCGGCTGCTGCGGGAACCGCTCGTCGGCCCGCTGATCGCGCTCGTCATCGCGATCGTGGTGTTCAGCGCGATCTCCGACTCGTTCCTGAACCCGGCGAACGTGTCGCTGATCCTGCAGCAGTCGGTGGTCGTCGGGATCCTCGCAGTCGGGCAGACGCTGATCATCCTGACCGCCGGGATCGACCTGTCCATCGGGGCGATCGCGGTGTTCGGCACCATCGTGATGGCGCAGACCGCCGGCCCCGGCGGGCCGTTCCTCGCGCTCGCGGCGACAGTGCTGGTGTGCGTCGCGTTCGGCGCGATCAACGGCGGCCTCGTCACCACGCTGCGGCTGCCACCGTTCATCGTCACGCTGGGAACGTTCACCGCGATCCTGGCAGGTACCCGTCTGCTCGCCGGTTCGGAGACCTACCGGGTGGAGCCGGGGGTGCTGACGTTCCTGGGCACGTCGTTCCGTATCGGGTCGTTCTCGACGACGTACGGCGTGGTCGCGATGCTGCTGGTGTACGCGGTCGTGTGGTATGCGCTGTCCCAAACCGCTTGGGGGAAACACGTTTACGCGGTCGGAGGAAATCCGCAATCGGCGGACTTGCTCGGCGTGAAGTCCGGCCGGGTGCTGTTCTCGGTATACCTGACCACCGGGGTGATCGCGGCGATCGCCGCGTGGGCCGCGCTCGGGCGCATCCCGAACGCCGACCCGAACGCATACCAGAACGCGAACCTCGAGACGATCACCGCCGTGGTGATCGGCGGCACCAGCCTGTTCGGCGGGCGCGGCGGTGTCGGCGGCACCCTGGTCGGGATGCTGATCGTCGCGGTGCTGCGCAACGGGCTCACCCAGGCCGGTGTCGACAGCCTGTACCAGAACATCGCCACCGGAATCCTGGTGATCGTCGCGGTCGCGGTGGACCAGTTCGCGCGCAGGAGATCCCAGTGAGCACACCGGTGTTGGAGGCTCGCGGACTGGTCAAGCGCTACGGCCATGTCACCGCGATCGACGGCGCCGACTTCGAGCTGCGCGAGGCCGAGGTGCTGGCCGTCATCGGTGACAACGGCGCAGGCAAGTCCAGCCTGATCAAGGCGCTCGCGGGTGCGGTGGTCCCCGACGCGGGCGAGATCCGGATGCACGGAAAAGCCGTGTCGTTCAAGAACACCCGTGATGCGAGAGCCGCCGGGATCGAGACCGTCTACCAGGATCTCGCGGTGGTACCGGCACTCGACATCGCGTCGAACCTGTACCTCGGCCGCGAGGTCCGGCGTAAAGGACTGGCGGGCAAGCTGTTCCGCAGGCTCGACATGCCGCGGATGCGGGAGGAGGCGTCGCAGCATCTCACCGACCTGAGGATCGGCATCAAGTCGGTCGGCCAGCCGGTGGAGACACTGTCCGGTGGGCAGCGCCAGGGTGTGGCGGTGGCCCGAGCGGCCGCGTTCGGGCGCGGCGTGATCATCATGGACGAGCCGACGGCAGCGCTCGGCGTGCGGGAGTCCGGACAGGTGATCGACCTGATCAAGTCGATCCGCGACCGCGGGATCCCGGTGGTGCTGATCAGCCACGACATGCCGCACGTGTTCGAGGTGGCCGACCGGATCCACATCCACCGGCTCGGGCGCCGCGCCGGGGTCGTCGACCCGAAGCAGCGCTCGATGTCCGAGGTCGTCGCGCTCATGACCGGTGCGGAGGAGCCGACCGATGAGGAACGCGGCGGTCTCTGAGCGGCCCCCGGTCGGGGTCTTCGTCGGGCTGGCCACCCTCGACGTGATCCACCGCATCGCGAAACCCCCAGGGGCGAACGAGAAGATCACCTCGACCGCACAGTTCGTCGCCGCGGGCGGTCCCGCCGCGAACGCGGCGGTCACGTTCGCGGCACTGGGCGGCCGGGCGATCCTGGTGACGGCCCTCGGCGCCGACCCGATCGCCGGCATGATCCGTGCCGAACTCACCGCGCACGACGTCGCCGTCGTCGACGCCGCGGCAGGCACGATCCGCGCGGTACCCGTCTCGGCGGTCGCGGTCGTCGAATCGACCGGGGACCGCTCGGTGATCTCGGCCGACGCGGTGAACTCCGAAGCGTCGGCACCGGATGAGCTCGCCGGCCTGATTGCCGGGGCTGACGTGGTGCTCGTCGACGGCCACCACCCGCTGATGGCGCGGGTCGCCGCGGCGCACGCGACCTCGCACCGCAGGACGCTGGTCGTCGACGCGGGCCGGTGGAAGCCCGTGATGGCCGACCTGATCCCGCACGCGACGGACATGGTGTGCTCCGCCGACTTCCGGACCCCGGGCACCGAAGACCAGGCGGCCACCGCCGCGGCGCTGATCGGCGCCGGGGTCGGCACCGTCGTGATCACCCACGGCGGCGATCCCGTCGAATGGTGGGCCGGTGGCGATTCCGGGTCGGTGGCGGTGCCGCCGGTCGACGTGGTCGACACCCTGGGCGCCGGCGATGTGTTCCACGGCGCGTACGCCTACCACGCGGTCGACCCCGACGTCGGGGTCGCAGAGCGCCTCTGTCGCTCGGCCCGGGTCGCGGCACTACGGTGTTCGGTGATCGGACCACGGGCCTGGCTGAGCAAACTCGCCGGTGAACAGACGCGAAAGTGAGACGGTGACCATCGTGCAGGACGTAGACGACGCCACGCTGGACCAGTTGGTCGAGTGGGCAACGGCGCTCGTCGTTCCCGGCGAACGCCGCATCCTCGGCCTGACCGGCGCGCCCGCGGCTGGGAAGTCGACCGTCGCCGAACAGCTCGTCGCCGCGCTCGGGCCGCAGACCGCGGTGCTGGTCCCGATGGACGGCTACCACCTCGCCAACGAGGTGCTGATCGACCTGGGCCGCCGCGACCGCAAAGGGGCGCACGACACCTTCGACGACGGGGGCTACGCCCGGCTGCTCGCGACGCTGCGGGCCCAGCGCCCGGGAGACCCGGTGGTGTACGCGCCGCGGTTCGAGCGCGAGATCGAGGAGTCGATCGGGTCGGCGATCCCGGTGCCGTCCGAGGTGCCGCTGGTCGTCACCGAGGGCAACTACCTGCTGCTGGAATGCGACGCGTGGCCGGCGGCGCGCTCCTGCATCGACGAGGTGTGGTTCCTGGCCCCCGACACCGACATTCGGCGAGCCCGGCTGGTGCGCCGGCATGAGGCGTACGGCAAGTCCGCCGAGGACGCGCAGCGCTGGGCGCTCGGGCCCGACGAGAACAACGCCCGGCTGATCGAGTCGACCGCGCATCGCGCGGACCGGATCGTGCGCGTGCCATGACCACCATGGGTGATGTGGCCCGTCTCGCCGGTGTGTCGGCATCCACGGTGTCACACGTGCTCAACGGCACCCGCAAGGTCAACGACGAGACCCGGCTGCGCGTCGAGGCGGCGATCGAGGAGACCGGGTACCGGCGCAACGTCGTCGCACGCGCCCTGGCCGGCGGCCGGACGCACACCGTCGGGCTGTCCATCTCGGCGCTGACCAACCCGTACTTCGGCGGGCTGGTGCACGCGGTCGAACGGGCCCTCTCCGCCGCCGGATACGTACTGATCGTGGGTGATTCGCACGATGAGGCGGACTCGGAGAAGCGGGTGGTGGACTCCCTGCTGGGCCGCCGGGTCGACGGGATGATCGTGGCGCCGGCGGCCGGATCGGAGCGGACCACACTGCCCGAGATCACCGGCACCGGAACGCCGCTGGTGCTGATCGACCGCGGCGCCGACATCGCCGCCGACCAGGTGTCCTCGGAGAACCTCGACGCGGCACGGTCGTTGACCGAGCATCTGCTCGACCTCGGCCACCGGCGCATCGGTGTCGTGCGCGGCAAGCCCGGGATCTCGTCGACCACCGAACGGTTCGACGGTCACCTCGCGGCGCTGACCGACCGCGGTATCGAACTCGACGACGAGCTGGTGCTCGAGGGCGACTCCAACACCGATACCGCCGAACGTGAAGTGCGCAAGCTGATGTCGAGTGCGGACCGGCCGAGCGCGCTGGTGTCGATGAACAACGCGATGACCATCGGCACGCTCAAAGCCGTACGCAGCGTCGGGCTGTCGATCCCGGGCGACCTCGCGCTGGTCTGCTACGACGACTTCGAATGGTCAGACCTGTTCGAACCGAAGCTCACCGCCGCCGCACAGGACGTCGACACCATCGGCGCCACCGCGGTCGAACTGCTGTTGCGCCGCATGCGGGGCGACGACGCCGCGCCGCAACGGATCCGGGTGCCGACGGCGTTTCACCACCGCAACTCGTGCGGCTGCGCCTGACCCTCGGCTCAGCTCTCGGGCGGCGGTGCCGGCGTGACGTCGGCGCCGGAGCCCTTCACGGCGGCCTTGGCGCGGTTCTCGGCGCGCACGGTCTTCTTGCCGCGCACGTACCCGGTCGGCGACACCGCCGCCGCGAGCAGCAGGCCCTCGCCCTTGACGAACGGGTGGAATCCGACGCCCGCTCCGCCACGGCCCTTGACCGGGATGTCGGCGACTTCGGTGACCTTCCAGCTCTTTTCGGCGACCGACAGGATCGCCTCACCGTTCTGACAGGTCAGCGGCAGTGCCGCGATCACGGTGTCTTCCGGGTCGTCTGCCGCCAGCTTCACCCCGGCCACCCCGTTGCCCGCGACACCCTGCGGGTTCACCGCCGCCGGGTCGATGCGCAGGATCCGGCCGCGCCGCGTCACCAACGCCAGGTGATGGCCGAGGGGCATCACCCCGGAGCGCACCAACCCGGTGATATCCGGCGCGACGGGGATGTCACGGGTCTTGTACGGCAGCCCGCCGCCGGTGGTGAACTTGATCCGGCCGTCCGACCACACCGCCCAGCCCAGCCCCGACGTGAGCAGATCGCCGTGGCTGTCCGAGAACACCCCCCGGTCGTCCAGGCGCCACGACGTGTTGACCTTGCGCTCGCGCGCACCATCCTCGCCGTTGGTGGCCGACACGGGGGTGGCGTCGTAGTCCAGCACCGTGCGCCGGTCGAACTCGGGACCCTTGAACAGCTTCGCGGTCTCGACGAGCTCTTGGTCGATCACCTTGCGGCGGGCGTCCGGATTCGCGACCAGTTCACTGAGTTCGGCGAACTCGGCGTCGAGTTTCTCGGCCTCGGCCTGCAGCTCGATCACGTCCAGCTTGGTGAGCCGCCGAAGCTGAAGCGCCAGAACGTAATCGGCCTGTGCCTCGTCGATCGAGAAACGCTCCTGCAGACCCCGGCGCGCCTCGTCGACCGTCTCGGAGCCTCGGATGACGGCGACGGCCGCGTCGATGTCCAGGTGGATCTTCATCAGACCGGCCACCAGATGCCGGCGGGCGGAGACCTTCTCCAGCCGGTACTCGCTGCGGTGCAGCACCACCGAATCCCGCAGTGACAGGAACGCGGCGATCAGCTCGCGCACCGACCACCAGCGCGGCACCCGGTTCTCGTCGAGTGCGACCAGGCTGGCGGCGAACGTCGACTCCAGCGGGGTCAGCGCCAGCAGCTGATCACGGATCTGCTCGGCGGTGTGGCCGCGCTTGGCCGTGACGACGATGCGCAGGCCGTTGCGGCGATCGGTCAGATCGGACATGTCGGCGACACCGGACATCTCGCCGGACTCGACCAGCGCCCGAATCCGGTCCTGCACGGTGTTGCTCGCGACGCCCGGGGGCAGCTCGGTGATGATGCAGTTCTTGCCCTCGACGCTGATCGTGCCCCGCACGGTGAACTGGCCGCGGCCGGTGGTGATGTACTCCCGCAGCCCGGCGGTGCCGACCACCGACGCACCGCAGCCCCAGTCGGGTCCGGGGATCAGCTTGCACAGCCGGTCGTCGGTCATGTTCGGGGTCTTCAGCAGCGCCCGGCAGGCGGCCATGATCTCGCGGGGGTTGTGCGCGGGCACCTTGGTGGCCCAGCCCTCGGCGATGCCGACCGCGCCGTTGCACAGCAGCACCGGCCACTGCGCCGGCAGCACCGTCGGCTCGATCCATTCGCCGTCGAAGGTCGGCACCATCGGCACCGCGTGGCTGTCGAGTTCGGCGGTCAGCGCCGCACCCGGTGCCGACAGCCGCATCTCGGTGTAGCGGTCTGCGGCGGGGATGTCACCCTGGATTCTGGGGAAAGCGCCTTGGCCGTCGATGACTTTCACGCGCTGGAAGTCCGCGGCCATCAGCGCGGCGGCACCGTACATCGACGCGCCGCCGTGCGGATGCAGGTTGCCGGTGACCGCCGAGCACACCTTCGACGACTTCTGCGGCTTGTTGCCTGGCAGCAGCCGCGACTCGTGCATCTGGTAGAGCAGACGCCGCTGGCCGGGCTTGAGACCGTCGAACGCCGACGGGATCGCGCGGTCGCTGACGCTGTAGAGCGCGAACGTCAGCTGATAGTGGTTCCAGTAGTCGTCGGCGCTCTGCTCGAGTACCAGATCGGGGTTCTGCTCGGGGATGTCGAGAGTGGCGGTCACGTCAGATTCCTAGTCGAGGTCGAGGGAAGCGGTGTCGACGCGGGCGGCGATCTCGGCCATCCACGTGCGCCTTCCCTCCGGAGGTCCGCCGAACAGCGTGTGGTGCAGCTTCTTGTCCGCATCATCGGGATGCACGCGAATCACCGTGCGGCGGTGCGGATCCAGCACGGTGTTCCAGAAGTCGTCGGCGTCCATCTCGCCGAGACCCTTGTTACGCTGCACCTCGACGCGCTTCTTCGAGGTCGCCTTCAGCTGAGCCACCGCCGCGTCACGTTCGGATTCGTCCTGGCAGTAGATCCGCTCGTCACCGTTCTTCACCACGAACAGCGGCGGCAACGTCACGAAGACCATGCCGGCCTCCACCAGCGGACGGTAGAAGTCCAGGAACATCGAGATCAGGCTCGAGTTGATGTTGCCGCCGTCGGGGTCGGCGTCGGAGGCGAACAGGATCCGGTCGTAGCGGCACAGCTCCGGATCGCAGTTGTCCCGCACGCCGCAGCCCAGAATGCGTTCGATCGAGTCGAATTCGTCCTTGGCCCTGGCCTTGCTCAGCGCGAACCCGTACACGTTGGGCGGCTTGCCCTTCAGCGGGAACGCCGCCTGGAACGTCGCGTCGCGGGCGGCCTTGATGGTGCCCAGCGCCGAGTCGCCCTCGCAGAGGAACAGTTCGGCGCCCGAGCCGCGGCCGGTTTCCCTGCTGGGCAACAGCTTCGGCGGTAGCGACAGGTTGGTGCCGAGGCCTTTGGCCTTCGACGCCGCGCGGGAGCGCGCCTTGGCGCCCTCGGCACTGCGCCGGGCCCTGGCCGACTCCAGTGCCAGCTTGGTCCAGAGTGTGACGGTGTCGTTGTTGGCGGGGTTGGCCGCCCACACGGTGACGCTGCGCGCCACATCCGGTGCCATCGCCAGGTTCAGCGACCGGGACGACACCGCGGTCTTGGCCTGCGAGTCCCACGACACGTCGGGGGCGCGGGTGTCGACGGCCAGGGCGGTGACGGCCGCGAAATCCTGGGGCTCCGGTCCTTCTTCACCCTTGGCCAGCCCGAGGTCGCGGATACGGGACGCGCGGTCGGCGAGCGCCTCGGACAGCCCCTTGACCGCCGCGGTCAGGTGCGACCCGCCGCCGGGGGTGCGCACGGTGTTGCAGAACGCGGCCACCGTCGCCGGTTCGGCCGGTCCGGCGGTCAGCGACCACCGGAACGGGGTCGGCCCGCGGCCGGTGGTGTACTCGCCGCGGCCCTCGACGATCGCGCGCACACCGGGGGCCGGGGTGCCTGCCGCGGTGCACATCAGGTCGAGCAGGGTGTCCGTGCCCCACGGCCCGTTGAACGGTTCGAGCAGTGCGGGCGGGATCTCGTCACCGGGCCAGCCCTCGTCGACGACGACCAGCTGCACACCCGGGGACATCCGCGCCGCGGCGTGGGCGCGCAGCAGCACCTCGCCGATGTCGACGGTGGAGTCCGGGACGACGGACGGGTCGAACAGGATCCGCACGGTGGTGCCGTGCAGCTTGGGCTTGCGGTTGCCGACGCCCCGGAGTTTCTGGGTGTCGTCGCGGGTGAACTCGGCGTCCGGGTCGAAACCCTCGCCGTCGAACACCCCGGGATAACCCCGGCCGAAGCACTGCACGTAGGTCTTGCCGTCGCGGTGGACGGTGACGTCGGTACGCGCGGAGATGAATACCGCTGCGGCGGCGCCGATTCCGTTCAACCCGGCGCCGGTGCTGGTGGCGTCGGTGTGGGCGGAGAACTTCCCGCCGGCACGCGCGGTACCGAGGGTCTTGACGATGCCGTTCTTACCGGTGGTGGGGTCGGTGTCGACGGGAAGGCCGCGGCCGTCGTCGGCGACGCTGACCGACCCGTCGGCGTGCAGCGTGATGGTCACCGTCGACCCGCCGTGGCTGGGGTCGGCGACCTCCTCGACGGCGTTGTCGATCAACTCGCGAAGGGCGGTGTTCAGGACGTCCAGACCGAGGTTGACCGCCGGCCGCAGGCGGGTGTGCTGGACATCGTCGAGCTCGGTGATGTCAGCGGCGGTGTAACTCACGTCTGGTGTCTTTCCATCGTCGGGGAGGGGTGCCGAGGGAATGGTAGACGGCCGGTCCGACTTTCCCCGGTATCTGCAGGCCGGGGGCGTGCAGCTGTGATCGAATCGCCGCGAAGGCGCAGGCGAACCGGTGTTTTGCGAGCCGGTGTGATCTGTGTCAGGCCGGCCCGGTCAGCTGCCGCTGCAGCGTCGCGAAGTCGGCGACCTCCCAGTGTTCGGCCAGTCGACCGTCCTGGATCCGGTACAGCTGGAACGCCGGGGCGTCGACGCTGCGGCCGGTGGGGGCGAGGCCGAGGAACTCGCCGCGGTGGGTGCCCTGGACGGCGTTGAGCACCGCGACGCGGTCTCCCTCGGCGATCATCTGCGCGATCGGCAGCCGAAGATCCGGGAAGGCCTCCCGCAACCCGCGGAAGTAGGTTTTGAGGGATTCCCGGCCGGGTGGCCGGCCGGGAAGGTGGTCGTCGTAATCCTGCGCGACGATCTCGTCGAAGACGTCGAAGTCACCGTCTTCGACCGCGGTGAAGAACCTGCGGACCAGAACTTTGTTGGACTCGGTCATGAGCACACGGTAGGCGTGCCCGACGGTGTCACCACGACGCCACGACGAGCGTCATCAGGGTCGCGATCAACCCCATGGTGACCACGCACGTCCGTACCGACACATACAGAGGGTCGATGTCGTTGCGCCACAGAGTGATCACGTCCGTCACCGCACACTGGGCTGTGTGTCGGGGGTGCCGAGCTGGGTGCGCAGCCTCTGCAGTCCCCGGTGCCGCCGCGACATCGCCGTCCCGAGCGGGATGCTCTGGATCGCCGCGACCTCCTTGAGCGTGTAATCGCAGATGTCGGCGTAGAAGATCACCGCCTGAAAACCCGTCGGTAGCCTTGCCACGCTTCGCTTCACGGCCTCGTCGGTGTGGTCTCGCAGCACCACGTCCTCTGCGGACGGGGTGGCGGTCATCGCATGGACCGCCGGTTCGTGGGCCAGACAACCGGAGAGGGTTTCCCGCACGCGCCGTGTCGATTTCCGATAGCTGTTCACCCAGTTGTTCACCAGGATTCGCACCAGCCAGGCGCGGATGTTCGTCCCAGGTTGGTAGGTTCCGTAACTCGTCCAGGCACTCAGGTACGTCTCCTGGACGAGTTCCTCGGCGTCGGCGGCGTTGCGCGTGTAGCGGTATGCGACGCGCAGAAGGTCGGCACGCAGCGGAAGGGCTTCGACCGTGAAGGAGTCCCCGGAATCGCGGTTGTCGACTGTGGGCATGGATGTGACCTGCTTCGTGGTGGGTGGGTTCGGTCAGGCGGGGTTCGTCAGTGACCAGCCATCGACTTCGAATCCATTAGCGGCCAGAAATCCGCGAATCTTACGGCGGGTGTCGAAGATGCTCTTGTACAGCGCGTTCCGCGACATGCCGTACCTCTCGGCGACGACTTCCGGGGCCGCGCCCTCGAGCACGGTTTCAACGAAGACGCGCCGCTGCTGCTCGGTCAGGACCGTCGTGAACGCGCGGCCGACCGCGCGGATTGCCTCGCGGGCCTCGGCGTGCCGGCAGGGGTTGTGGATGAACGGATCGCCGAACGCGTCCCGGTCGTCCGGATCAAGCTGCAGGCGGGGCGTCCAGGCGTGCCGGCGCCGGATCTTGAGCTTGTGCGACAGCTCCAGGACGACGAAACGGTATGCCCAGGTGGTGAGTTTGCAGTCACCGCGAAACTCGGGCAGTTTCGCCAGCAGGGCCACCAGCGCGTCCGCCGCGACCTGGTTGGCGATGTCGTCGATCTCCTTCTCGGTGTACGACGTACCTCCGCGGTAGAGCTCCCGGCGCGCCGAGCGGAACAGGTAGTCGTGCATCCGGGTCACCGCGGCGCGGTGCCCGGCTGAGGAATCGTCCTGCAGGTCGTACCACCACCGGACGGAATCGTCGGTGTGTCCGTCAGCAGCGGGATCGCAGCCCATCTGGTTCTCCCTCGCACCGTCGCGGCCATGACCCCGAACAGGGGTCTGACGCTGGTCGGCCGCACTTCGGCCTTCCGGTGAGGACAACTTCGGGAGGCAACATCGCGCATCCCGGGAAGGTGGGCGGAGTACTACCACCCAGGGCATCGCATCGATGGATGCCAGGAACCGGATCGACTAGAGGACCGTCACCAGTCCGCGGTCGCCGTCCACCCGCACCCGGTCGCCGGTGCGCAGCACCTGGGTGCCCACCAACGTGTTCACCACGCACGGCAACCCGTACTCGCGGGCGACGACGGCGCCGTGGGATACCGAGCTGCCGATGTCGGTGACCAGCGCGGCGATCACCGCGAAGTACGGCGTCCACCCGACATCGGTGACCGGAGCGACCAGGATCTCGCCGGGTTGCAGATCCCGGGCCTCGACGACCGAACGGGCCACCCGGACCACACCTTCCACCGAGCCGTGCCCGGCGGGTCGTCCCGCGATCTGGCCGTCAGTCGAAACCTGCCGGCGCACAGTCGGTGTCGGACGTCCGACCGAGACGTCGTCGAACTCCAGGGCGGCCTGGTACGGGAGTGCGTCACGACGGAGCCGGGCCCGCTCGACCAGCTCGGTCACATCGCCGCCCGACACCAGCCGCGGCAGCTCGCGACGGTCGAAGAAGAACACCAGGTCGGCGTCGGGAAGCACACCGTTGTCGCAGAGCACCTCGCCGAGATGGCGGTAACCCCGCTTGAGCAGGTGGGCGACCAGCGCCATCCGGGATTTGGTCTCCTCCCGGCCGCGCGCGCCGCCCTGGGCGAGCCGGGCGAGCATCCGTAGCGTGCGCGACTCCGGTTCGGGGGCGGCGGTTTCCGACGGATCCTGCCTCGCCGGGGCCCGCAGCATCACCTGCATCATCGACCCCAGACCCTCCGGATCGTCGGCCCACGACGGATCCCGCATGCACAGTTCGCGGTACCCGCGGTGGCCGTGCCGGTCCAGGAAACCCCGCAGCGCCGCGCCGCTCGGGTTGCCGCTGTCCCGCAACCGGGTCACGGCCTC